>URJE01000032.1 GCA_900547965.1 uncultured Eggerthella sp. | reverse complement strand
TGCCACCTTCGCCCGAAGCTGCATAGCTGTTGTTAAACGGTACAACTGCCTTTTCCTGCGTACCAACGGCATCGCTGCTGTACGCATAAGTCTTGGTGCCATCGGGACCACCGGAAACAACCGTGGTTGCCTTCAGCGTGCCATTTGCGGTATCGCCCTCAACGGTAATCGTTACCGTGCGTTCTGCCGTGTCGTAGGAATAGCCATTAGGCGCCGTGCCTTGCTCGACCACCTTATAGCGGTAGGTTTTACCCGCGTCTCGCTGCGCTAGCACTACATCGCCAGTCAACGCAGACTTCGTAACCTGCACTCCATCGTTAGCCGCAGGCATCGAAACCTCACGGCCGCCCTCTGGCAAGCCGAGCAGGCCTGCCGACGCCTCGTCATCGGTCGTGATCTTAATGATGAACTGACCATCAGTCATATCGCGACCAGTCAGCGTCTTGGCAAGGTTCAAGCCACCCGCTGCCGTGTAATTCAGCTCAGCAGAATAGCGGTTTACAAACGTGCCATTCTGCGTGGTGGCAGACGCAACCAGCTTGCCCTGGCCATTGTCGCTTACCGTTACCTCGATAACGGCTTTATTGTCGCTGTACTGAATGCCAGGCAGATTACCGGCGTTTTCAGTTACCTCGTAGGTAAAGGTGCGCTTATGACCAGGAGCATCCTTCACCATATCGGACGTAAACTCAATCTGGCCAAAGTCGAACGATACCGAATCGCCATCCCCCGAATTGGACGACTTCACCGTTGTGGAAGATACTTCTTCACCATTGCGCTTAGGCATCGGCGCGCCGTCAAGCGCGGTGATGGTGAAGTCAAAGGAATCGTTTTCGATCCAGTCGCGGCCCTGCAGGATCTTGTTCAGCTGAGCAGTTGCCGTATCGAACGAAACATTCTGAGCGCGGTACTTGTTTTCGAAGGAGACCACGTTGGTTTCCTTGCCATCGACCTTGGTGGTTACATCAAGCTGACCTTTGCCGTAATCGGTAACATCGATGGTCACATCATGGGTTGCCCCGTCGTAGTACAAGCCGCTTTCCTCAACGTACCAAAGCCCTGTTGCCTGGTCCTGAACTGCTCCCTTGGGAATTACTTCCTTAACCGTGAACTCGAAGCGCTTGCCGCTATCGGCCTGGATAAAGGTGTGTCCCGCGATCTTCGTCATCACATCGGCAATGCCTTCGGCACGATTATTCGGGTTGGCGAACTCCTTGTCGCTGTCAGTGTCAGCAAGAAGTTCCTTAGAGGCATCGTTTTTGCCTTCAATAACGAAGCTGAATTCTCCAGCCTTCATGTCGCGGCCGGTCAAAGTCTTTTCAACCTGAATGCCGTTATACGTGCTGCTCGTTGCGTACTTATTGGTAAACGCTACACCATCTTGCGGATAAACAACCTCGGCTTGTAGCTTGCCGCTATGGTCGTCGGTCACCTTCACCTTCACCGTCTTGGTGCTGCGATCGAACTGTATGCCATTTTCATCGGTAGCAGGAACCGCCTTACCATTCCACGTGGTCTCATTCACGTTGAAGGTATATTCGCCCGGCTTGGTAAAGGTCATCTGATCAAAGCTGAAGCTCGTCGCTACATCGGCCTGGGCGCGCGATACGGTTTTCTCACCAGGCAGCTTTACAGTGCCAGCATCTACCGCGTTCTGGGTGGCCGCATCAGCAGCAGAAAGCCCGAAGCCGAAGGTTTCGCGGTCGGCCATGTTGCGCCCCGTCAAAATCTTGGAGCCTTCAATGACAGCCGTTGCAGCGGTAGGCTCATAGCTATTGCTGAAATCGAACATGACGGGAGTTCCCGATGAACCACCAGCTTGCACCCTGTTGCTGCTGTACTTGGTGTCCAGCACAAGCGTATTGTTCTCGTTTTTAAGAGTTACCTCGACGGTCCAAATTGTCGGGTCGTATGTCACGCCTGCTGAGTCAAATTTCGGGTCCACGAGGGCATCTTCCACGGAGCGCCACTTATCGCCGTCCCGTACCACTTCCATGATCTTATACTCGAACTGCTTTTTCTGGCCCTGTCCCAGGTTCTTGAATTCGTACTTTGCCTGCGGGAACGAAATGGTACCGTCCGCTTCCACGGAAACTACCGCACCGCGCCAATTTGCGCCATCGCGCTCGTCATTAATCTCCTGATCGTTATCAAGCTTGGGCAAGGGTGCAGTTGGATCTTTCGTGCAAGCAATTACATGGAACATGCCCTGCTCAAGAGGACGTGCGTCGGTCGAATCGGTATACTTCTTTTCTCCAACAGGCGCCCACATAACCACCGAGGTGTCGTATTCGTTCACGAAAGATGCAGGGGTCTGCGCGGCTGACGATTCTACCTTGTTGCCGTCGTCAGAAAGCAACTTCTTCATTTCAGAATTTACCGTCAGCTTGCCGTCGTGGTGTTCATCGGTAACGGTCACGACAACCTCATACAGCGCCTCCGATGCGCTTACGCCTGGATTGAGTGTACTCAACTCTGCAGATTCACGAATCTCGTAGGTGTATACACCGGGCTTGGTATACGTAATGTCGCCGAAATTGAACGAAACCGGTGTACCAGCCGAAGCTCCATCCTGGGTCACCTCAACGGTTGCTTTACCGTCGTTGGCCCCTTCAGGCATAGGAACACCGACAGAGCCTTCGGGTGCTTCCAAAAGGAATGTGAATTTATCGGTGCTGTTCCAGTCGCGGCCCGTAAGCACCTTTTCGCCCTTAAGGGAATCCTTGCCCGAAAGCGTGCCCGATGCGCTGTAGGTATTCACTACTTTCGCATTTGCCGTTCCACCAGCTGTAATAGTGCCCGTAAGGCCTGTCCCCTCCTGGGTGAATCCAGCACGAACGGATTCGGTAACCGTGTAGTCCCAACCGCCAGCAAGGCCATACACGTACAGCGTTTCGCCTGCCTTCAGGCTCTGCGTCGCCTTGCCGTCTCCGTCAAACGACAGGGTAAATGCGTCGCCCTGCTGCTCGCCGCTAGCGTTCTTCACCACGGCGCTAAAGCTCTTGTTTGCGGCCTCTGGCATGGCAACGGTAAACTCAAATGAGTCGTCTGCGAAGTCGTTAGCACTGTACCCGTCGGGCACCTTAAGCTCTTTCGTTACCGCCAAAGCACCGGGAAGGTCAACGGAAAGCTTGCCGTTGTTGCCCAAGTAGGCCCCAACCTTGCCTGCACCAACCCATTTCGGGTTCAGCACGTCGATGGCGGTTCCCGTGGCGTTGTCATCTTTCGCTTTGTACAGGTTGTTGAGGTAGGTCAGTCGAGCAGTGCCAGCCTTGAAGTAGGCACCTTGGTCGTTCACCCCGATGGAGCCCTGGACAGCCTCGGCATCAGCGCCGCTAAAGCTTACAACCTTTTCCTTCTCCTCAACGGCACCGCTACCCGCATTCGTCATTTCGTAGTACGAGTACTTGTACCAATAGGTATTACCTGCAACCACCTGGTGGGCGCGCTGAGTGCACGCTTCATCGGTGTAGATAGGCATGTCGCTGGTGAAGTAATAGTACATGTTGTCGTTTGAGGGCTCGAAGCTCGCAATGGTGCTGCCCAGGTAGCCCTGTTCCCAATCGTTGCTGTAGAACGAAGCCTTGCCGTCCTGGGAGTTCGCCTGCAGGTACTTTGACATGGTGTCATCGGGGTTTGCCAACAGGTTTTCCACCCCAGGCTTCAGGCTCGACGTGTACACAACATTAATCGGCTTGGTGTCCGAAATCGTCATGGTCATAGACTTTTGGTCCACGTTGTAGCTACGCAGGGGGATCAGCGCTGCCGGCGCCTTCACCTGAACCTTGTCGCCGACGACAAGATCGTCAGACTTGGTTACCGTGATCACCACGTTGCCCAAGCTTACGTCCTTGCCGTCCATGGTTACCGTGTCGTCGAAGGTGTACGTATCCACATTACCTGCAGTGGTTTTCGTGGGATTTTCGAAAGTCTGCCCGTTCAGCGCAATGGCCTTGAAGCTATCGACCTGCATATAGGCGCCCAACGCGTCATCGATGGTAATGTAGCCGCTCGTATGCTCGGCGCCCTCAGTGACCTTCGTTGGGTAGCCCGACCCCTTAACTATCTCGGAAGAAATGCCTTCGAATACCTTGTCCAGATCATCAGCGTTCGAGGCCGACTTGTAGAAGTCGGAACCTTCGGCACGCGTACCCAGGTCCCAATTCCAGCCGCCCAAGAATCCCTGGGTATAGGAAGCTTCGGGGAAGTTGCTGGAAACCGCATGCATGAATTTATTTTTGTTGCTTGCTCCCGAAGGATCAGCAGAGGGATTTGCATCGCTGAAGATGCCGATGGTATACACGGTGGCGCCTTTATCCTTCATGGCTTTCGCTGCCGATACCGCGCTGCTGGCAACCCCCGACTCGAAACCACTACTAGAAGTAGGCGAACCGTCGGTGAAGAAGATAACGATCTTCTTGGCATCTTCGCGGTTAGAGGTTTGGCTCTGGGCAAGCTGCAAGCCGTAGTCGGCACGCGTGGCACCGGCGGGGCTGATGGAGTTAATGGTGCTCGTGAATGCGGCCGCATCCGTGCAAGGGGACATGGCCTTCATAACCTGGCTGTAGTTGTATTTGTATCCACCTGCGTAGTACGTGTCGTTGCCCACGGAAGCAGATTTATTGCCCGAAAACTTCACGATGGAAACCTGATGCTGCTTTGATGAATCGGAGATGCCCTGGTTCTGGTTGGCAATCGTAGTCACGAAGTCATTTGCCGCTTTCTTCAATGCGTCAATGCGCTTCGTGCCGTCATTGTCACTCATGGGGTCATCCATCGACCCCGAAGCATCCAACACCAGCACAATGTCGAGCGGCGTGGTGGAAGAGGATTTCACATTCGAAGTGGACGAAAGTGCCGAAAGGGCTGTTATGAACGTTGAAGAATCCCCGCGATCAATGACTTTTCCGCTGCTTGTGGTAATTGTATCGGCTGATACGGTTTTGTCCGTCCATATTCGACCGATGTTTGCAGTGTTAAGCGTTTCGCCGCCAAGAATCGCTGCCCAATCGTTCATGGAGGACGGATCAACCGTTACCTTGGGGTCCACCCCCCCCCGCATGGAACTGTTGCCGCCCTCGTCATCTGCAAAGGCAAAGCTGCCGCCTAAGCATATAAGAGCAAGCGCTAGGGCCATTGCCAGCAATGGTCGTATTCGCTTCATCGTTGATCCCCAATCTCGCTTTCGTTTGCCAGAGAATGCTTCTCCCGATGCTGCCGAACTTTCAACACCAGGGGATATCTGCGTACCGTCCAACCCACTTTTCCGTGCGAAGAAGGGCACTTCAACTGAATCGTCGCAGATATTGGGCGTGTTCGTAACGGTCGTATATACGAACTCCCCCTCTCTTTATAGCAAAAAAGGGTATGCGAACCAAAGAAATTGGTTTACGAGCCATGTTTTTGGATTAAAGACCGATTCACACTAAAAATGGGAGATGGGGACGGGTGTCAGATCCCCAACAGGTGCCAGGTTTCCACTAAATAGGGCTGCCGGAAATCCGACAGCCCTTAAGCACTCAAGGTTGGCAGCGGCCCAAAACCGAAAACGGGAATCTGGCACCTGGCCCTATTTTCCCACCCGCTTGTCCAAGAAACTTTGCGTAAGGTAGCCCGCAATGAAAACGGAACATACGGTTGGCACCACGAAGAAGAGATACGGGATATAACAAATAGCGGTAAGAGCAAGCGTTCCTATCACGCCCGCGCCCAAAGGCGCCATGCCCCCGAACAGGCGGCGCCCCAACACGTAGCCGGCAAACGGGATGGAAAACATCCACAACACCGCAATGAAAATGAATATCAGCGCAGAAATGGGGGCCGTAACAAGCGGGAACAGCAGGAAGAATCCCAACAGGGGCAGCACGAAAAACGCTACAAAGCCCAGCATGAACATGCGCGAAAACTTCGTTTCCGCAAGTTTGACGGCACCTTCCATTGCTCCCTTAATCAAGAAGAAGAACAGCAGCACCAGCAAGGCATGGGCAATGCACGAAAACAGCAGCGGCCCAATCACGGAAAACGAGTTCGGTTCCGATTCTTCAGAAACGGCAGAAACCAGAGCGTCGTCAACATAACTTACGTTGGGAACGTTGGCGCCTTCTTCGATGGTAACCTGCGCATTGTTCGGCACCCTAAGCGTGCCACCCACCGTGGTGCCCTTCGAAACGTTTACCGTACCCGCCGAAACGTTAACATCACCTGCATAGGATCCGGCAAGGTTAACCGTACCTGCAGCAAAAGCCGCGCCCTCATAGGTTCCCGATGCGTTCACAATCGAACCGGCTGCATACACGCCGCAGGCGGAAACGTCGGATGCGATAGACACATTCTGCCCAGCAACGGTGATGTTGTTCCCAACCGTCGTCGAAGAAACGTTCACGGTCTGGGCTGCCGCACGCAAGCTACCGTGAATAGCAGAAGAAGCCACGTTCAACGTGCTGCCAGCAAGCAAAGCGCTGCCGCCGGTTCCTCCGCCTACTTCAAGGCCCCTGGCGTTCAACGTGTCTCCCGCCCAGTACAAATCACGCCCAACAGTAAGGTTCAGCGCATCGCGCTCCATAAGGAAAGCGTTTCCCGTATAGGTGTCAACGTAGCTTGTACTTTCCGCCGTTCCCTTGTCGAACGCCGAATTGGCTGCAAATGCCACGGCGGGCATGCAGAGCACTAAGGCAAGTGCGGCAACAACAACCAGCAGCTTTTTTCGCATGGCAAAAACTCTACCCCTCGGTGGTAACCGTTACTTCATCGATTGCAATGGACTGCAGGTATTCCTTGTCCAAAATGCAGCCAAGGCCAACGGGGTTCTTAGGTGCGTTCAGCACCAGTTCACCGTGTTTAAGCTCCAGCGGAGGAAGGGCGGTATCGTGGGCGAAGTATGCCGAATAATCCGAAACATCGGGCGGCAAATCCATGCCCGGCAAGGTTGCGAAAGCCGCATGCATGCGCTTCGAAACGCCTGTGTCGAACATGCCGCCCATCCAAACCGTTTTACCAAGGCTGCGCATCCAGTGATAGAAGTCGAGCGTGGGTTGAATGCCACCGAACTTCGCAATTTTCAAAGCGTAGCAACGAAGGTTGTCCAGCCCCATGGCCGCTTCCATATCGCTTGCGGCTACCACCGATTCGTCCAGGCACACCATGGTTTTCAGTTCATCCTGCAGCAGCGAAAGGCGCACGAATAGGTTGCGCTCGCCGCTGTTGGGAACGTAATTCGGGTTGTAGGGCTCTTCGATACATACAGGATTCAATGCGTCAAGCTTATACAGCACGTCCAGGTACGATTCATCGAACGACTGGTTGGCATCGAGCATCAGCGTCAAGTCGGGATGGTCGGCGCGTACAGCAGCCACGCATTCGAGTGCGGTTTCCGGCTCGATCTTCATCTTTACGCGGGTGTAGCCCTGAGCCACCAGGCTGTCTACCGCCGCGCGCACTTCTTCAACAGGAGCGATACCCACCACGGCACCGCCCAGAATCTTCTCGGCGTTCGAACCGCCGATCATCTTCGAAAGCGGCTGGCCGATGATCTTGCCGTACAGGTCCCAGATGGCAGGCTCCACCGCAGCTTTCGCCATGGGATACTTCGCCAAACCTGGGAACGTGGCAAGGGAAGCAGAAACCTCGCTGGGATACAGGTAGCGCTCACCAAGCACCACAGGGGCAATGGAGTCGCGCACTACGGCGTAATCTTCTGCGATGGTTTCGGGCAAATACCAATTGGTGGCAAACGAAACGCACTCGGAAATGCCCGTGCGCCCAGCCCAGTCTTCCACTTCCACGAAAAACGATTCGCGGAAATCGACGTTGCCCTTGGCCGTCTTCACGGGATGGGAAAAGGGCTGCTTCACGCGATACAGGGTAAGCGACTTGATGTCGATACGCTTGTCGTAGCGCTGCTTCAGCGCACGTCGATCCACCTTGCCGGCGATGGTGCGCGGGAATTCGTCCATCACCAAAATGTGCTTGGGATGATGAAGCTTCGACATGCAACCATTCAGGTAATCGTGCACCATATGGGCGTATTCCTGCGGGCACGTTGCCGGGCGAATGCAACTCTGAGCAGGATCGATGCCGAACTCTTCTTGATCGCGGGCAATGGCTTCAGCGGAATAATCGGCCTCGATGAACGCCACAGGGCGATACCCCCAGGTTTCGTCGGCGGTGCCGAACACATAGGCGTCCTTCACGCCGGGGATGCCCAGCAGAACATCCTGGACTTCAGCTGGATAGATGTTTTCACCGCCCGAAATAATGAGGTCTTCGGTGCGCGCGTACACACGTAAAAGGCCATTACGGTCGATAGAGGCCCTGTCGCCGGTGACGAAATAGCCATCGGCACTCATGGCCTTGCGAGCATTCAGGTATCCCTCGAAGATGCCAGGACCCGCAACGTGCAGCTGGCCAATACCGTCAGCATCGGGGCTTACGACGCGAGCATCATAGCCAGGCAACAGTTCAAGCCCGCCATCGAAACCGCGGGTTACCGGAGCCGCGGCAATGAAGCTGGAAGTTTCCGTCATGCCGTAGCTGGAGTACAAGTTTGCCTTTGCGCGCAAAGCCATGCGCAGCGTCTTTTCGTTCAGCGCCGCACCGCCCAAAAGAATGCACGCGTACTGCCCGATAACCCTATCGCGATCGTTTTCCAGCAAATCGGCCAGGATCTTATCCACTACAGAAATATGCGTAACGCGGAAGCTCAGCACGTCATTCAGCACACGCACGGGATTGTAGCGCTCGTACACGATGAACGAGCCACCGTTCAGAAGAGAGCGCACCATGATCTGGAAGCCGCCAATGTGGCACATGGGCAGAACCAGCTGCCATACGCTACGACCATCCTCCAATGCCAAAACGCGGTTTGCCGCGGTAGCGGCACCGGTGATGCAGTCCCATGGCAAAAGCGTGGCCTTCGGGGTTCCCGAAGAGCCCGATGTGAACATAACAATGCCCGCCTCTTGGCCATCCCATGCCCGCTCGCATTCGCGGGCGAACGCCTCAAACCGCGTAGCATGAGGCACCGAGCCTTCCGGCAAAGCGGCGAAATCGGCCAAGCCGTAGCCCGTCGCATCGATCATCAGGCGCTCAACCGCAGACCGCTCCAGCACATCGATGCCGGCTTCGCCCGTGGCGTTTTCCAGCTCCACGATGCGCAGCTTGCGCTCTTCGTAGGAAAGACGCGGATTCAGCAGCGCCAACGTGAAGCCGCCGTACGCCGCCGCCAAGGAAAGAATCACGATCTCGGCGCCGTTGTACAGATTGCACGCAAGCGTGGTGCCGCGACCGTAACCGTGCTTGGCAAGCTGCTGAGCCAGAGCCGCAGCAGCAAAGCGGGCGCGGCGATAGCTAAACGTTATCGAGCGCGCATCCTTCTGCACGCAGAAAAACATCTGACCGGCCTTGCGATAGGCCATTTCCGCCAATTGGGCAATCATTGCCGTCACATCCTTTATCAGGGATTTTCAGATCAGGGGAATTTCGGGAACTTGTCGAAGTCGGGCTTGCGCTTTTCCTTGAAGGCATCGCGGCCTTCCTTCGCTTCGTCGGACGTGTAGTACAGAAGCGTGGCGTCGCCTGCAAGCTGCTGCAAACCGGCATAGCCGTCGGTGGCAGCGTTGAACGATGCCTTCAGGAAGCGCAGGGCCGTAGGCGAAAGCTGAAGCATTTCCCTAGCCCAGGAAACGCACTCAGCTTCCAGCTCGTCGAAGGGAACAACCTTGTTTACCAGGCCCATATCAAGAGCCTCGGCTGCCGTGTACAGACGGCAAAGGTACCAAATCTCGCGAGCCTTCTTCTGACCGACGATAGCAGCCAGATACGAAGCACCGTAGCCACCGTCGAAGCTGCCAACGCGCGGGCCGGTCTGACCGAATTTAGCGGTTTCTGCCGCAATGGAAAGGTCGCACAGGATATGAAGAACATGGCCGCCGCCAACAGCGTAACCGTTCACCATAGCGATAACGGGCTTGGGCACTACGCGGATAAGGCGCTGCAGATCAAGCACGTTCAGGCGCGGAATGTTGTCCTCGCCCACATAGCCACCGTTGCCGCGTACCTTCTGGTCGCCGCCGGAGCAGAATGCCTGGTCTTCGTCCTTGCCGTCGTGGTTAGCGCCGGTAAGGATGATAACGCCCACTTCCTGGTCGTCGCGCGCAAGGGAAAACGCGTCGAACAGCTCGACGTTCGTCTTCGGCGTGAAAGCGTTGCGGCGCTCGGGGCGATTGATGGTGATTTTGGCGATGCCATCGTACTTTTCGTAGATGATCTCGTCGTAATCTTTAACTTTTTCCCAAGGGAAATCGCTCATGGATATCCTTCCTTATTGTTGGTGCCCGGAACCTTCTGGGGCCGCACCCCTGGGTTCTATGCCGGACAAGAATTCCTGCACTACTGTACCGTAAAGAACGGGTGCCTCTGAGTGTATGTTATGCCCCGTTCCAAACGAGGTCACATCGATGCCGTCGTGTTCCAGTTGGTGCGCTACTGCTTCGCTGCCGCTATCGTCGTAACCCCACAGGTACTTAACAGGCACCCAGGTGCTTGCCATCACGGAGAACGCCTGAGAAGCATCGGGCATAGCGTGCTTCCCTGCGCCTTCCAGGCACAGCGCCATAGATTCAGCGTCGTTGGCCAAACGCTCGGGGCGAAGCTCTTCGTCGAGTCCCGCTTCACGCTGCGATTCGAAGAGCGGCAGCGCCTCCCAGTACTCCACGAATTCTTCGATGCCGTTATCGCGCAACCGTTGCGCCCAACCGGCGTTGCGCTCTTCTGCGGCGGCGCGCTGCTCGTTGCCTTCGGGCCCAAAATTGCAGCTTTCCAGAATCAGCGAATACAGCAGGTCTTTTTCGGAAGAGGCCAGCCCCAGGGCAACGCGACCGCCCATGGAATAACCGATAACGTGGGCACGGCGCTTGGCGTCTTCGGGGCCCACGCATGCAACCTGTTCCAAAAACGATTCCACCATGCGCACCATGGAGTCGTAGCGGTAAAGCTCGACGTTGCCTGGCTTGCTGCTTCTGCCATGCCCCAGGAAATCAAGCGCGTAGGCGCAGTGATTGCCCGAAAGGGCAGCGGCAATGAGGCTCCAACTTAAGCCTGTCTGCATAAAGCCGTGGAGCAAAACAACAGGGGTGTTTTCAGGCTTGCCCCACTGGTATACGTGGATCTTCTGACCTTCCCAGTCAAAGTCGAATTCGCGCTTGGGCGGCACCGTTTGCTCCTGAGCAGATTTGCTCAACATGCTCCATGTTGAAGCCAAGGGCTCAACCTCGGGTGCTTCGTGATGGCCGCCGCACGCGCAGGCCTCGCCGTGATGATGTTCGTGGGGGCCGCAGCCGGCATCCCCTTCATGATGACCGCAGCCACAAGTGTGATTGTGCATCGGTTGCTCCCCTCAAGCACGTGCGCACATGCGCGTTACCAATACTGATCGTAGCGTTCCCGCACTCCCGCCAGGGGCAAAGGAACCTCTATTAAGGATATACCCTGTTCACCCAGGAACCCGCTAAATGCCTGCTTGAATTCTGCCACCGTGCGCACCGTGGCCGTGGGCACCCCAAAGGCGCCCGCTGCGGCAGTGAAATCAACCTTCTGAGGGGTTAGGAACAACCTCTCGAAGTACGATTCATCGGACTTTTGCGGCAGCATGTCGAAGATAGCGCCACCGTTGTTGTTCAAGAGCACGATAACGATGCTGGGCCTTGGCGAGCCTTGACGTTCACGCAAGAGCATTTCCCCCTGCAGCGCCAGCGAATTCAGGTCGTGCAGCAAGGTTAAATCGCCCGTGACCATAACAGTCTGCTTGAAGCTTTGCGCTGCGCCCAATGCCGTGGAAACGGTGCCGTCGATGCCGTTAAGGCCGCGGTTTGCCAGCACGGTAAGATGCTTCGCCTGGCTTACATAGAAGGCATCGAGCGCACGGACCGACATACTGTTCGCCGTGAACAGCAGGCTTTCTGCGGGAATTTCTTCCAACATCGCACGCAGATAGGAACCTTCGAACTGGCTATCGGCTGCGAAATCGGTTGCCAATATGCGCTCGGTGCGGGCACGGTCGATAAGCCCCCACTCATGAACGTTTTGCGGCAAGGGCGCGTAGGCCATAGATTCTTCTGGATTGGGAACGGTCCCCGCTTCCAGCAGAGCCACTACGAAATCGAGCGGGCTCGCCGCCACAAACGTGGTGGTCTGAGAATTGAAGTCGCGCGTGGCCAACGGATCCACCACGATCTGCGCGGCATGGCAAGCTTCGATTGCCTGCGTTGCGCGCTTCGACACCGGATAGCGACCGAAGCGAACCACCGCGTCGAAGGCGGGCATTTCACCCGACCCCATAATGCGGTCGTATCCGCAGATAACGGCGGGGTGGCCGTACGTGCGCAAGTGGGAAAGCGGGTCGGCCAGCAAAGGCGCGTCGAAGCGCTCGGCGAAAGCAAGAAGCGCCTGCGCTTCCCGGTCCCTGCGCGTGCTGTCTGCAACCGCTTCAGCAGAAAACGTTCCTTCGCCAGCAAGAACCACCACGGTATGGGAATCGAGGAAATCCACCAGGGAAGTCGCATCGCGGGAAGAAAGCTCGTGTTCGGTACGCACCAAGGCAGGAAGATCGTCAGCGGAGGTAACGCGACCCGCATCGAACAGGTCGGGCATGCTGGTGTTGGGCACCAGCGGCTCGTCGAATGGGAAATTCACATGCACGGGAGCCGAGGCATGAGTCCCCGGAGCTGCGGCAATAACTGTTTCACGTGCAACCTGGCGCACATGGGCAACGTATTTAGGAGCGTCGCTCGGCTCAGGCATGGCGAAGAAACGGCGAACATGGTCGGAAAACGCCTTGTTCTGATCGCACGTTTGCGGAGCGCCAAGCCCCTGCAGGCGCGCTGGCCTATCGCCCGAAAGCACAATAAGGGGCGCGCGGGAAATCTCCGCTTCCATCACCGCAGGATAGTAGTTTGCCAGCGCGGTGCCCGAAGTGCAGATAACACACACGGCGCGCCCCGTTGCTTTAGCAATGCCCAACGCAAAGAAGGCGGCGCCGCGCTCGTCGATATCCAGATACAAGTTGAACGCCGAGCCGAATCGAGCATGCGCCTCGTGGGCAACCATCGAAAGCGGGGTGGAACGCGAGCCAGGGCTTACCACCACGTCGCGCACGCCCGCGCGCATCAGTTCGTCGAAGAACGCACCCACATAGGTGCCCAATGCGCGCTTCTTGTGCGCGGCAGCAAGCTCAGGCGCATCGGACGCCTGGCCCTCTTCGCTAACTGGCGCGTCCCCTTTTTCGCCGCGCAGCGTTTCCGCTATTTCGCCGCTCAGTGCTTCCGCTTCCTTTTCCGCCATGGCCTATTCGTCCCCTTCGTCCACCGGCGCCTCAAACGCACTCAAGATGGTTTTCAGCTTCAGGTCGATCTCGTTGAATTCCGCAGCAGCATCGCTGCCTTCCACAATGCCGCACCCGGCATAAAGCCAGCCGCGCTCACCGTCGAATACGCCCGATCGAATGGCCACGGAAAATTCCCCATCGCCATCGGCGTTCACGTAGCCCACCGCGCCACCGAAAAAGCCGCGGTTGTAGCCTTCGGCTTCACGCAGCGTCATCAGCGCTTCGCCCACCGGGGTGCCGGAAAGCGCCGGAGTGGGATGCAGCTGGCTGGCAAGGCCCATAAGCGTGGTGCCCTCCATAACCTGCGCCGCCGCAGGCGTATGCAGGTGCTGCACATGCTTCAGCACTTTGATCTGCGGCGCTGCGGGAATATCAACGTTATAGCAATTGCGGGCGAACACTTCGCGCATGAATTTCACCACGTACTCATGCTCGCGACGATTCTTTTCGCTACCAAGCAGTTCGTCGGCCAAGACCTTCTGCTCTTCCGGCGTTTCACCATGCGGGCACGTACCAGCAAGGCACATGCTTTCCACGTGCACGCCCTTCTTGCGCAACAGCAGCTCGGGCGTGCAGCCGCAGAAGAACACATCGCCGTAACGATACAGGAACACCGTGCCGCGAGCGCTGCCGTCTATCAGGTTCACCAACACATCCTTCGAAGAAAACGGCTGGTCAGCCTTAAGCTCAATGCGGCGCGAAGGCACGAGTTTTTCAATCTTGCCCGACGCAATGCGACCAAGCCCCATATCCATAATGCGTTGCCACTCGTCAAACGAATCGCGCTGCAACGAATATGCCATGGTGCGATGGGTGCGGGACTTTGCTTCTTCGGCATGGCGCACGAAGCGGTCAACCCTGCCCTGATATACAGGTCCCAGGCTGTTCACCTGCAAAAACGACCCCTGCTCGTTTTGGATAAGCACCAATTCGGGCAGCATCAAGCGCAAACGCGGGAAGGCCGCCATCATGTCGTCGGCAGGCTTGGGGTTTTCGGCATCAAAACGGTTGAACGAAAAGAACACCGGCGCGAACCCTGCGTCCTGACTTACCACATCGGCTTCACCCAGCGTTGCCAAGGCAATGCAACGACCCAGGCCCAAATAACGTATGGGGCGTTCTTTGTCGTAGTACACAAACTGGTCGGTAAAACCCTTCTGCAGCACGCAGAAGGCGTCAACGATATCGGTGTTCAGCGGCACCGTGCGCGAATAGAGCTTAGTCATGGCAAGCTTCACCTACGTGCAACATCTTGGCCTGATCCCACAGCTGTTGCATTTCATCCATATCCAACTCTTCGATGCGCTTGCCTTGACCCCATGCAGCGCCTTCCATAAAAGCCCAGCGCTCACGAAACTTGCGGCACGTGGCACGCAGAGCCGTTTCGGCATCGATACCTTCTTTGCGCGCCACGTTCACCAGGGAAAACAAAACGTCGCCAAACTCGAGCTCCTTCGCCTGAGCGTCATCGGAGCGGCATGCCTGCTTGAATTCGGCGATTTCTTCTTCCACCTTGGCCCACACGTCTTCGACGGTGTCCCACTCGAACCCGGCGGCAACCGCCTTACGGGAAATCTTGTAGGCTTGGAGCAGCGCCGGGAAGCTGACAGGCACGCTGCCCAGCAACCCCTCGGGCTCTTCGGCTTGGGCATCGGCAGCGCTCTTTTCGGCAAGCTTAACATTGTCCCAGATGGAAAGCACGTCTTCGGCAGAGCCTGCAGCAGCTTCGCCGAACACATGCGGATGGCGGCGAATCATCTTCGCGTTCACATCACGGCATACGTCTGCCACGGTGAATTCGCCCGCATCGGCAGCAATCTGGCTTTGAAGAACCACCTGCAAAAGAACATCGCCCAGCTCTTCACGAAGATGCGCCGCATCGTGCTGCTCGATGGCATCGACAGCCTCGTACGCCTCTTCGATCATGTTACGGGCGATGGATTCATGGGTTTGCTCGCGGTCCCACGGGCAGCCGTTCGGAGCGCGCAGAGCAGCTATGGTGTCAACGAAAGCAGCGAACGTTTCACCTGCCAATGGCGCACACGAGGTGCCTTGCTGCGTTTCCCCTGCGCTCGTCTGACAGTTTTCGCTCACTGAGCTTCGCCTCCTGTTTAGATTTTGTACATGAACTGGAATACGTCTTCACGCTGAACAATTACCTGAACGCCCAGCTCTTCGCCTTCCTTGGTGAGTGCTTCCTGAACCTCGTTGAAGCCAGCGGTGTCGGCGTCGAGACGAACCAGCATGGTCATGCTGAAGATGTTATCCAGGATGGTCTGGTTGATGTCGTCGATGCTTGCGCCCTTTTCTGCCAGGACGCCGGAAATGCCAGCTACGATACCGGCGCGGTCTTTACCCAAAACCGAGATAACACAACGCATGAAAGATTCCTTTCGCTTTGCTTCCGCTCCTTGCGGAAGCATCGGCCTACCTGCGGGAACTTAGCGCCCCATCAAAAGCGACAGCGCCTCTGCGCGCGTCGCAGCATCTTCCTTGAATATACCACGCATGGCATTGGTGACCGTTTTCGCACCGGGCTTCTTGACGCCGCGCATGCTCATGCACAGATGTTCCGCTTCCATAACCACAGCAACGCCACGGGGGTTCAGCTGCTCTACCAAAGTATCGGCCACCTGCGAGGTAAGACGCTCCTGCACCTGAGGGCGGCGAGCATACACCTCTACCAAGCGAGCCAGCTTGGAAATACCGCAGATCTTGCCCGATTCGGAAGGCAAATATGCGATATGAGCTTTGCCGAAAAACGGCACCAAGTGATGCTCGCACATGGAAAAGAACGGGATGTCATGAACGATAACCATTTCATCGTGGTGCTCGTCGAAAAGTGTTTCGAAATGAACGGCCGGGTCTTGATGCAGGCCAGCAAAGCATTCTTCGTACATGCGGGCCACGCGCGCCGGGGTTTCAAGCAGCCCTTCGCGGTTCGGGTCTTCGCCAACGCCTTCCAAAATCAGACGCACGCCCTGCTCGATCTTTGCCAAATCCATATCGTTACTTGCCATCATTGCCTTCCAGCCAATAGAAAATGTATCGAACCATTGTAGCGCGTCTACCCGATTATGCGCTACAGCGAAGAACCATACCCCGCATTGGCACGAGCATGGCGGCCCGCCCGAAACCGATTCGCGGAGAGGGAACCGCCCGCAGCACTCGGACCCGCATCGCCACACCGGAGCAGGCCCGCCCCATCGCGCCACAGCAGGTTCACCCCGCACGTTGGAGCCACCGCCGCAGGCCAACCCCGCACGCCGCATCGGGCCCATCTCTCTTATAGCACCGCCCTTAAG
>URJE01000031.1 GCA_900547965.1 uncultured Eggerthella sp. | reverse complement strand
AGAAGGCTTAGCTATAATACCCCGCATCGGGGGGATTGCAAGGGGGGAATTGTAACTTTTTTCAATTTTGCTTCACTTTTTTTCAAAACACCAGGTCAGAAGAACGCCGTTCGCCTTAAGTTGTGTACATTTACACATACCTGACACTCTGTAGGTTTATCATTGTTACAGGCTTGTATAAGAAAGAAGGCGACCGTATGCCTTATGAAGTCGGCGAATACGTCATCTATTCATCTCTGGGAATCTGCCAAGTAATTCAAAACGATGCTCATGTTTCTCTTGCTGGAGACGAAAACGAGCTCTATTACATACTTGCTCCGATAGAGAAGCGCCTTGGAAAAGCCTATGTGCCTCATTCGCGCAGTGCCGAATTGCGCCATACCCTTAATAAAGAAGAGGCTTTGCATTCGCTGGACATGGTTTTCGACCTTGAACCAGACACGTTCCAAGACACGAACTCACATTTGGTCCAAGAACATTTCCGTGAGCTGATCCGTTCCAACGACTTTCTTTCACTATTGCTGGTTTGCAAATCAATGCATGCGCGCATACAGGAGCAGGAAAGCAAGAAGCACGGAGCTTCATTGACCTATAAGAAGTTGCTCGACGACGCACAGAGGCGTATTTATGGTGAACTATCTATTGTGCTCGATATGGAGATAGAAGAGGTGCCTTCTTTTATAAGAGACTATTCCCTTCAGCATGAGAGTCGTTCGAAGTAAGATTCTTGCTCCTTGTCGTGCACGCGTTGAAACAGTGCTGACACCTTTTACTTGTAAATCGCAAAAGAGCTCCTTGGTGCATTCCAAGGAGCTCTTTTGCTTTCCCGTAATCCTCAGGGGCAGTGGGAAGATTCAAACATTAATTATGTAAGGTTGCCTCGCTTGATCTTTTCCAATCAGAGCGGACAGCATCCGGCTCCGATTGAAGCATCGTTCCTCCTGAAGCTACAGCTCCAATCGGGATTCGATTGCCCTGCCAAGAGTGACCTCATCCGCAAATTCGAGATCACCGCCAACAGGCAAGCCGCTTGCCAAACGAGACACCTTTACACCCAAGGGCTTGATAAGGCGTGCAAGATAACTGGCCGTTGTTTCGCCTTCAATGTTTGGGTTCGTTGCCAAGATGACTTCCTTGATTGAGTCATCGGTAAGGCGGGCCATCAACTCGGCAATATGAAGACGCTCTGGACCGATACCCTCAAGCGGCGAAAGGGCACCGCCAAGCACATGGTACACGCCAGAAAACGTGCCCGTTCGCTCTATTGGCGGGATATCTCGCGGCTCCGATACCACACAGACAATGGAATGGTCTCGCCTTTCGGAAGAGCAGATATCGCAAAGATCGTCTTGAGCGTAATTGAAGCATCGAGAGCAAAAATGGACAGTGTCCTTCACTTCGATAATGGAATTGGCCAAGCGAAGGGCATCCGCCTTTTCTTCGTTCAAAATCCAATACGCAATTCGCTGGGCGGATTTAGGACCCACCCCAGGAAGGCGCTCGAGTTCGTCAAGCAGCTTCTGTATTGCCGATGAAGCGTTCACGGAATTGCAATTACCTCATACCTGGGATGTTGAGGCCACCGGTAACGGAGCTCATGCGAGCACTACCCATCTGATCAACGCCGCGAAGCGCTTCGTTGACAGCCGCACATACCATGTCCTGAAGCATTTCAACATCTTCAGGATCAACCACATCGGGATTGATGGTGATGGACTCGATGGATTTGTCGCCACGAGCAACAGCAGTTACCATGCCGCCACCTGCAGTGCCCTCGAACGTCATTTCGGCGATTTCCTGCTGAGCCTTCTGCAATTCTTTCTGCATCTTCTGCGCCTGGCGCATCATCTGCTGCATATTCATTCCCATGATTCTCCTTTGTTAGGGGTTGGGCGTTTCGTCTTAATTGGCCAAAATGACCGCACTTCTTTGCATTGTACCGAAAGGCTGGCGCTATTCGGGAAGCTCCTCAAACTTTATCCCCTCGCCGAAACTCTGAGTGAGGATGCTCTTGATCCGTTCCGCCTCGTTTTGGCCAGATACGGATGAATCAGGCGCAGCGGCATTGGAGGCACCGCTGGTCCGAGAGGGCGCAACGATTGTCGGCGCTGCCGCTTGGGAGGAACCCGCAGACGCCGAAACCGGCTCAACAGTAGGCTGCGCATAAGAAGCGGGTGCCGTGAACTGCTGGCTTGATGAAGCCCCATATTGCTGAGCATAGGGATCTTCGCCATATCCGGCAGAGACACTTGCCCCATACACATCAAGGGGAACCCGGTCGTCATACGGCTCCGGAACGGCGGGGTACGGGAGAGCCGCCCAATTCCGTATCTGTCCGGCCCGGGATCGGCGGATCCCGGAGACGCTGCCGCGGGACCCTGCTGCGCCGCCGCAGAGGGCCTTGGCATAGGCTGTATCTGAGATTCGGGCAACGGAGAGGAAGCCGCGCTATCCCCCATTTGCTGAGAAGCAGAGGGGGCCGCGTAAGAAGCGGCATTTTGAGTTACGGGTTGCGGGGCCTTCGCCTGACTTGCCTTTGCCGCCGCCTGCGCCGCGCGCACTGCGGCGGCCGCCTTGGCGGCATAAGGGTTCGTGGCGGCTTGCGTTACGGTATTCGATTGGGGCGCCGTTCCGGATTGAACGCTCGCGGGCTGTGTAGCAACGGGCGTAGCCGATGGATTGCCGCCGGCTAACGCCAAACGATACGGCACATTTCCGCCCGCAACAGTTTGAATGGTTTTGGCAAGCAGCTCTTGAACTTCAGCTTTTTGAGCCGCGTTAAATGCGAAAGCGCTATCTTTTCCGAATTCGACCACAATCCCCTGGCCATTTGCCTCGGCGGAAACCTTGGCATTCATAAACAGAACACCACGCGCAGGATTAACCTTCCTGAGGGAAGCGGTGACTGAATGCCACAGACGCTGCACGGCAGCAGGGTTAGACAAGTCGACCTGAGCGGTAAGCGTTGTTGCCTGGTGCGGTTGGGCCGCCTCAGGGACCGAGGGGAAAGATCCGGCAGGCTGAGCAGCGGGGGCAGCAGCCGATGTCTGCGGCGTCGACTGGGCGGTAGACGCTGATGCTTGCGGTACCGGAGGAACAACAGGCGCCGATGCCTGCGGCGGCAGCTGAGCAGCAGGCTGAGAAACGGGAGCCTGGGAACGAGCGGCATTTTGACCAAGCGAGACCTGCGCTGCAGAAATTTGGGACGACTGAGCGGCGGAAACAGGCTGGTCAAAAGAGCCACCCGACGCAGGCGCCGAAACAGAAGGCACATGCACTGCAGGCTGGGCAGATGCAGCTGTGTATTGCGGAGTACTGCTGCCAGCACGAGCCGATGCCACAGGAGAAGCTTCGACGGAAGCAGAACCATTCCCCAATGCCGACAAGCGTCGCTCCAGCTCTTCGACCCGTTCTGCCAAGGCCTCGAGTGTAAGATCCGATTCGGGGCGAACCATACGAGTAAGAGCGATCTCGAACGTTAGGCGAGGATTGCTCGAAACGCGCAGCTCCTTCGACACATCACCTAAAAGGACAAGCATGCGACTAAGGCGATCTTGGCCAAAGAGCTTCAGCTCCTCGATCATTACCGTACGCATCGATTCGCTGATTTGCAGCTCCACATCAAGGCCCGCCATAGACATCAGGTACAACGTGCGCACATGCCCCGCCAAATCATGGACAAACTGGGCAAGGTCGGCGCCAGTTTCCACATACTGAGCGACCCAGTTGAAACATGCTGCTGCATCCCTGCGACCGATTGCCCCTACGATTTCAGAGAGATCGGCGTTATCAAGCGAACCCAGAAGGCTTTGCGCTCCTTCAAGCGTCGCCTTGCCTCCGCAATACGCAATGAGCTGCTCAAGCGAAGTGAGGGCGTTGCGCATTCCGCCCTCGGCGCGATGCGCAATAAGATCAAGCGCTTCGGCCTCGAACTCGACACCCTCTTCGGCGCACACAGCACCAAGGCGCGCCACGATGGATTCGATCGATATGCGATGGAAATCGAAGCGCTGGCACCGCGAGAGAATGGTTTCAGGAACCTTCTGCGGATCGGTGGTGCAGAGAATGAAAACAACATGGCTTGGTGGCTCTTCGATAGTCTTAAGAAGAGCATTGAAGGCCGCCGTCGAGAGCATGTGCACCTCGTCGATGATGTAGACCTTCCACGCGCCACGAGTCGGCGCATAGCTTACACGGCTAATGATTTCCTCGCGCACATTTTCAACACCCGTACGACTTGCGGCGTCCAACTCGTACACGTCGGGATGCGTACCTTGGGCAATAGCCTGGCATTCCTCGCAGGTGCCATCGGGTTCAATGGTGGGGCCCTTTTCGCACATCAGGGCTTTGGCAAGAATGCGAGCTGTAGTTGTTTTACCGGTGCCGCGCGGACCGCAGAACAAATAGGCATGCGAGACCTTATCCTGCTCGATTGCGTTTTTCAGCGTACGCTCGATATGCTCCTGCCCCACGACATCAGCAAACGTGGACGGACGATATTTGCGATACAGCGCCTCCATGCAGAGCCTCCTTCGCGGATAGCCAAGCCTCCGCTTCACATCCGCATAAGCGGAATTTTGCAATATGCCCTACTGATATGGGGCATATGGGGTGTT
Organism: uncultured Eggerthella sp.; assembly: GCA_900547965.1. Classification (GTDB taxonomy): domain Bacteria; phylum Actinomycetota; class Coriobacteriia; order Coriobacteriales; family Eggerthellaceae; genus Anaerotardibacter. The sequence continues at coordinate 12,114 of URJE01000031.1, read as the reverse complement.
ATAGTGCCTTACCGATTTTAACGGGCATCCTCTTCGGAGCGAGCATGTTTTGCGCGAGCAATGCGCTCGGCATCAACCGCCGCCTCAACCTCGAAATCGCGTTTGCCGCTTTTTCGGGAAGAAATTGCCGCCTTAACGACACCGATAAAGGCAGGCGCCACAGAAACGGCTACGATTCCCAGCACGATGACTTCGAAATGCTCCTGCACAAAGGGTACGCCACCAAAGAAGAAGCCCACCAACACAAACAGCGAAACCCACGAAATGCCACCCACGCAATTGAACAGCGTGAACTTGCCGAAGTTCATATGCCCCGTGCCGGCAATAAAAGGAGCAAAGGTACGGAAGAATGGCATAAAGCGTGTGATGACGATAGTGAGCCCACCGTACTTTTCGAAAAAGTGATCGAGCTTCGCCATACGCTCAGGCGTAAGAGTCTTGATCTTGCCCGAGTCGATAATGCGGGCGCCGAAGAAGCGGGCAATCCAATAGTTGGAGGTGTTGCCCAGAATAGCCGCAGCGTAAAACACCAAGAGCGTTGCACCAAGGTTCAAGCCACCGCCATCGGCAGAGAACACACCCGCCGCGAACAAAAGGGAATCACCGGGAAGGAAGGGGAAGAATACCAAACCCGTTTCAATGAATACGATGAGAAACAGAGGGGTGTACACCCAAACCGCACCCAGCGTTACGATCCAGCCAGCAATTGCGCCACGCGGATCGTGAAGCAAGCCCAGAATAAAGTTGATGATTTCCATGCGATCCTTCGTCTTGGTTGTTGCAAATGTGCCCATATACACGTTTCGCCGATCAAATTGATCGGCGAAACCGAGTATCCCGAAAAGGCCCGGGCGCTCGTCAGAGGCCCCTTATGGCTGCTTCCTCCCGGACCTGACCAGGTTCAGAACTTGGCGCCGCCCAAGCCCTTTCGGGATACTTCAACAGTGGTTAGTATAACCCACACAATGCCGCTGCCTTCCAGCAGGGGCTTTGACCATCAAATGCGCACAGGTTCATTGCCTTGTGTTCTCGAAGTGGCGCCACGCCTTTTTGATAGAGGCGATTCCATAGAGGCTACCGCAGAAGCAAATGGGCAGGCTATCCCCAGAAAACCCAAGGGCATACTCTACCGCGCTATGAGGCGTTGGAGCAGCCACCACTTCTACCGGATGGCTTCCCACAGCGATCTGAACCGCGTCCGCCAAATCGGATTCTGAAAGCGCACGGGGGTTATCGGGTCGGTAACACACGAACGCCTTGGCTAACGGAACCAGCAGCTTCAGCATTTCTGCATAGTCTTTGTCGGCCATGACGCCCATGCAAAATACCACACTTCCCTGGTCATAACGAGATGCAAGCTCGGAGCTAAGCGCACGTACGGCATGGATATTGTGAGCGCCATCTATAAGAACGTCGGGGTTGTGACGCAGAAACTCGAAACGACCCGCCCATGAAGCGCGAGACAGGCCTCTTCGCATCGCTTGCTCGCTGATGCCCCAGCCACGCTGGGCAAGCACCTTGCACGCTTCCAAAGCAACCGCTGCATTGATGCGCTGGAACGATCCTTGCAGCTTAACAGACAGATGATCGAACTCACCATACGAGAAATCAGAGGTGTTGCCCGCAATAGACGAAGCATCGACGTAGCGAATAGACGTTGCACAACGATCCGCTTCTTCGCCCAGGCGACGCCGGGCCTCTTGCTCTTGAGGCGCGCTCACTGCGGGGGTACCCGATTTCAAAATACCCGCTTTCTCGCCCGCGATCTGATAGAGCGTACTTCCCAGAAGCGCGCAATGATCATACGAAATGGGGGCAAACACGCAAACCTCAACTGTGCGGATAACGTTGGTCGAGTCAAGCCTTCCGCCCAAGCCGACCTCTGCAACAACAATGTCGCACTTCTCTTCAGCAAAATACGTAAATGCTACGGCAGTCATAAGCTCGAACTCGGTTGGGTGGCTAGCCATGGCCTCTGCCGCGTCCTTTACCCTCAGAGTCACCTCCGAAAGACGTTGCAGGGAGATGTTTTCGCCATTAATGCGAATACGCTCCTCGAAACGCTCGATATAGGGGCTAGTAAACAAACCCACTTTATAGCCCGACTCTTTCAGGATGCTTGAAATGAACGAGCAGGTTGAGCCTTTGCCATTAGTGCCTGCAACATGAACAAAGCGAAGGTTATCCTGCGGATTGCCCAATTTCGCCAACAGCTCTTCGATCCTCTCGAGCCCTAAGCTCATGCTTCGCCAGCGCGGTTCATTGATATAAGCGACTGGATCAAACATGGCTGGTCCAGTCTTTGCCAACTACCACCTGGATATTGGTGGAGAGATTGTAGTACACACCTGCAGCAACAGCACGCCCTGTTCCGAGATCCTGGACGATAGCCTCGGCTGCCAGTTTGTCGTCGTCGGACCGATAGATTACCAAGGTTTCGTCATATACGAACGATTCTGCGTTACCCGTATCTTTGATAGTGTAGCCAGCGTTGGTAAGAACTTGAGCCGCTTGCGCACTGTAACCATCAGCACCAGCGCCATTCAAGACGACGATGGAAACCGAGGCTTTGTTAACCCCGCTGGTGTCAACGGAGGTATCCATGTTCTGACCGTTCTTGAACTGATCGCAAATCTGAGAGAACGAAGAGGACGCTACCGACCAGGACACTTTGTCGCCCGAAACGGACTGGCTTCCCGGCACCGTGTTCGAATAGAACGTCGCATTGGGGAACAACGAGGCAATCTTGCCGATTTCGTCGTAGCTCATATCCGTTTTAATCTTGCCTGCGATGTCGTCGGCGCTCATGGCAAAATCAAGGCCGCCCTTGTCTTCAAGAGCCTGCACAAATGCGGTAAATACCTGATTCTGGACATTGGCGCGCTGACCGTATCCGTCGGTATAGTTCTTAGCGCTCACATAAACCAAGGCCTGCTCTCCGTTTAAGGTCTGCTGGCCGGGGTCAAGCACTGCGGTTCCCACCGTTGGATCGTCGACATATTGTTCTACATTGATGCTCAATCCGCCAAGAGAATCAACGAGCGAGGCAAAGTCTTCGCCCGTGATCCTTACATAGTGGTTGATATCCTGACCAATAAGCGAAGAGACCTGCTTTACCAGTTCACCCTCGTCCTTGATATGGGGAGCATCTCGCAGCATGGCTCCCTTTGTATCAACGTCTGAATAGGTGGCGGTTATGTTGCTGGGTATATTCAACAACGACACCGTATTATTCTGGGAATCCACGCGCAGAACAGCTAAGTAACTGGCGCACTCGTTTTCGCCACTTCCACTGAGACCAGCTAACAGCGTATACGTGGGCTCATCGTTCTTTGCAGAAACGAGCGCACTGGATACACTGCTGTCATCAAGCGCCATCGAAGAAGAAAGCGAATTGCGATAGGCGCATGTACCGAGGTTCAACGCGATAACCACAATCAAAATGATGCCAATGATCAACGTGATACGGCTTACATTGTCGCGGTGACGCATAAAGCTTTCGGTTCGCGACTGCCCCACTTTTCGACGTGATGTACGTTCGTCAACAGAACGGGATTGGATATGAATCTGACGCACTTCGCCAGTTCGACGACCCGGCACCGCTGAGGTACGAGGGCGGCGCGAATGGGCGGAGGTTCGGCGCTGAGCCTGAGGCCCGCGAGAACCGGACGCATGCGATCCAATTACCGAGGAAGACCAGTCGGCTTTATTTCGAGACGAGGGGCGGCGGCGACCTGGGCCGCCACTATGCATTCCTCTATTGCTCCTTGTTGCCATCGCGCCTACCTACAGCGTTACGCGATCAACATTTGCGCCGATGGCACGCAGCTTGCCAACGTAGTCTTCGTAGCCGCGATCGATATGGCGGATGTCATGTACCACTGTTTCGCCCTCAGCTGCAAGGCCGGCAATTACCAGAGCGGCGCCGCCACGCAAGTCGGGCGAAGAAACGGGAGCGCCCTCAAGCTTGCTAACGCCCTGAACCAGAGCATGATGGCCCTCGACCGTGATACGGGACCCCATACGGTTGAGCTCACTGGCAAACATAAAGCGATTCTCAAAGATATTTTCAGAGATAACGGAATTGCCTTCCGCAAAAGAAGCCAAGAGCATGAACTGGGCCTGAAGATCAGTGGGGAATCCAGGATGAGGAAGCGTCTGAATGTCGGTAGCGCGCAAAGGCTGGGTGCGCGATACGGTAATAGAGTCTTCCGTGGTGGAAATATCGCAGCCCATATGCTCAAGCTTCATAAGCGCCATACGTAAATAAGCCGGATCGATTCCCTTAACCGTAACAGGGCCACCGAGCAGGGCACCCGCCGTAAGGAACGTGCCTGCTTCGATGCGGTCGCCCACTGTAGTGTGCTCGCATGGATGCATTTCGGAGAGAGCAACACCCTTTACCGTAATGGTTGGCGTACCCGCGCCCTCCACATGAGCGCCCATGGCATTCAGCATATTGGCTAGATCGACGATTTCTGGCTCACGCGCGGCATTGTCGATAACCGAAGTGCCCGGAGCAACAACAGAGGCCATAAGCATATTTTCGGTTGCACCAACACTCGGAAACTCGAGCAGCACATCGGCCGAATGTAGGCCATTTGGAGTGGAAGCGTAAAGGTAGCCGTGGCTGTTTTCGAATTCTACGCCCATAGCTTCGAGCACCTTAAGGTGCATGTCGATTTTACGGGCGCCGATCTTACAACCACCAGGCATTGCAACGCGTGCGCAACCAAAGCGACCCACAAGCGGGCCCAACACAGAAATGCTAGCGCGCATCTTCGAAACAAGCTCATAGGGCGTGTCGTGGCCTTCGGCATGTTCGGTATCGATGATAAGCGAGTGACCATCCCATTCAACCGTTGCGCCCAGGCTGCGAATCACGTCGTTCATGATCTCGATATCGGAGATATGGGGAATATTGTGGAGCGTGCTCTTGCCTTGGCCCAGCATTGTTGCCGCAATAAGCTTCAACGCAGAATTCTTAGCGCCGCTGATCTGTACCGTACCTGAGACGTTTTCGGTTTCACGCGCAATAATTACTTCTTCGGACATATCTCATGCACCCAATCTACTTGATGCGGATTCTTCATACCCATGCCAAATCGAAACAAGGCATGCCTACTCTATTTATAGCCCTATTATGCAGACAAGCCCTTCCAGAGAAGGGTTTTACCCCAAATCTCTGGAAGGGCTTGCAAAAAAAGCGTTGTTAAATTCGCTTACTCGCCCAACATGAAGCGGATGAAGGAAACGATCTCGATGGTGGTGCCAAGAGCCTTGGCAACCTCAGCCGTGTAATCGTTTACAGACTGATCGGGGTTCTTAACGAAAGCCTGCTCGGTGAGGCAGTTCTCCTTGTAGAACTTCTCCATACGACCAGTAGCGATCTTTTCCTGGATGTTCTCGGGCTTGCCGGATTCAGCAGCCTGTGCCTTGTAGATGCTCATCTCGTGCTCTACAACTGCGGGATCTACCGATTCGCGAGTTGCGGAAACGGGGCTTGCAGCAGCAACCTGCATAGCAACGTCACGACCATACTTCTTGAAATCGTCGTTGGTTGCGAAGGAAGCGTCGCCCAGCTTGAACTCGACCAGAACGCCGATCTTACCGCCGCCATGAATGTAGGAAGCAACAGCGCCTTCGGGCTGCTCAGCGAAAGCGAAGCGGGAAAGCTGGATGTTTTCGCCCAAGGTGTGGATGGCGTCGGTTACGACAGCCTCTACGGTTTCGCCTTCGATCTCGGAAGCCTTAAGAGCCTCGAGGTCGGCGGGCTTGTTGGCGAGAACAGCCTTAGCGATCTTCTCTGCGTATGCACGGAACTTTTCGTTCATGCCCACGAAGTCGGTTTCGCAGTTGAGCTCTACGAGAGCACCATCATGGCCGCACTCGGAAACGAGAGCCAGAACGGTACCTTCGTCGGTTGCACGGCCAGCCTTCTTGGCAACAGCAGCAAGACCACGGGTGCGGAGCACGTCTACGGCCTTTTCGAGTTCGCCTTCAGCCTCAACCAGAGCCTTCTTGCATTCCATCATGCCAGCGCCGGTCATCTCGCGGAGTTCCTTAACGAGTGCTGCGGTGATTTCTGCCATGGTAATTCCTTTCAGATAGAACCCTCGCCCACTAGACGGGCGAGGGAGAAATTGCAATGGATTCGCTTAGTGCCTATTCAGCAGGGGTTGCCTCTGCAGCAGCTTCAGCTGCGGGCTCTGCGGTCATGTCCTCAACGGTGACAGGAGCGCCAGTGCCAGCGATAACAGCATCAGCAACGAACTCTGCGAGCAGACGAACGGAGCGGATTGCGTCGTCGTTTGCGGGGATACCGAAATCAACGTCGTCGGGATCGCAGTTGGTGTCGAGCGTGCCTACAACGGGGATGTTGAGACGGTGGGACTCGTGGATAGCGATCTGCTCGCGGTTGGTGTCGATGATGAAGATCATGTCGGGGGTCTTCTTCATGTTGCGGATACCGTTGAGGTTGGTCTGCAGCTTAGCGAGTTCCTTCTTCAGCAGGATCTGCTCCTTCTTGGGCAGAAGCTCCATGCGGCCGTCGGCTTCCATAGCCTCGAGCTCTTCCATGCGCTGAACGCGAGAGCGGATAGTGGTGAAGTTGGTGAGCATACCGCCGAGCCAACGAGCGTTTACGTAAGGCATGCCGCAGCGGTTGGCAGCTTCAGCAACAGATTCCTGAGCCTGCTTCTTGGTGCCTACGAACAGAACCGTGCCGCCCTTTTCAGCGCAACGGGAAACTGCGGTGTAAGCAGCGTCGAGACCGTACATGGTCTCCTTGAGGTCGATGATGTAGATGTCGCCACGGTTGCCGAAGATGAAGGGCTTCATCTTGGGGTTCCAGCGACGGGTCTGATGACCGAAGTGGGTGCCTGCGTCAAGCAGGGTCTGTACAGTGATCTTGGACATTCTTTCTCCATTCGTTGTGCCTCTGCGCGAGATCATTCCTTTGTTCGCAACCGCCGTGGCGGCCACTGGCGAACGCAAGTCCTTCGCGCATGTGTATTAAAACAGCCTTTGCAGTATATCAGCCTTACCGATACATGCAACAAAATGGAGAAAGAAGACACATTCCTTACCAAGCATTTGCAATGGACGGTGCAAGTAGAGCAATCTTGCCGACCACTGGTTCCACTTACGTACTTGCCGATGCTCAATCAAGACATCCTAACCAAGATCTATTATTACAGCTGATGCAGCAGCAGAAGAACATCTCCCGAAAAACATCTGCCCGCTTATTAAAGGCACCTACGGATTTGCCGTAAGCGAGCACTGCCCCTTCACATACTTTGCCAATCTGATCATCGGCGAAACCACATGCGACGGCAAAAAGAAGATGTACGAGCTCCTCAACGACATCAAAGATGTCCACGTCATGAACCTTCCGCACGCCCGCAATGCTAAATGGGCTCCTCGCGTATGGCGCGAGGAATGCGTTGCGCTCAAGGAAGAGCTCGAGCGACGTTACGATATCGAAATCACCGATGAAATGCCGTAGACAGGTCGAGATATCTTCCCCTCTTTACGGGATGATGCGTCTCAACCGCCAGCCCCGTCCGCGCGAAAAAATACCGAGCCGCTTTCGCGGACTCGGCATTTTTTGATAGCGAATTTGCTACGCGACGTTATTTGCCTGCCAAAACATCGAGATCGATAGGACCGGAAACGGAGCCATCAGCCTCTGCAGCCTTAATCTGCTCGTCGGTATAGCCCAGATCACGCATGATTTCCTCGGTTGCGCTACCCAGCTTATCGGAAGGCGTGTAGTTGGGAGCTTCCTCGGACTCGAACTGAATGGGAGGAGTGGGGACCCAGCGTTCTGCCTCGGGATACTTGATCTTTACCAGGTAATCGTTCACCAGAGCGTTCTGATCCTCATAAACATCAAGCGGGGTCTGGCACAGCTCGCAAGGAATACCCGCATCCTTGAAGATCTTCAAAGCTTCAGCGGCGGTCATCTTTGCCAGAGCTTCGTCCAAAATACCAACCACTTCGGCATTCAGGCCATCAGCGTTCATCTTGTTGCAGTTGTTCAGGCGCTCAGAGCCGATTAGGTCTTCGCGGCCGATAAGGCCCATGATCTTGTCGTAATCGCGATCGTATTCAGGGTCGCACATAGCGATGGATTTACCGTCGCCTGCGGTGTAAACATTGTTGAAGGGGCAGATAACCTCAAGACGGCTCTTGGGGTACGGATTGCCATACTGAGCAGAGATCATGCCCGTCATCAAAGCGTAGATAGCGGCATGCTGCAGTGCGCACGTTACGTACTCGCCTTCGCCAGTCTGATTGCGGCCGATGATCGCAGCGCAAACGCCAGCAGCAAGGAACATGGAAGCCTGGAGATCGCCATAACCATTGGTGGGGATCATCGGAGAATCGCCGCGGTTTACCGTGGTGCCAAATACGCCGCCACGAGCCATGTAGCAAGTTACGTCAAAACCAGGATCGTCCTTTTCGGGACCCTTCTTGCCGTAGCCCAAACCATGAGCCATGATGAGCTTCGGATATTTAGCATGCAGGGTTTCCCAGTCGAGACCCATCTTCTTCAGGGATTTCGTGCGGGTGTTGGTCAGGAACACATCAGCATCGGCCAGGAGCTTGTCCATAACCTCAGCGCCGGTTTCGCTCTTCAGATTCAGAGAAATGAAGCGCTTGTTCAGATTGCACATATCGAAAGCGAGGTTTTCCTCGTCCGACATGGGCATGTTGAATACCGCGGCTTGGGTTACGCGCAGCGGATCGCCCTTTGCTGCCTCAACCTTAATAACGTCGGCGCCCCATTCGCCCAAAACGCGACCAGTCGCAGGCGTTGCCATGTACGTAGTAAGATCGACGACCTTGATTCCCTTTAGTGGTTTCATTGGATCTCCTTTCCCCCTCCCCGGGCGGCTTTTTCACGCGAGCATTACGCGCATAGCGCCCCTGGTGCGCATACAGCACCCGGAGAATCACAAACCAATGAACCCATTATAGGTTAGCAACGGCAAAGCCGCGGATTGAAGTCATTGCATTCAGCAATAATTCCAGTTGAAACTTATAAAAAACCAATCAGCACGCAACAGATGCACCGAAGCCGTTGAGCTAATAATCAATAAGACCAGATGCAAAGAAGGCGAGTTCAACCGCCTAAGCAGCGGTTGAAGCTCGCCTTGATGGGCATAGACAGCTTTAAGCGCTCTGAGAAATCTCGCCCGAATAAGCATAGGGATCCTACACCCCCCCCCTAGGGAGCCCCAAACGAATGCGGATATCCCTTTATCCTGCTATTTCCCGTCACGCAAAGCTTTAAGCTTTGCCAGAGTGTCGGGGTTTATTCGCTCGGCAACTGTGGAACGGCGATGAACCTCAAGGGTGCGATCGCGTTTGGCCTCGTCGCCCAAATCTTCCATTTCAAGGCTGAAGCCATTGGCGCTCATGCGATCAACGCCGCCGCCAAACACCGTATCCTGAATGGTGGCATCAGAGGTTACCACCATCACCTCCAAGCGGTTTTCGCGCGCATCATAAGCGATTTTCTCGATGACTTTATCGGCAGAAGAGCCATAGGGCGAAAAGACCACCTTCACACCGCCGATGCGCTCGGTTTTGCCCGCCGATTCGGGGTTATCGGCGCCATCGAAAACGATGATAGCTTTATACTCCGTGCCCGCAAAAGCCGCAACGTCACTGATCAGCGCCTCGCGAACCTTGTTAAACGTTTCATGGGTGTAGTCTTCTTCGCGTCTCATATGCACATAGCGTTGACCGCTTCGCAGCACGTTGTACCCGTCAACGATAAGAAGTTTGTTGCGTTTTTTAGCCATGGAAACCGCTCGATTCGAACCGAAACTGAAATATCACGTATATGGAAATCTTGGTGCCTACCCGCGCATATAGCGCAACCCTGCGTTGGAAATTGCAACGAACAAGGCTTCAACGCAGGTGCAAAGCATAATAGGGAAAGGCGAAATGCTTGCCTCCTTGCTATCCCCTACACTGCCTCATCCACTCGTACATGCAGGCGGTAGAGGCCTGAGCCACGTTCAGAGAGCCAACCTCTCCCGCCTGAGGCAGGGAAACCAAGAAGTCGCAGCGTTCCTGAGTGAGACGAGCAAGGCCTTCACCTTCGTTGCCCATAACCAGAACCAAGCGACCCGCCAAGGGCGAATCCCAAATGCACTGTTCCGTCTTTTCAGAGGCACCAGCAACCCAGAAGTTTTCCTTCTTCAGGTTTTCGATGGTTTGGGCAATGTTGCTGACCTGAGCGATTTTGATGTGGGAAACCGCGCCGGCAGAGCTTTTGTACGTTGCCGCAGTTACATGAGCAGAACGCTTGTTGGGAATGATGATGCCCGATGCGCCCACCACTTCTGCCGAACGGGCGATGGCGCCCAGATTGCCTGCATCGGTGATATGGTCGAGCACAACGATAAGCGCCTTGCCATCATTAGCCTCAGCGTGCTTGTTGGCAGCAATAACGATTTCGTTCACATTGGAATACTGATACGAACCCGTTTCTAGCATAAGTCCCTGATGAGAGCCACGCTCGGAGCGCTCGTCCATTTCATGGCGCTTGATCTGCTTCACGGAAATCTTCATCTTGTGAGCACGACGAACCACTTCGTCTACCGTCTTGTCGCCCTTTAAGCCTTCAGCAACATAAAGACGCTTAACGGGAACGCCCACCTTCAAAGCTTCCAGTACCGGACGCTTACCTTCAATATATTCAGCCATGAACAAGCCTTTCAAACGAAATAATGTATCCCGCTATGATAGCGCACCAGAATATACGAACCTGTGGTCCATACCGAAGAGCAGAGCGAATTCGCGAATCCGCGCACTCGCCAAAAGCCAGGGCGGGCACCTGTAATTAAGCAAGCGGTCGGGCCGCCCCATCCTCGGAGCCATCAATAAGCTGTCTCAGCGGGGCTAGAAACAAAAAATCGGTCCTGATTGCAACTTTTTTGCGATTAGGGATTGTTGCGTGCTCCCCAATCGCAAAGTAAAGCCTGAAAACGCGGCGAAAATGGCTATTTACGGCTTATTTCCGCTTTGCGGGAACGGAAAAGGAGTCCCCAATCGCAAAAAAGTTGCAAAAACGTCGGGATTTTTGTTTTTGCAATGGGAGGATCGCCACGACAGGGCAAGGCTGAATACGCTTTTTGCCTATTCCGGGATTTCACCTCATCGGTTCGAATCCTTTGCACCCGGCAATGCAACAAAAAACCGCCCGAAGGCGGTTTCTATACCAGGGGACGAGAGTCCCTCCACACAATCACGCAGACAGCTCTTGCCGATGGCTCGGCAAGAGCTGCTTGCGTTTTTTACGTCATGCTGAACAGCGTTGCGGCGACCTGTGCGCGGGTGATGGGCTCAGTGGGGTGGATACCGCCGTCGGCGTAGCCGGAGAGCGCGCCGATCGCGCAGAGCGTATTGATGTGCCCGCGCGCCCAGTCCGCAATGGCGTCGCTGTCGGTGAAGCCCCACTCCGGCGCGGCGTAGCCCAGCTCAAGGAGACGGCCGAGCATCGTCAGCGCCTCCTGACGGCTGATGGTCGCGGTGGGGAGGAAGCAGAGCCGGCCGTAGCCGTCGTAGCTGCCCTTCGTTACGCCGAGGGCATACATGGCGCGTACGCCATCCTTTGCCCAGTCGGCGATGCTGCCGTTGTCGGCGAAGGGCAGCTCAACGGAGGAAGTGTCCTGCGCGGGCGCGAGCCAGCGGCAGAGCAGCACGGCAAATTCCTGACGGGTGATGGGGCTGTCGGGATTGAAGTTCCCAAGATCGTCGCCGGTGGTGACGCCGCTCGCCTTCAGGAAGCTCACGGCGGCGTTGGCCCAGTGACCGTCCGTATCGGGGAAGGCGGCGGACAGCTCCGACGGGGTGATGCTTAGGCCGGTGCGGGCGAGGTTGCCGCTCGCGTCGCCGGCGATGACGGCGATGCGGTGCGCCTTGCCGTCCGCGGCAGGCAGCGCAGCGTGGAGCGCGCCGGTCTGGTGGTCGTAGGTGAAGCTGAGCGCTTTGCCGTCGAGCGTTACGCGCAGCGTGGCGAGCGAGCCGCCGTCCACGGCGTCAAAGACCTTGCCGGTCAGGGCCGTGCCGTCCTCGGAGAGGGAGACGGAGATC
>URJE01000030.1 GCA_900547965.1 uncultured Eggerthella sp. | reverse complement strand
GCTGCCCTGTCGCCCCGGCAAAAAGAGAGAAAGAAAAGCCACAGAACGCGACGGAACGAGCACGAGTGGTGGAGTGCTGCGTCATTGCTTCAGACATTTTGTTTATTCCTTCCTCGATTTGAACAAGCGCACGCTGCGCCATGTTCGGGCAGTATAGCGCATCATTTCAATCTACGTTAATACACAAATTGATATGATATGTTGACTTTTGCAAATATTCAGGTGTTTTCCAGACCATGCCGATTCGGTGTGGTCTGACGTTTGCAGCCAAGCCGATTCGCCGCGATTTGGCGTTTGCGGCCAAGTCGTTTCGGCTCGGTCTGACGTTTGCGGCGAAGCTGACTCGGTGCGGTCCGACGTTTGCGGCCATGCCGATTCGGTGAAGTTTGACGTTTGCGGCAATAGGATACAAGAGGCAAAGGTTCAGCGTTAACAGGCATTTAATGCAAGCATCAACGAGCGCTTTACGAACCGCAGCCGCCGCCCGCCTGCGGGCGGTCGTCGCAGAGTACGCGAAGGCGCTCGGCTTCTCCGGCAGCTGCCGCCTGCGGGCAGTCGGCGATAACGCCCTCGAGCGCGCGTCCCTTCGCGGACAGCTGCCGTCCGCTTGCGGGCAGCCATGTTCTGCATCGTGCTCTTCGGTGCTAAGCATGACAGCCATCGCTAGCCTGCAGGCTGTCAACCAGCCCACAACCGCCACTCGTCTACAGGCAACCAGCCCACAAGCGAAACCCGCATGATGTGCGATGGGCGTCTACGAATGCTTTGCGCCCTTGCCAAAGCGAGACGTTTCCTCTCCCGCCTCAACGCGCTTCAAACGGCGCATCTCGAATGCGAGGAACGCCGCCGCGGCAACAACGGAAAGACCATCAGCGATCGGCACCGCAAAATACAGAGCGTCCAAACCGGTAAGCGTAGGCACCAGCACAGGCAGCACGATAGGCAACACGATATACAGAGGAATAAGGAACAGAACCTGACGGGTAAGGGAAAGAATGATAGATTTCATCGGCTGCCCCGTTGCCTGGAAGTAGTTGCCCACCACAATCTGGAAGCCGACAACCGGAAGCACAAGCAGCTGGATTTTCAGCGCAAAGGCAGTGAAATCGCGCAGGGCGTCAGCGCGAATGCCAAAGAAGCTTACGATATCGCCCGAGAACAGCATAATCATGACCCACATGCAGGTGCCGATAACCGTAGCCATCAAAATGCCGAACCGCACAGTCTCGCGCACGCGCGGGATAAGCCCTGCCCCATAGTTGAATCCCAGCAGCGGCTGAATCGCTACTGCGGTGCCAATAAGGGGCAGCACGGTAAACATGGCGCAACGCTGAACAACGCCGATAGACGCCAACGCGGCCTCAGCGCCCAAGGGGCTCTGCGCACCGTAAAACACCAGCAAATAGTTAACAAGGAAGTTGATGACCGACATAGCCATCTGCATGATGAAGCTGGCAACACCCAAAGAAAAAATGAATCCTACCACTTCGGCATCGAGCTTCAAGTTGCGTGCGTGCAGCTTGAATGCAACGTTCTTGGTGAACAGGAAGTACCACAATACACAAACACAGGAAACGCCCTGGCCAAGCACAGTAGCCAGTGCACTGCCCACAACGCCCCATCCGAAAACCAACACAAACAGGTAGTTCAGAATGATGCAAGAAAACGTGCCGATAACCATGGTAAGCAAGGCGCGGTTTGGTGCGCCTGCCGTACGGATGAAGTTGTTTACGCCCATGCCGATAATCTGGAAGATAACGCCGAAAGCGATGATCTGGATGAACGAGTACGTGTAATCGTGGATTTCAGGCGTAGCGCTGGAAAGCGAGAGGAGCGCCTCCATGCAGGGCGGAATGCAGGCGATTACAGCCACCACAACCGCAATGATGATTCCAAGACACACCGTATTGCCAAGGCTCTTTTCAGCAGCCTGCTTGTTGCCTTCGCCCAAACGCAGTGCGGCAAGCGCGTTGCCGCCATTGCCGATGAGCATGCCCAACGCCATGAAGATCGTCATCAGCGGCATGGCGGCAGTTGCTACCGAAAGGCCAATCTCGCCCATGGCCTGGCCAAGGAAGATGGAGTCAATTACGTTGTAGGCGCCGTTAACCAGCATGCCCACAATAGAGGGAATGGCGAATTCCAGCACCAATTTCGGAATGGGACCCGTTCCCATACGCGCGGTGCGGTCGTTGCCTTTAGCAGTTGCTCCCCCAGCAACATGCTTGCGCATAGTGCCCTCTTCGAAATGTGCCCCCTGATGCTCTTTCCGTTCTCCCTGGATTTGCTCTTCGGCCATGCGGGCTCGGTACCTTTCGTTCGTGTTTCATTATTGCGCTGGGCCGCCCGCATCAACGCGCGCAGCCAATCAATTGCTCTGCCTATTCTGATAACGCAGCTTAAATACCGCCATATCCCCTAGACAAAATGCATGTTTTTATCAAATGTGTGTCATATCGACCGCTCGGGACAACATGCAGACTTTTTAGTGCAAAATACAGGGTTGCACTAAAGAAGGGACAACTGTGAGCATTACCGAAATCGTTATACTCGGCCTAGCGCTCTCCATGGATGCATTTGCCGTCACCATTTCCAACAGCTTTGCTTATCCTAAAATCTCACGTGCCCGCAGCTTTTCCATGCCCCTTGCATTTGGCTTCTTCCAGTTCCTTATGCCCGTTGTGGGGTTTACCCTGGGTCAGCTGGTGAGCGAATTCATCACCCAATATGCCAGCTTCATCACCTTTTTGATCCTGGGATTCATTGGCGGGAAGATGATCTGGGATGCCTTCCACGAAGAAGAGGGCGAAGAAGCATCTGGGCAAACGCTCACCGTGCCCGTACTGCTGCTCCAGGCAGTTGCCACCAGCATCGATGCCCTGGCGGTTGGCGTGAGCTTCGCTGCCCTGGAGGTAAACGTGCTCACCTCTTCGGGTATTATCGGCATCACTACGGCACTTACCTGCGCCGTTGCCCTGGCTATCGGCAAGCGCTTCGGCAACGCACTCGGCGAAAAGGCTACCATCATTGGCGGCGTTGTGCTCATTCTTATTGGCTTGAAATCTTTACTGCTCTAAACTGGCAGCCGCGGGGCTAGCTCTAAAACGAAGTCACGTGTACTTCGCCAGAACTCATGGGCACAACTACCCCAACGTCGTTTTCAACAAGCAAACGCCCCAAGTCATCAACGCCACGAATAATTCCCTCAATGGTTTCATCTCCATTGATAAGCGCAAGGGACGCGCGCTTATTGCGATAAGCAAAGCGCTGGCTGTACTCATCGATAAAAGCAGCGAAGCCCTCTTGGATCCAACGCCCATAACGGCGTTCCATTGTTTCAAGCATGCTTTCAAGCAACTTGGTCATGACAGCTCGCTGTTCGGCAGAAAGACTTGCCTCGGCAACACCATCCTGCAGATACGCCAAGGAGTACTTCCCCTCAACTTCGCGTTTGGCAAAAGGCTCATACACATTGACCCCCACGCCAACGCACACGCCGCCAGCCAACGCCTCAAGCGATATACCTGCAAGCTTTCCCTGCGGGCAAAGCACGTCATTGGGCCACTTGATAAGCAAGTTGCAGGAAGGGCGCACTTGCTCAAGAGCATCGGCAACTGCCAATGAGGCCACCAAACTCAATGTAGGGAGCACATGCGGCGGCACGTTGGGTCGCAATGCGAAGGAAGTGTATACACCACCCAAGGGGCTGGCCCAAACCCTTCCTTGACGCCCATAGCCACCTTCTTGCTTCAAAGCCGTTGCGCAATACCCCTCGGAGACGCCCCGACGAAGCGCATCCTTCACAAGCTCATTCGTCGAGCGAACGCACGCATAAGCATGCAAGTCCCAAAAAGAGGAAACGGCCGGGCGCAAAGGCGCCACCGTAGAGGCGCCTTCTGCGACACGACCGGTGTTCTGCTGTTCGGATCGGCTTAGCACTTCCATGCCTTGCCCACCGTTACGGTGTCAAGCGTGACTTTCGTACCATCCGAAAGCTCATGGTTGGGAGCAATCTCAAGCAACGGCTTCACCACGAAATCGCGTTCGGTAAGCAGCGGGTGAGGCAAAGTCAGCACTTCCAGATCGGACACATAGCCCTGGTAATCAAGGATATCCAGATCGCACGTGCGCGGACCGTTCTTCTTTTCACGGATGCGACCCAGCCTGTCTTCGATGATATTCAGATAGCGCAAAAGCTCTTGCGGAGGCAAACCCGTGCGCAAAACAAGCACCGCATTGACGAAAGAATCCTGGTCTTCCACGTAAGCGGGCTCGCTTTCGTAGAAGCTGGAAACATCGATGATCTGAGAATCGGGCAGCAAGCACATGTCGGTAATAGCCTGGCTGAGCATTGCCTTTTTGCCCTCGAGCTCCTCACCCTCGTCGGCAACCAATGCGACGTTACAGCCGAGGCCGATAAATGCATAGGGTCGCAGGTTTTCCTTCAGCGACTCTTCGGTTAGCGCTACGTTATGGGTGCGGATTACCGAAGCGCCCAACTCGCATGCCATCAACGCCTCTGCAGCAGATGCGGCATCGCGCTCCTTGGGGTCATCGATGTCGTAGGCGTAACCGATGTAGCTCTTTCGAGAAACGGCAACCATTGTGGGATACCCCAGATGCACCAACTCCTGGAAATTGCGCATAAGCTCGATGGTTTGCTTGGCTGTTTTGCCAAAGCCAGGACCAGGGTCGAGGCAGATTCGATCGCGGGCAATACCTGCCGCCTCAAGCTCGGCGGCGCGCTTGGAAAGGTATTCGCATACTTCTGCCACCACATCGTTGTACTGAGGTTCATTCTGCATAGTGCGAGGATCGTCGCCCAACATATGCATCACCACCAAGCCAGCATCGCAGCCCTTGGCCACCTCAACCATAGCAGGATCGCGGAATCCGGTCACATCGTTGATGATACTTGCGCCTGCCTCAGCTGCCGCCTTCGCCACCTCGGCATGGCGGGTATCGATGCTCACGCATATATCTTTTTCCGCTAGCTGCTTCACTACCTCGATAGTGCGAGAAAGCTCTTCTTCGACAGACACAGGGTTTGCGCCAGGGCGCGTGGATTCGCCGCCCACGTCAATAATAAGAGCGCCCTCTTCAACCATTTTCTGAGCAGCAGCTACCGCCTCTTCGACGCTGGCATACGAGCCACCATCGGAAAACGAATCGGGGGTCACATTCAAAATACCCATGATAACGGGAGTGCGAGAATCAAAGGGGTAGCGTCCACAGCGCCAAATCATTGTTTTGCTCCTTATAAACCACGCCCCAGGCCATATGACCCGGGGCGTTGCTGACCATTACTGTTGGTTGCCCGATTCAGGGCCCGACGTTCCCCCATCAGGGGCTTCAGGCTTCGTCGGAGTTGCCTGGCTTACTGCGGGAGCTTGCTGATCCTGCTGAGCAACTGCATCAACGGGAGCATCTTCAGCAGCTTCAAGTTCCGGCTTCTTGCCTTCGGCTTCCTTGGCCTGCTCTTCCTGCAGGTATTCCGCCCAACGGTTGTTGAGCAGCGCCTGGCAGGCATCGCCGTCGATCGTTTCGCGCTCAAGCAAAACGGTAGCCATAAGGTCCATCTGATCGCGCTTGGAGGAGAGAATCTCTACCGCACGGTCGTGGGCTTCCTTCATGATGCGAGCAACCTCGTCGTCGATGCGGCGAGCCGTATCGTCGGAGTAATCCTGCGTGTTGCCATAATCGCGGCCCAAGAACACTTCGTGATTGGGCTGGCCGAACACCTGCACGCCCAAGTCGGAGCTCATGCCGTAATTGGTAACCATGGCACGAGCCATCTTCGTTGCACGCTCAAGGTCGTTGGAGGCACCCGTAGTGATATCGTCGCAGAACAACTCTTCGGCAACACGACCGCCGAGGAACACAGCAAGTTCATCACGCATTTCGTTGCGGCTGTTGAGCACCTTGTCTTCGTCGGGAATGGAAAGCGTATAACCAAGAGCACGACCACGAGAGATGATCGAGATCTTGTGAACGGGGTCGGCACCTTCAAGCATATGGCCAACCAGGGCATGACCAGACTCGTGGTACGCAATGGTTTTGCGCGTGCGCTCGTCAAGAACGCGACCCTTGCGCTCAGGACCGGCAATAACGCGCTCCATAGAATCCTGGACTTCCTTGTTGGTAATGATGTGCTTGTTACGGCGAGCCGTAAGAATCGCCGACTCGTTGAGCAAGTTAGACAGATCAGCACCCGTGAAGCCAGGGGTGAGCTTAGCGATGCTGGCAAGATCGACATCATCAGCCAGAGGCTTGTTAGCGGCATGGACGTTCAGGATCTTTTCGCGGCCCTTCACATCAGGGGCATCGACAACGATCTGACGATCGAAGCGGCCCGGGCGAAGCAGAGCAGGATCAAGAACGTCGGCACGGTTGGTTGCGGCAATGAGAACAACGGAATCGTTAGCCTCGAAGCCGTCCATTTCAACAAGCAACTGATTCAGGGTTTGCTCGCGTTCATCGTGGCCACCGCCTAAGCCAGCGCCACGCTGACGACCAACGGCGTCGATTTCGTCGATGAAGATAATCGAAGGAGAGGATTCCTTTGCCTGTTTGAACAAGTCACGCACACGGGAAGCACCCACGCCTACGAACATTTCTACGAAGTCGGAGCCAGAGATGCTGAAGAACGGAACGCCCGCTTCGCCTGCAACGGCACGCGCAAGCAAGGTTTTACCAGTACCCGGAGGGCCCACCAAAAGGCAACCACGAGGAATCTTTGCACCAAGAGATTGATACTTTGCAGGGTTTTCCAGGAAGTCCTTGATTTCCTGCATTTCCTCAACCGCTTCGTCGACGCCGGCAACGTCGGAGAAGTGAACGTCGGGATGCTCCTCAACGCTTTTCTTCACCTTTGCCTTGCCGAACGACATCTGCGAGTTGTTTGCCTTGTTCATCTGGGAGAAGAAGAACAGCAGCAGGCCGGCAATGATCAAAATGGGCAGGATCGATGCCAAGATGGAACCCCAAGGCGATGCCAGGCGCACGCTGTACTGAATGGTGGGATGCGCCGCCATAAGCTGACCCAGCGAATCGGAGCCTACCCATGTGCAGGTGTAGTTGTGCTCGGAGCCAAGCTTTGATGCCGCAAGCTCCTGCGTCTGCACGATGGTGGGACGAGCGCCCGTGCTGCTGGCCATGCCGGAGTTCAACGCGTTGAATGCGGTGTTGAACGCATCCACCGTTGCCTCACCTGCCGTAGCAGCAGGGTAATAGGTGCCCGTAATGGTATAGGAGCCGGTGTCGTAAACGGCAGTGTTCACGCGGCCCTGCTCGACAGCCTGGGTAAACTCAGACGTTACCAATTCGTCGGTCTGAGTAATGCCATTCGTTGCCGTCATGGTACGGGTCATCATCACGGCAAAGAAAATACCAACGGCCAAGAACACAACCAGCGTAACGATATTGGAACGATTGGGTTGCTTGGGCAATGGGGGCTTGCTGTGATTAGGCTTCTTTTGATTGGGTGTTTGTGCCATAGATTATTAGTTCCTTATGTTCTTCGATCGAACCAACGGACGTTATTCCTGAGTTGCTTCGGGCTTCAGCACGCCGATGCATGAAAGGTTGCGATAGCGCTCAGCATAGTCGAGGCCATAGCCAACGATAAATTCATCGGGGCACTCGAAGCCAATGTACTTGCACTTGATGTCTGCCTGATTAGGGGTGTCCTTGCGAAGAAGCGTTGCCACTTCAATGGAAGCGGGATTGCGCGATTCAAGGTTCTTGATCAGATAGCGCAGGGTAAGACCGCTGTCCAAGATATCTTCGGCAATAAGCACATGACGGCCCTCGATCTGGCTGGAGAGGTCTTTGATGATGCGAACCACACCGGAGCTCTTCATGCCGTTGCCGTAGGAAGAAATGGCCATGTAGTCCATTTCGACCGGCAGGTGGATTTCGCGAACCAAGTCAGCCATGAAGATAGCCGCTCCTCGCAGCACCGAAATCACCACGATGCTCTTGCCTGCATAATCTTCGGTAATCTGTGCGCCCATTTCCTTTACGCGCGTACGAATCTCATCCTCAGAAAAAAGGATGCGCTCAAGATTGGGATGCTGCTCCACGAAAGCCTCTTTTCCCACCTCTAGGTGGAGTAAATACGGGTATAGACAGTACTTCAGTGTAACAAAAGCTTTCCTTAGCGCATTTGCAGAAAGGTGCCTGTGACTGTTTTGCAATAAATCTTCACTGTACAAAAGCACCGCCACCCCCTTTTGAGGGGTGGCGGCACATAAGCGATGCATAAGCTGCGATTATTCTTTTGACTTAACCTCGGCTTCAATGGTTTCCTGCAAGATTTCGGGGAAGTTCTTCAGGAGCGTATCAACGGGCAGACCCACAATGTTGTTGAAATCGCCGTCGTAGCTTTCCACCAACCTGCGACCCTTACCCTGGATGGCGTAGGCGCCTGCCTTGTCGATGGTTTCGCCCGTGGCAACATAAGCGTTGATATCTTCGGTCGAAAGCTCCTTGAACGTTACTGTACTGGTTTCGGAGAAAGAGCGGAACGCCAAAGAAACATTGCCGTCGCCTCCCTTTTCCTCCGATTCGTTGAGCATGACAAGCCATACGGAAACGCCGGTGATTACCTCATGCGTTCGACCCGAAAGCCGCCCCAGCATCTCACGCGCATGATCTGCGCTGTAGGGCTTGCCCAGCATTTCCCTATCAAGCACCACCGTGGTATCGGCGCCGATAACAATGCCCAAGCCTACAGGGTTTTCGGCCAAAATATCTTGAATAACCGAGCCGGCCTTGCGCTCCGCAAGCTTCTTTACCGCTTCAGAGGGCTGCGCGCGCTGATCCGCATCAAGCGATTCGTCCACTTCAGTAGAGCCGGTATACACCGTAAACTTGACGCCCGCTTCTTCGAGCAACTGCTTTCGACGTGGGCTGTTCGAAGCCAGGATAACGTTTACGGGAATAGTGGTTGTATCAGGCATGTAATTCTCCTTTTAGGCCAATTGGGCTAATTGCCTTGGCCAGTACGTTCGGCTGCCGTTGGCATATTTCAGACGGGTTCAGGTAAGCGATACGTTTCAGTGCCCAAACGCACGTTACGCACGGTTGGGCTTCCGGCGTGCGCGGAATACCGCCATCGGTTCCACCAAAACGCCTTGTTTGTTTGCACTCACCGCTAAATTTCCCTGCACATTGGCAACGAAACCGCTGATGGGAGCACCTTCTTCATCGAAGGCGGAAAGGATCGCCTCGATCGATGCCGATTCAATGCGCCCCTCGTTCCCAATAAAGGCCTCGAGCACGGCCACCACCACGCGACGCTGTAGCGGACGCGCAACCGCACCGAAAGCGGGAAGCAAACGACAACCATCGAACGAGCCTTCCCCGTCACCGCCGATCCACTCCAAATTGCTCTCAGCTGCCTCGCTCGCCAAAGAGTCAAGGAAATCGTCTTCGTCGGCAATAAGGTTCATGGTTCGGCAAAGAGTATCGAGCAGCTGCCCATTGCGCTCTTTCGCCTTTGGGATTATCTCATGGCGCACAAACGCACGGAACCTATCGGTGTGGGCGTTGGTGGCATCTTCGCGCCAGCGGTTCCCCTCTTCGTCGACCACCGCCTCATTAACGGGGATGTCGTTTACGAAATCGCGCAGCGCCCGACGCGATACGTCCAATAGAGGACGCACCACCGGCCCGTTAGCATACAGCATAGAGCGAAAACCACCAGGACCCGTGCCTACGATAGATCGCATGTAGAAATTTTCCACCCTATCGTCTTGAGTATGCGCGGTAACGATGCGCCCTTCCGAAATGGGGATCATCACATGACGGCACAGGCTTTCCAGAGCTTCATGCGCTGCCAAATAGCGCTCATTTCGACCAATAGCCTCCTCATTGCCACCGGTTGCTTTAGCCAAAGACGCCACATCGATCTCGCACGAGAAGAATGGGATCTCCAAATGGGCGGCAAGCTTTTCCACAAACCTCTGATCGGCATAGGCGTCTTCGCCACGAAGAAGGTGGTTAACGTGCAGGATGGCGGGCTGCCCCACAAGACCGCGTTTGTAAAGATCGCTGATGAGGTACGCCAACGCCGTCGAATCCGATCCGCCTGAAACCATGGCGATTACGGGAGTTGCAGCACTGAACAGGCCCTGTGTGCGAATAGTCTTTTCTATTGCGTCTATCATCAAGGGCTTTCCTTCCAATTCCTACCCGAGGGAAACAAAGAGGCAGCGTACCTTGCGCTGCCGCAAGATGCTTTGCTAGCGTATTTATTGTAAATGATGCCCACAAGGGAAATGGAGCTTTGCCATGCAGTTCATCTTGCGCACAATTGCGATTTTCGTTGCGGTCGGCGTTGCCGTCTGGCTTGTTCCGGGCATCGACATCGTTGGAGCGGGAAGCTCATGGGGTTCCATTGCCGTAATGGCACTCATTATTGCCCTGCTGAACATGACCATAAAGCCCTTCCTCCAGCTTATCGGCCTTCCCATAACCGTGCTTTCATTGGGCGTGTTCTATCTGGTTATCAACACCATTCTGCTGTATGTAGCCGCTTCTATGGGCAATGCGCTGTTCGGCGCGGGGTTCGTCATCGATTCGTTCGGATCGGGATTTGTTGCCTCTATCGTCATTTCCATCGTCTCAGGCATCATGAACTCCATTCTGGGAACCGATTAGCGCCAGTAATGGAACCATTCCTGTTTCGTTTAAGCCAAAAGCAGCCCTTTGCCGCAAAACGTTAGATACCCCTTCGACAATTTGGCATAATAAAAGCTTGTCAATAACGCAGCTAAGGAGGGGAATCATGGCAAACTCACGCACTAAAGCGCGCGCGAAAAGCCAAGAGACCCGCAACAATATTATTGCCGTTGCCATTGGGCTTTTCCGCGCTAAAGGCTATGCACGCACATCCATGAGCGAAATCGCTCGCCAAGCCGGGGTTGATCCTTCGTCTTTCTACTACTATTTCGCTTCAAAAGAAGCGCTTATTGAAAGCATTCTGAATCCTAACGAGCGCATCCCCACCGTCGAAGACCTTGAAGCGCACAGCTCAAATCGAGCAGCACAGCTTTACGCCCTTATCGCTTTCGATGTTGTGCACAAATGCGAGCTTCCTTTTGATTTTTGGGAGCTTGAAACCATCGCAAACGATAATCCTTCTGGGTTCGAAGCATTCTTCGATCGATACCGCAAACTCTACCGAACGCTGATTACTATCATTGAACGCGGCATCGAAGAGGGTACTTTTTTCGAGCGTCCCGCTGACGAGCAGACCGTCGTTATCTTGTCCACCAACGAAGGCTTGCAGCACCATTACCACGCAAAGCACCGCAAGGAGCTGATCTTGGAAGCATCTGGGTATTCGGTTCGCGATTACACGCCGGAACACATCGCTTCCATGACGGGAGAGTCCATTCTGCCCTCCCTGATGAAAAACCCTTCCGAGCTTGAGGACGCCATTGTTGAAGGCAGGCGCCTCTATTACAAATTGGAAAGTGAATTGGGTAGGCAATAGCGCACTACCCTCCACCGTCTCCCGAGGCAAACGCTAGCTAACAACAAGATTTCCCTCACGGACAGTAACGTTCTCGAGCGTCGGCGCCACCAGGCGAGCGCGCTTCTCCACTTCCACTTGAGGCACGCCATGCGCCTCATCGTAAAGGCCGAAAACGGGGTAACCCGCTTTCCCAAGGGTGTCCATGGCATACAAGGCATCTTCAAAACCCCAAGTAAGAGCCTTTTCCGTACCCATTGCTTCACGAGCACGGTCGTACACTGCTGGTTCGCGTTTCGAGGCGCCCACTTCCTCAACCGAAACGATGGCGCTGAAGTAATCGGCAATGCCTGTTGCCTTAGCGCCCGCCCACAGAAACTGAGGCTTGCTGGAAGAGGCCATGCTCATCTTCACATTGTTTCGCGCACACGATTCAAGAATAGCCTCGGCACCAGGCATAAGGTGGGCGCGCTCGTAATAAGACATCATGTACTCGTCCATAATGCCCATAACCGCCTCCATGCTCGAAGCTAGCCCATACTGCTCATGGAAATAGCGCGCTACTTCGGGAATGGTGAATGTGGTGAACATCTTGTGCTCTTTGGGCGTAACCGTAACGCCCGCCAATCGGGACACCTCGTCCTCTAGGCTACGCCACGCCCCTAGAGAATCAAGAAGGGTGCCATCGCAATCGAAGATGGCACCCTTGATGGGATCAGGCTCCCTATTCATAGTCACGCTTAAGTGCCGCAAAGGCAGGCATGGAATTGCGGATTACGTCGGCAGAAACGCAGTAGCTTACGCGCACCCAGCCGCCAACGCCGAAACTATCGGAAGGAACCAGCAAGAGCTCGTGTTCCTTCGCCTTGTTGGAAAATGCCTGGGCATCGGGCTCAAGCGCCTGCATCCACAGATAGAAGGCTCCGTCGGGCGCGATGTAGTGATACCCCAGCTCATCGAGGCCCTTGGTAAGCAGCTCGCGGTTGGCAGCATAGGCGGATGCGTTCACTGGCTCATCGACGCATGCGGCAATCACGCGCTGGAAGAATACAGGAGCACAAATGTAGCCCAATGCACGACCTGCGCCAGCAACGGCAAACATCACACGCTCAGATTCCTCAACTTCGTTGGGAACCAAAACGTAACCGATGCGGTCGCCAGGAAGAGAAAGGGATTTCGACCAGGAGTAACACACCAAAGTGTTGTCATAGATGGAGGGAACCCAGGAAACCTCTGGCCCATATGCAAGCTCGCGATACGGCTCGTCAGAAATGAGGAACAGCGAGCTGCCAAATTCCTTGCGCTTCGTGCGCAGCACTTCAGCCAAGCCTTCAAGGGTTTCGCGCGTGTACACCACACCTACCGGATTGTTAGGCGAGTTGATAATAACGGCACGCGTGCGTTCGTTAATGGCCGCAGCAAGCGCATCCAAGTCGATCTGGAAGTTGTCCTCGCGTGCGGGAACCTCTACGCAGGTACCGCCATCGGCCTCGATCCAAACGCGATATTCAGGGAAGTAAGGCGAGATAACGATAATCTCATCGCCCGGATCAACAATAACTGCCTTAATACAGCAAGAGAGGCACGAAGCCGCACCTGTGGTGAGGTAGAAGTTCTTGGCAGCGTAATCGGTGCCAAAACGACGATTAAGATTGTCCGCAATCGCCGTTTTCGTTTCTTCCAAGCCCGAAGCTGGAGAATATGCGTGCAGCTGAGCGGGAGGCATGTCGGCCAACTCATGCATGGTTTTCGCTACCTTATCGGGAGCTGGGACGCTGGGGTTGCCGATGCTGAAATCGAAAACCTTGTCTTCGCCAATTTCGGCCTTTCGCTCAAGGCCGTACGCAAAAAGCTCGCGAATCGCAGAAGGGGCGTTGCCCAAACCGTACATGGTTTCATTGATCATGGTATTTAATCCTCCTAACATGAGCCAGAAACTGGCTAAGGGATTATTATGCGCCTGCACTAGCATGCGCCGCAAGAAACCTGTTCTACGGATTGCTTATAGCTAGTTAAAGGAAACTGATGAAGAGCTCGAAAAGCTATTTCCAGCAGAAGGATTATGAATAATTCGTTTCTGATGACGAATTCCATAGTTTTAGGTATAATGCAGTTCTGCGCCCGAGTGGCGGAACGGCAGACGCGGCGGTCTCAAAAACCGTTGTCGAAAGACGTGCGGGTTCAAATCCCGCCTCGGGCACCACTTCGCATGTTTAAGGTTTGCTTTTCAGCAAGCCTTTTTTTTGTTTTCTCGTTCATTCGATACGTCCATTCGGAATGCAAACGAGTGTACCTCGGGATGATTTGTCCCAAAGAGCCATTCCGGAAAGCCAGAAACAAAAATGCGGCTCGAATTGCAACTTTTTTGCGATTACGGATTGCCGCAGGGCGCCAAAGCACGGATTTCAGCACGAAAACGCAGCAAATCGACCACGAAACGGCCCGATTCCGCTTTGCGAAGACAAAAGGGGATCCGTAATCGCAAAAAAGTTGCAAAAACGCTCGAAATTTTGTTTTCGCGATGGGCGGAAGGGCCTAACGGTCGGATGAGCGCAACAAACAGATCAGCGAACGAGACAGGCCCCATCCCATGCTTACAGAACCAGCAGCAGCCAACAGGGCCAGACCAAGGCTGGGGCAAATGGGAAGGTTTTGCTCTTCTTTACGAACAGCCAGGCCAAGGCAAGAACAATACCGAATAGAGCAATAAGCAGGACGTACATACTCAAGCGCCCGATCTCCACGAACAGACAGCACGCAGCCAACAACAGCACGTCTCCCCTACCTAGGGCAGCGCTGTGCGAAAGCTTAGAGACCAACCGCCCCAACGCCCAAAACAACACCGCAGCAAAACCTGCCACCAAGGCAGAAACGATCAAAGAGCCAAAGCCCCATTGATGCGCTTGCAAACCAGATTCATCAGGATACAAAGAAAGGGCTGCTGCAAGGATGCGCAGCGATACCAACAACAGCAGGTCTTCTCCAAATACCAATCGATAGCGCACATCTCGTATCGTTATCAGAACGAACAGACAGAATAAAGCGACCAGCAACACAATCACAGCTCACCTTTCAACGCGGCTCACGCTGAAGAAACTATGGCAGAGAAAACCGCAGCTTAACCTGCGGTTTTCTAGCTGAGCATATAGTTATTGCAGTTTTCGCAGAAGTTTCTCCTTCTCTTCGCATCCTCTTCTCGTCTTATTGATACCACATTCCTGAACGCACTTCGGAAGCGGCTTATCCCGGAATACTTTCTGCTCTTTTCGCGGTTCCCTGATACCGCGACTTGGACCGCAACTTGGGTTGCAAGTTGCGGTCGGAGCTTTCGGTCAATCTGCGCATATGCCGTTCTCGCCTCATCGGCATCTTGCCCAAGCGGGCGATTATTCCCTCAGTTGCACCGAGTCAGGAATAAGCGACCGCCTTTCGAGGCAGCCAACTACAAGCACAAAAAATGCCGCACCCAAACGGGTGCGGCATTTCGATTCATAACCCTAGGTTCGCCAATAAGTCAGCGAGCGTCCTTACGAGCACAGGGGAATTGAAACCAGGTGCCGTCTTGGCGAGCATGGGGGGATTGAAGCCGGGAGCCATCCTGGCGAGCACGAGAGAATTGAAAAGGGCAAGGCATTGGCCTTCTGCCATGCCTTGCCCTTTGAGGTTTCCCTGCACCGTCAGAACGGCATGCAGCGTCATTGCACCTCTTAGAGTGCGAAATTCTTTTCGCCGCGGAATACAGCCTCAGCGTCTTCAACGCTCCAGTCGCCCAGAGTGATAGCGGAAATAGCGTTGCACAGACGGATTGCTTCTTCGGTGGAACGCATGTGGATGTTACGACCCGTAGCGTTACCGCAAGCACCACCGATGTGAATCTGGTTGTGCAGCTCGGTAAGGAATACGTTAGCGTCTGCCTTGGAGCCGCCAGCGCATACCAGGCCGGTGCGGCCGGCAGCCTTAGAAGCGATAGCAAGACCCTCTGCAGAGGTCTGGCCCTCAACTTCGTGAGGAGGGTTAACCTTTACGAAGTCTGCACCGAGGCACAGAGCAACGCCAGCTGCGCCAGCAATCAGATCGGGATCCTTTTCGTCGGCAACAGCCTTACCACGGGGGTAGATCCACAGCACAACAAGAAGGCCAGCAGCATGAGCCTCCGCGATAAGCTCGCCAGCTTCGGCCATCATGGTGGACTCGTATTCGGAGCCCAGGTAGATGGTGTAGCCAAGACCAACAATGTTCACGCCAGCTTCACGCATAGCCAGAACAGCTTCCAAATCGTAGAGCTGAGGGCTGTAGGGATCGTCCTGAGAACCCTTAACCAGGTTGGTCTTGGAGTTCATCTTGATGAGGTAGTTGATCTCCGGATAGTCGGGAGCATACTGAGCAACGAGACCACGCTGACCAGCCAGAACACCGATGGTTCCCTGAGAACCGATCTCGAAAAGATGCTCGGGCTCTGCGTCGGAGATGTCGATTCCCTCGCCGTAGAAGTCCTTGTTCAGGTGCTCGATCTTCTGGTCGCAAGCAAAAAGCATCAGGCGGCCCGTACCACGGGTTGCCTTCATGTAGTTGTCAATGTACGTCTCACGAGCTTCAGGCATAACGTCCGCAGGGACTTTAACCTGATCACGGGTGATGGTGGGCATAATGTTCCTCCTTAAAGGCATGAATACACACGATGTCGCCATTATATCGCGCTATCGCCACAGACATAGCGACATCGCACGATAAACCCCATAGGCAACATCTTCCAAACAAATAGCTCCGCAAATACGGACGAACTTCCACTCATTTCTCGCTGCCCGAGAAACAGAAGGCCGTCCAGCGAAGCCTAAAGGGCTAAAACCATTCACGCTTGCCATACACGTAAATTTGCTCGAACTCACTCTGGCTTTTCGAGAAATAAGCAATAGCTTCTATCGCCGAGATAATCCAAACAACCCCCGTTGCCATTCCGAAAGTGAAAAGGCCACCGACAACAGTGAGGGCAAGCAACGTGAAACCTTGGGCATTGTAGCCCAAATAGAACTTATGAACGCCGAAAGCGCCAAGGAGCAAAGCCAGAAACCCAGCCGCCACATGGTCACGCGAAGCGAGCGGGACGGCATAGTGCGGCTGCACAGGGGAAGCGCGGAACGCTTCAGTGGACTGGGCAGAGCTCCCCGATGACTGTGCGGCAGAGCCCCCTGGTTGCGATTCCGGAGAATACGCGAATGACCCCTGTTCCCTGCCAGCCATGTTACTCTGCTCTCTTTTCGTCTTCCTGCTGAAGAGACTCGCGCAGGATTTCCTCTGCCTGCTTTTCTTCACGTTCTTTATCCATCTCATGAAGCGCACGCTGGGTGCCCAGCACGCGCATGATCTTATCGCGGAAGACAATACCCAAGATCATGAGAACGGCAGCAATGCCGAAAATGATAAGGCTCGTGGTAATATCGCCATCGGCCAAGCCA
>URJE01000029.1 GCA_900547965.1 uncultured Eggerthella sp. | reverse complement strand
TATTCCCCAAACCAAAGGACCCCCCCCCCCAAAAAAAACGAAAGCCGATAGAGCTGCAGCCCCAACAAGGTCTTTCGCTGCTATACGATAGAATAGAACGGCAAACTCCAATGGCTTAAACCATCGATTAAAGGAAAACCATGAGCATCAAAGAATTCACCACCGACGAGGCACTGCTCAGCACGCCCTGCGAGAAAGCAACAGCCGAAGACGCCGCCGTGGCGCAGGATCTGCTTGACACCTTGGCTTCGCTTGAAGGAGCCGCCTGCGTACATGCAAATCAAATCGGGGTTACCAAGAGCTTGTTTGCCTACCTTGACGAAAACGACAACCCCCACGTCATGTACAACCCCACCATCCTTATCGGATTGGTACCCAAGAAGGAAACCGAAAGCTGCTTCACCCATGAAGAGCCAACCGTTAACACCCGTTATGAAAAGGTAAAAGTTTCTTACCAAGAACTGGTAGACGGCAAGCTGGTTTCCCGCAAGAAGGACTTCCATGGATGGGTAGCTCAGCTTATTCAGCACATGGCAGATCACAGCAAGGGGAAACTAGTTTAACTAGATAACGCAAACACCACAGAAGGGCACTGGAATTTGAACTGCCCCCCATTTCTGCAAAAGACCCCTATAGAAGAGGCAGATCATTCTTTGTCCAACTATAGGGGTTCACTGCAGATTCGGGGCGCAGTTCACATTATCCAGTGCCCTTTTTAATTGGAGCACCAACCACCAACAGACAACAACGATAATTCGATATCATGGAGCCATGGAACAAACAGTAGAAATAGCTGGGCAAACGGTGTCAATCCACTATAGCGGTAACACGCCAGGGTCTTACGATCCTATAGTGTATCTGCATAGTCTAAAAGGAAACGGCTATGAAGTTTGGGAGCAATGCCAATTGCTGCATTGCTCGTCCTTTACCCTGGTATCCATCCTCACCCCAAGCTGGAACGATTCTCTAACACCTTGGAAATGCGAGGGTCTTTTCGCGGAAGATGCGCCCTTCAAAGGAAACGCTCAGCAGCATCTTATGCAGCTTGAAACGATTGTTGCCCAAACCGAACTGCAGCTCGGGACAACTCCACAGCATCGTTGCATTGCAGGCTATTCGCTGGCAGGGCTATTCGCCACTTGGGCGCCGTTCAACACCGCTCTGTTCGATGGCCTGGCAAGCGCATCAGGGTCGTTGTGGTATCCCGGGTTTAGCGAATACATATCAGCAAATACCTTTGCAAAGAAGCCTTTATGCGCCTATTTCTCCCTCGGCTCAAAAGAAGCAAAAACACCCAGCCGCCTTCTTCGCAGCGTTTCGCAAGGAACAAATAGCGTTGTTTCATCGTTTCAGCAAAAAGGCATTGAAACTTTCTTTGAATCCAATCCCGGAAACCACTTCAAAGAACCCGACCTGCGCATGGCCAAGGGCATCTGCTGGATGCTTCGCCAATTCGATCGATAGAGCAGGAACGGTAAGCACATTCATGCTATTTGCGCTGTAACACCTGATAAACCTTTTTATGATTTTCATATAAAGTGGCAGATGAATAGGCGTATCGCAGCATCAAACCACTATATTCATACCCACAGAACCATTAATGAAAGGCCCGCCATGGAATTCAAAGAAGTAGTTGAAGATCGTTACTCTTGCAAGAAGTTCAACGGCGAGCCCGTTGCCGAAAAGGCGCTTAAAGCCATCTTGGAAGCAGGACGCGTGGCTCCCACCGCAAAAAACCTGCAAGAACAACACGTTTACGTGGTTCAATCGTCAGAAAAGCTTGCTCTTATCGATGAACTCACCCCTTGCCGCTACAACGCCCCCACGGTGCTCGTTGTTGCCTTCAACAAGGAAAACGTTTTCACCTACCCTGGCGGAACGCGCGATTCCGGCATCGAAGACGCTGCCATCGTGGCTACGCACATGATGCTTGCCGCAAAGAACGCCGGCGTAGACAGCTGTTGGGTCAACTTCTTCAATCCAGAGGAAGCAGCAGATAAGCTGGAGCTGCCCGAAAACGAAGAAGTGCTGATGATGCTCGACTTGGGCTACGCTGCAGAAGATGGCAAGCCCCTCGCAAATCACGCCAGCCGCAAGCCCCTCAGCGATACCGTAACCTATCTCTAAGCAGCTTCCCATCGGCAAAAGCTCATTCTCTGTAATTTTGAAGCGGCCTTCTTTCAAACGCGAAAGAAGGCCGCTTTTGATATCGCTGATAGAACAAGTTGCCATCGGCCTAATGCTCAAACTGGAGTCGTTGCCCAAACGGAAGCAAGGAATCCCGCAGCACTAGCAATGGATAGAGCCACCCTTCGCGCCCAGAGGCTAGCGCTTAGACCCCTGTCTGCGAATTCCACCCTTGCTTCCAGCAGCTTTGTTCGGCCCACGGCCCTGCGGCTTAAAAGAATTTCTAGAGGGATTCACCTTGCCCTTATCAAAACGGACGTCTTTGCGTGAATGAGTACGTTCCGCCGAAGCAGTCTGCGATTTCCCTCTACTCGCCTTTCCCCCAGAAGCAAGAGGCCCGTTCTTTCCACTGCGCTTACCACGCTGTAGGGATCCATCTCTTTCGCCTTCCGTCATAATTGGGGAAGCGGGGCGCTTACCACGCTGTAGGGATCCAGCGTTGTTTCCATTCTGGCTCTTTCCTTTAGGGGCAGCCACGGCCACCGCTCCTTTCGAACGGGATTTCAAACCAGAACCGCTGCCCTGCCGCTTTCCCCGCTGCTTCTTTGGCTCCCCACCGCGATCCTTCGCTTTGTTCGCACCGCCCTTATCGGGTCGCACCAAGCATTTTTGATCGTAGCCTATAAGGTCTTCACGGCCAGCCTCGTTCAGGGCCTCGATAACCAAGCGACGATTCTTTGGATTGCGGTACTGAATAAGCGCTCGCTGCATTGCCTTTTCATGAGGCGTGCGCGGGCAGTACACTTCTTTCATGGTACGCGGGTCAACCCCCGTGAAATAGATACATGTAGAAATGGTGCTGGGCGTGGGATAGAAATCCTGCACCTGTTCGGGATTGAAACCCATATCGCGGCAAAACTCCGCCAACTCCACAGCCTCTTTTAAGGTAGAGCCGGGATGGGAACTCATAAGATACGGGACAACAAACTGCTTGAGCCCCAGCTTCTTATTGGCTGCCTCGAAACGCCGCACAAATTCTTGGTAAGTGTCATTGTTCGGCTTCCCCATCACCTGAAGCACTTCGTCGCTCACATGCTCTGGGGCCAAACGCAACTGCCCCGAAACGTGATACTGGGACAGTTCCTCAATGAATTCGTTGGCATGCTTATCAAGGAGCACATAATCAAAGCGCAGGCCGCTGCGCACGAACACCTTCTTAACCCCAGGGAGACTGCGCAGCTCGCGAAGCACATTCAGATAATCGCGGTTGTCCACCTGCAAACTTTTACAGGGCTTGGGTGCCAAACAGCGCTTTCCGCGGCATGCACCTTTATCGAGCTGCTTGGGACAGGCGGGCTTGCGGAAGTTTGCCGTTGGACCACCCACATCGTTGATATACCCCTTGAAATCGGGGTCTTGCGTGATGGCCTTCGCTTCCTCGACCAGGCTCTCCTTGCTACGGCTTTGAATAATGCGGCCCTGATGGAACGCCAAGGAACAGAACGAGCACTCGCCAATACAACCCCGATTACTGGTTAGGCTGAATTTCACTTCGCTGATTGCGGGAATGCCGCCAGCCGCTTCGTACATGGGGTGATAAATTCGCTCATACGGCAAGCGATATACTGCATCGAATTCCGAAGTTGAAAGCGGAGTGCTCGGAGGATTCTGAACAATGTACAAGTTGTCCTGCTCGTAAGGTTCAACCAAACATTTGCCGCTGAATGGGTCAAGGTTGCGATACTGCAAACGGAAGCTTTCGGCATATTTCAGCTTTTCGGCGCGCATGCTTTCGAAGGAAGGCAGCGAAACGTATCCATCCATTACCCCTTCAAGGTCATGGGACCGAAACGCTGTGCCCTCGATCCAGGTAATTTGACTAATAGGAATCCCTGCGTTCAGGGCATCGGCGATGGCAACAATGGATTTCTCACCCATTCCGTAGCTGATCATATCAGCGCCACCGTCGAGCAGCACCGATCGTTTCAGCTTGTCGGACCAGTAGTCGTAGTGCGCCAAGCGACGCAGCGAAGCCTCCACCCCACCCATGATAAGCGGGGTGTCTTTGTAGGTTCGTCGAATCAAATTGCCATAAACCACCGATGCGTGATCAGGACGCAAGCCCATCTGTCCACCAGGGGAATAGAAATCGCGATTGCGGTGTTTTTTTGCAACCGTATAGTGGCACACCATCGAATCCATGTTTCCAGCGCTCACCAGAAACGCCAAGCGAGGCTCGCCGAAAACATCGATGCTGGAAGGGTCGTGCCAATCAGGCTGCGCGATGACACCCACCTTGTAGCCATTTGCTTCGAGCAAACGTGTGATGATTGCCATACCGAAGGAGGAATGGTCAACGTACGCGTCGCCGCACACGTACACAAAGTCGCACTGATCCCATCCGCGCTCTTCCATTTCCTTACGTGTCACCGGCAAAAAAGCCACGGCGTCCTCCTTTGGTTCATTCAAGCGCTTCCATTTTATCGAATGCCCCTTAACGTGCGAAAACAAGAACTTTAGCACAGCAAAGCATCTCGGTATGCAGGCTCTTACCATGAAAAAAATTGAGAGTACACCGTACTACCGGCATCAACGCTGCGCACCTTTTGCCTTTCGGCTCCAAGGGCGCATTAGATTCGTGCAGCAACCCAAACCGCATCGACTTCAGCTCGTTTGGACGAGAGAAGCGCGCCCTGTTCGTGACCGTCGACGACATAGATCACAGCCTCGAAGGACTTACCAGTCTCTTTATCGAACAAGCTTTTACCCGCCTTTGCAGCAGCGCCGATCGCGACCACACAGAGCACAGGCTCCCCGTTCCCGTGCGTTTCATTCTCGACGACTTCGCAAACCTGAACATTCCGCATATCGACGATATGCTGGCGGTTATACGCAGCCGCGAAATCAGCACAACGATAATCTGCCAAACAGTGAGCCAGCCAGAAGCACGCTATGGCATGGCGGAAGCAAACTCCATCATCGGAAACTGCGACCGACAGCTCCTGTTAGCCGTGCAAGATGAAGCAACCGCGCGTTACTTCAGCCTTCGCGCCAACAAACCAGCGTTTGCCCTTCTCGAAACCCCCGCAAATACCTGGTGGTACTTCGAGCGAGTTCACAGCACGCTTTCCGCTTGGTGCGAAGATTCCGTAAAGCCTATATAAAAGAAAGCTTCTAGCTGTTCATGGCCGACATCTTGCTTTAGGCTAAATCAAGCAAATCTATGCCCTGCTGAAGGGCTTTCCATATCAATCAGAAGGGACCACATGTCAAACCTGCAAGAAGAAATTGCGTCTAGACGCACGTTTGCCATCATCTCTCACCCCGACGCCGGCAAAACAACCCTTACCGAAAAGCTGCTGTTGTATACCGGCAGCATCCAAACGGCTGGTTCGGTTAAGGGCAAAAGCAGCTCAAAGCACGCTGTTTCCGACTGGATGGACATCGAGAAGGAACGCGGCATTTCCGTTACCTCTTCGGTTCTGCAGTTCAACTATGATGGCTGCTGCGTAAACATCCTGGACACCCCCGGACACCAAGACTTTTCCGAAGATACCTATCGTACTCTCATGGCAGCAGACGCCGCTGTTATGGTGATCGATGCCGCAAAGGGTGTAGAGGCCCAGACCAAAAAGCTCTTCAAGGTTTGCACCTTGCGCCATATCCCCATTTTCACCTTCGTGAACAAGCTCGACCGCGAAGCCCGCGATCCTTTTGAACTTATGGAAGAAATCGAAACGGTGCTGGGCATTGGCACGTATCCCATGAACTGGCCCATCGGTTGCGGTCGCAATTTCCGTGGCGTGTTCGATCGCCGCACGCGCCACGTTATCGCTTTTGACGGCGAAGGGCGCGGCAATTCATCGAAGAAGGTTCAAGAAATCGAAGCCGAGCTGGGCGATTCAGCACTCGACGACCTTATCGGCGAAGACAACCACAGCAGCCTGATGGACGATATCGAGCTATTGGACGGCGCAGGCGATGAACTCGACCTGGAAGCCGTGCGAAACGGCAAGCTTTCGCCGGTATTCTTCGGTTCAGCCCTAACAAACTTCGGTGTGGAGCCGTTCTTGAAAGGGTTCCTCGAGTTGGCTCCCACGCCGCGCGCCTATAACGACTGCCTTACCGATACGCCAGTAGATCCTATGTCGGAATCCTTCTCAGGCTTTGTGTTCAAGATCCAAGCAAACATGGACAAGAACCATCGCGACCGCATTGCCTTCGTGCGCATCTGCTCAGGCAAATTCGAACGAGGCATGGAAGCCTACCATGTACAGGGAAAAAAGAAGCTGAAGCTCGCAACCGGCACTTCGCTCATGGCCGACGACCGTGCCATTGTCGACGAAGCCTATGCAGGCGATATTGTGGGCTTGTTCGATCCAGGCATCTTCTCTATCGGCGACACCGTATGCGCCGCAAAAAGCAAGGTACAGTTCCCCGCCATTCCCATGTTCGCACCCGAGATCTTCGCTAAGGTTTCGCAGGTAAACACCCTGAAGCGCAAGCAATTTGTAAAAGGCATGGAGCAGCTTGCCCAAGAAGGCGCTATCCAGATTTTCCGCGAACTTGGCGCTGGCATGGAAAGCGTCATCGTGGGCGCCGTTGGCGTTCTGCAGTTCGAGGTATTGGAACAGCGCCTGAAAAACGAATACAACGTTGAAGTACGCAGGCAAGGACTTCCGTACTCAATCATTCGCTGGGTAGCGAACCCCGAAGAGGTTGATGTTCCCAAACTCAATCTTACCCACGATACTTACCGCGTAGAGAACATGCGCGGCGAAAAGCTGCTGCTGTTTACCAGTGAATGGAACTTGCGCTATGGCATTGAGCACAATCCGAACTTGGAGCTTTCTGAGTTTGGCAACGTTTCCTTCAAATAGCGCATTTACGGGCGGCCTTCGGGTCGCCCTTTTTATGCGAACGAACTCTAAGACTCAAGCAAGCGCTTCTGCAGCTTAGAGCAAACAACCACCAACACAACGCCCACCAACGCCAACACGCCAGCAATGGTGAAAGCAGGAGCATAACTGCCCACCGCCTCGAAGGCGGATGCTGCCGCCATAGGACCAACAAAAGAAGCGACTGTATATCCAGGGTACACAAACGAATAGTTCTGACCAAAGTTCACCGATCCAAAAGCGTCACCAACAATGGCGGGAACAATGCTCATAGTGCCGCCAAAACACGCACCAACCGCTGCAACGGCGATAAGAAAGGTTGCGAATGTGGTAGCAGCATGGATGCAGAGCAGCATCACTACTGCGTTAGCCGCAAGGGAAAGGGCCAACGCTTTGTAGCGCCCAATGCTATCCGACAAAGCACCGAAGCCAAAGCGACCCAAGCAACTACCCAATGCAAGAGCGGCAACCATCACAGCGCCCTCCGAAGCCGTAAGGCCAGCAAGCTCCTGACCGATATTCGAAGCATGGGCGGTAATCATAAGGCCACTAGTTGAAGCAACCATCATCACTAGGAACAATGCATAATACAACGGCTGTCGGAACATCTGCGCTGCGGAAAGATTCAGCTCCCGGCGCGGCTTTTTCTCGGTCTGCCCTTCACCATTTTCCGCACTGGCACCAGGCTGCCATCCTGATGGAGGAACCAACAGCAACCACGACACGGTAAGGTAAATAACCAGCCAGATAACCCCCACAATGTGGAAGGCCATCTGAACGCTGAATGACTCGATAAGAAAGTTGCCCAAAGGAGCAAAGAAAACCGGCCCAAGCCCAATCGCTCCAATGCATACGCCATTGGCAAAACCGCGCTTATCGGGGAACCACTTCATCACAACGGCGACGATAGTGTTGTACAGAAGACCATTGCCCGCACCCGCAAATCCACCAAAGAAGAGATAGAGCATTGCCAAATTACTAGCAAAGCCGGATAGAAACCAGCCCATTCCGAACAAAACACCCGAACACACCACGATATATCGGGGTTGGATGCGTTGCTGCAGCCAGCCAGCCAACATGCTGGAAAAGCAGGTGGTCAGCAGGAACAAGGAATACGCCATGGACACCTCCGAGGCACTGAACCCATAGGTTGCCATGAGCGGCTTATTGAAGATGCTCCACATGTAGATGCAGCTGGTACCCATTGCGGCAAGCGTGCCTGCCGCCAGAATAACGTTTCGCTGCGGTTGAATTCCCCTCATTGCAGTCCCCTTTGCACTCCAAGCACCGTGCCCCTCGCACGAACTTGGTGCCGTTTCCCTCGTTTTCGAAGCAGGCAGATTGCGTCCCCTCTGCCCAACATTCGGCAAGCCATGGGCCAACCCCCATGGTTGCTCTACGTCAATTAATAACCAAATTGCCGCACCACTAAGACCAGAATTCCATTGCATCTTTTCGCAATTCTATAAAGAACGCCAATGAGAATCCGTTCAACCAGGTCACGAACACGTTCACTTGAAATTCCTATGCGGAATCGAAGAAAAGCGAACGAGCGCGATAGAATAAAGCGCTTTCGCATTAATCGCGCATCGTGAAAGCATCTACGTTCCACTCTTCGGGTGGAACGTTTCTTTTACAGGCAAGTTTAAACACGATAGTCAGGAGTACGAAAACCCCGTCATGCAGCACGATAAGATCAAACCGATTCTATTCAGCGTAATCAAGCACAGCAGCAAAGAAGAACTCAAAAAGCAGCTTCCTAAAGACATCGTGTCGGGCATCGTAGTTGCCGTTGTGGCCCTGCCACTTTCCATCGCACTTGCCATCGCTTCGGGCGTCGGCCCCGAAGCAGGCCTTTACACCGCCATCGTCGCAGGCTTTCTCATTGCCTTTTTGGGCGGCAGCCGCGTTCAGATCTCGGGCCCTACTGCCGCCTTTGCCACCATCGTTGCCGGCATCGTGGCAACCGATGGTCTCGATGGCCTGTTTGCCGCCACCATTATCGCGGGCGTCGTTCTCATCCTCATGGGCGTATTCAAGCTTGGTGCGCTTATTCGCTTCGTTCCCTACACCATCACTACGGGCTTTACCGCGGGCATCGCGGTCACCATCGTTATTGGTCAAATCAAAGATTTGCTGGGGCTTTCTTATCCAACAGGCACCCCTACCGTAGAAACCACCGACAAGATCCAGGCAGTTGCGCAGAACATCGCCACCGTCAACACCGAATCGGTGCTGGTTGGTCTGGTCTGTCTGGTGGTGCTGTTTCTGTGGCCCAGATTCAACAGGAAGATCCCCAGCTCGCTCATTGCCATTTTCGTAGGCATCGGCATGGTGAATCTGCTGGGCATGAATGTAAACACCATTGGCGATCTCTACACTATCAGCAGCGCCCTTCCTGAGCTGCACATCCCCCAACTCAGCACCGAACTCTTCCGCGAAGAGCTTGCCAACGGCTTTACCATCGCCATGCTGGCAGCCATCGAATCTCTGCTTTCTTGCGTTGTTGCCGACAGTATGATCAGTTCGCATCACCGCTGCAATATGGAACTTGTGGCACAGGGCGTAGGCAACATCGGCTCTATCCTATTTGGCGGCATTCCCGCAACAGGCGCCATCGCCCGCACCGCAGCCAACGTTGACAACGGCGGCCGTACCCCTATTTCAGGTATGGTTCACGCTATCGTGCTGCTTCTTATGCTCGTGTTCCTTATGCCCTATGCCGCACTGATCCCCATGCCCACTATCGCAGCAATCCTGTTGCAAGTTGCCTACAACATGTCAGGTTGGCGCAACTTCGCACACCTCTGCAAAACCGCATCAAAGGGCGCCGTTGCCACGCTTCTGCTTACCTTCACCCTTACCATTGTTTTCGACCTGGTTACCGCTATTGGCATTGGCATGATCATCACCATCGTGCTGTTCATGAAGATGGTCAGCGAAGAAACCGAGGTTAAGGGTTGGAAGTACTACTGCGATGCCAATTCCGAGGTAACCCACCTGCGCGAATTGCCCAAAAGCGTGCGCGTGTACGAGATCAATGGCCCCATGTTCTTCGGTATGACCGATCGCATTACCGACATTTCGGTTAAATCGTTCACCAAGTACCTGATCATCCGTATGCGCGGCGTTCCCTCGCTCGATGCGTCCGGAATGAATGCACTAGAGAATCTCTACGACTACTGCACCGAAAATGGCGTGAAACTGATCTTCAGCCACGCGAACGAACAGCCCATGAAAACCATGCGTCGTGCTGGCTTTGTTGAGTTGGTTGGCGAAGAGCACTTCCGCGCAAATATCGATGATGCAATCGAGCATGCGCGCGAGCTTATCGAGCAAGAAGAGTGCAAGCTTTCTGCCTAGATAGCCACAACCGCTAACAACAACTGCACCCCCTGATTTCTTCAACGAAATCAGGGGGTGCATCTTTTATTGGGATCATGCGCATTGCCAAACAACGAGGCGCTTCGGAAACTAAAACGCCAATATGGGCATTTGAGTTTGCCCGATGAAAACGTTTCCAGAACTTAATTACGCCACAGACTCGTAGAAGACAAACCCTCTTCTACGCCCTATCGTCCGCACGCTCGGACTGAATTACCTTCGGAAGAGGGATAGCTGCCCCGATTACCGCCGCCACGAGCATGACCACGACACCCTTCAAAGGGAAGCACAGCATTAGCAGCAGCGCTGCCATAATCGGCTGGCGCATAACCGCCCCCATCAAGGCTGATGTACAAGCAGCCACGCAGAAAGCAGGAGCCGCCCCCGTAAGCAAGGCAAAACCATAACCCAGGCTAACGCCAGAGAAGATCACGGGAAAGAAATGGCCGCCATGCCAACCCAGATTCAAACAAGTAGGCGTAAGAGCGCATTTGACGAAACCGGTAGCAATAAGAGCAACTGCTGGAATAGCTGAATATCCTTCCATCAAGTAATGCGCCTGCGATTCACCGGCGAACATGGTAAAAGGCAACGCCATGCCGCACACTGCCAGGATGATGCCAGCCAGCACCGCTTTCGCCACAGGACGATTGCCCATCGCCTCCGAAAGAGACAACGTACCCTTATTGACAGCATGGAATACCCAGCCGCAGGCCATGCCAGCCAAAGCAAGTGGCAGCAACAGCGCTAATTCGTATGAGCCAACTTCTACCGCATCGAATCTCGGCAAGCCTGAGCTTTCGCCGAACAGCTGCCCCAACACCAGAAATGCACTCAGAGCCCCCGCGATAGCGCACAGATACACCACGGCTTTTTGAGCCTTTGGAAGAGTGATACCCTCTTCCCCACGAGCCCCATCGGCCGTTCCGGAAAGCGGCGCCACAAAGCCATAGAGCGGAGCAGTGAACACCGCAGTGAGCGCCGCCTGAGTGCCGGCAATTGTAAGGGCGCGAAAGTCCGAACCGAACCTGCGCATCCTATCGCCTACCCAGGTGCACAGACCTGCAATAACGCCTGTAAGGCCAGCTTCAGGCCCTACGCTTCCTCCGAACAGCAACGGCAACAGCGCAGCCAGGGAAAGCTTGCCAATATGGCTGTAATCATAACGGCCCGTTTCCTTCACCTTCGCCATTACAACGTTGAGATCTTCGGGCTCAATGCCCGTATGCTTGGAATACAGCCCGATTAGCAAGCCACCCAGCACACAAACGATCAGGGGAAAGGGAACAAACCCAAAAGGACCTTGAGAAAGGACAGGCAACGACTCTGCCGTTAAGGAGCTTATCCAACCAGGCACCGTCTGCCACAGAAAGGTAATGCCTTTGTTCATGAGGAAAAAGAACAACCAAACAAAGGCGCCAGCCAACGAGCCGGTTACGAGAACGCATAGCAAAAAGAAGACTCGGTTAAACGGTTTTGCTAGGTTTTCCATTAACAAACACTCTGCCACTCAATAGGGCTTTGACCACAACGCACAAGCAGATTGTTCGCACTAGAAAAGGGACGTGACCCCATAAACGCACGCAGTTCCCCACCCTGCTTATTTGCGGAAAGGGGCGAGGGATGGGTCGACTTGAGAATATGCTTGGTCTCCAAGTTTGCACAGCTCTGGCCAACGGCCCGCGAGCGAGCATCCTCAACAAGCGTTATTGCGTGTCTGCCCCATGCCAAGAACACCACCGGCTGCGGCAGCGAGAAGCACCGCTCGATCACATAATTGGTTAGCACCTGCCAACCCAGCTTGCTGTGCGAATTGGCAGCATGTTCGCGCACGGTAAGCGTGGTATTCAAAAGCAAAACACCCTGCTGAGCCCAAGAGGTCAAATCCCCACTTTCGGGCATGGAGCACCCTAAATCGGCTGCCATTTCCTTATAGATGTTGCGCAAGCTAGGCGGAAGCTTTTCACCCTGTGGCACCGAAAATGAGAGCCCCATAGCCTGGTTAGGGCCGTGATAGGGGTCTTGCCCCAGAATAACCACTCGGACATCCTTGGGGGCTGTAAAAGCCAAAGCATTCAAGATTTTCTCTTGGGATGGATAGATGGTTTCCGTCTTGCGAAGCTCCTCCACTGCTGCCATAAGCCGTGAAGTGGTTTCAACAACCTCTCGCGAAGCGCCACTCAACCAAGTATCGATGTTCTGTTCGCTATTCACTTCCACTCCAAAGAATAAGCAAGGGCCCGAACGGCCCTTGCATTACTAGCGGCTAATACGCATACATGAAAGCCTATTCGCCAAGCAAATTCGCAACGGTATGTGCAATGCCCTTGGCATCAATACCCAAATCGGCAAAAAGTTGATCCACTTTGCCCTGAGCAACAAAACTATCGGGTAAGCCCAAAACCTTTACTTTGGGGGCGGATCCCATAAGCGCCAGGGCTTCCGCTACGCCTTCGCCAGCCCCACCGATACGTACGCCATCCTCAACCGTTACAACAACACCGGTTTCCGCCGCTGCCGCAATTGCCTCAAGATCGAGGGGTTTCACCCAACGCATATCGACAACACGCACCGAGAAACCCTGCTGCGAAAGAAGCTCGGCAGCATCAGCAGCATAGTTGACCATACGGCCAAATGCCAGAATCGCAGCCTGATCGCCTTCGCGGACCACACGCGATTTACCCGGCTTCATCATAAGGGCATCATCAGGCATGGGCGCGCCCGCTGCTTCACCACGGGGGTAACGCAGAGCAACAGGACCATCGAGCTTCAAAGCGGTATGCAATGCATGGGCAAGCTCGGCTTCATTTGAGGGTGCCAAGATCTTCATATTCGGCACGCAACGCAGGAGCGCCATATCGAACATGCCGTGATGCGTGGGGCCGTCATCGCCCACCAAACCAGCACGATCGAGGGCGAATACAACATCAAG
The DNA here is from genome assembly GCA_900547965.1 of uncultured Eggerthella sp. GTDB lineage: Bacteria > Actinomycetota > Coriobacteriia > Coriobacteriales > Eggerthellaceae > Anaerotardibacter. The sequence continues at coordinate 3,936 of URJE01000029.1, read as the reverse complement.
CTTTTCGAGCGCCACGTTGATAATGGTCTGATCTACTGCACGTTGGAAGAACGTTGAGTACAAAGCCACGACCGGCTTACGACCGCCTAACGCCAAGCCGCTCGCCATACCTACCGCATGGCCCTCGGCTATACCAACGTCGAAGCACCTATCGGGATGGGAATTCGCAAAGGGGCGCAGGCCTGTTCCGTCAACCATAGCAGCGGAAATAGCGCAGATGGAGCTATCCAACTGTGCTTCTTTCTCGAATGCCTTGGTAAATGCCTGTGTATACGTAAGGGCCTTAGGGGCAGCCTTTCGCGCAGCACCTGTAGCAATATCGTAGGGACCCGTACCGTGGAAACGGGAAGGATCGGCCTCAGCCGGACCGTAACCCGCACCCTTTTTGGTAACCACGTGCACCAAAACGGGAACATCGGATTCCAGCGCATGACCAATAGTCCACTTCAGCGCAGGAATGTCGTGACCATCAACGGGCGGCGTGCATACGATGCCCAATTGCTCGAAGAGCATAGTGTCGGGCATGACGAACTGCTTCAACGACTCCTTCGCCGTTTTACCTAGTTTCACCATGGCCTTGCCTGCAGGACCAAGGGAATTTTCCATGAAATCCTGCATATTATCGCGGTTCTTGCGATAACTACTCGTAACGCGCAAAGCACCCAGGTGCATCGCCATTGCGCCAACATTACGGGCGATACTCATTTCGTTGTCATTCAAGATGACAACAAGTGGCGTCTGAGCCTGGCCAATATCGTTGAGCGCCTCGAAGACCATGCCGCCAGCCAGCGAAGCATCGCCGATAAGCGCCACGATCTTTTGGTTGTCACCGCGCAAATCGCGCGCACGGGCCAAGCCACACGCTACGGAAAGCGAGTCGGAAGCGTGGCCGGAAGGATGCACATCGTGCGGGTTGCTATGAGGTTTCGGAAAGCCCGACAACCCCTTGTACTGGCGAAGTGTGGAGAATTCGTTCAAACGCCCCGTGATAAGCATGTGAGCATACGATTGATGCCCAACATCGAACAAAAAACGATCATGCGGCGAATCGATAAGCGAATGGACCGCCAGAATTATCTCAACCGCACCAAGGCTCGAGGCAACATGACCACCCGTCTTGGAAGTGACGTTAATGATCTCCTCGCGAATTTCCTGCGCCAATATGGAAAGCTCCTCATCGGTGAGGAGCTTCAGCTTGTCTGGGGAATCGATGGAGTCAAGTATGCGGGCCATACGGCACCTCCTCCTATTCGTCCGAAGACGAAGTATCCGAATCCGACGAGGCTTGAGCCTCGACGGATTCGGCTTCCTTAGCAGCAATTCCCTCTTCCATGATGCGAGAAGCAGTAAGGCCAATGCCCACCGCTTCCTCGTACAGGCTCAATGCCTCATCAAGAGGAAGCTCCTCATCGCTGACAGCCGCCACAATTTCGTCAAGGCGTGCTTTAATGTCCTCGAACGTCTGAGGAGCCTGTGATTCCATTATGCCTACTCGCTTTCAAGCTGGGTAGCGATACGGCCCAAGATTCCGTTAATGAACCTTGGGGAATCGTCGCCGCCAAACTCTTTGGCCAAGTTGACAGCTTCGTTGATGGATACCGAAACAGGCACATCATCAACGTAGCGCATTTCATACGTGGTAAGACGGAGTAACGAACGGTCAACTACAGGCATGCGGTCGAGCGTCCAGTTGTCGCTTGCCGATTCGATAAGCTCATCGATTGCTTCAAGGCTTTCCTTGGCGCCATCAAGAAGCATCAGGGCATACTCGCCCAAGCCCTGCGTTTCGGGAACAAGCTGACCATTATCGATAAGCTCACGCGGGGTCTTTTCCAGGATTTCACCCTGATACATAAGCTGCAGAGCTTGCTTACGAGCAAGGGTGCGTTCTTCGTGTTGGGAATAAGCCTTAGACACAGGCACCACTAATCCTGGAATACGATGCCGTCAACGCGGATATCCACGCGTGACACCGTAAGGCCAACCTGCGAAAGAACAGCATCGGCCACAGACTTGCGAACGTTATCGGCAATTTCGTTCAGAGAACGACCCGACTGGACGCGGAGAGAAACCGCAACGTCTACCGTGTTGTCATGGGAAACGTTGACGGATACGCCCTGAGCCGACTGCTTGAACGAAAGAAGGGAACGGATCCCGGAAGGTGCGGCACCAACCGATGCCACGCCGGCAACATCGCGAACGGCGAGGGTAACAATCGTTTCCACAACGCCCGGCGCGATAGCCATGCTTTCGGTATTGATATCTGACATATTATTCATCCCCCATTTCGGTTTCGATGAAATCGGTATACACCCTTCCCTCGATGAAGGCTTCCTTTTCAAGAACCTCCAAATGGAAGGGGATCGTGGTTTTAATGCCCTCGATGCAGAACTCGCTCAGAGCACGCTTGCCTCGAGCAATGCACTCATCGCGGTCAATGCCCCATACGATCAATTTGGCAACCATGGAATCATAATACGGAGAGATGCGGTCGCCTTGCTTGATGTAGGTTTCCACACGAACACCAGGACCACCAGGAACTTCGAAACGCGTGATATTGCCAGGGCAAGGACGGAAATCGTGCTCGGGATCTTCAGCATTGATGCGGAACTCCATAGCATGGCCAAACGGCGTAAAGGGAGCACGCTCGATACAGGAGATAGGCTCACCGGAAGCAATGCGCAACTGCTCCTTGATGATATCGGTGCCTGTAATCTGCTCTGAGACAGGATGCTCCACCTGAACACGAGTGTTCATTTCCATGAAGTAGAACTTGCCATCGGTATCCAAGAGGAATTCGATAGTGCCCGCATTCTCGTAACCCGTTGCACGTACCGCCTTAACAGCTGCAACACCCATAGCACGGCGAATTTCCTCGGTAAGAGCCGGTGAAGGAGCTTCCTCGAGCAGCTTCTGGTGGCGGCGCTGCAGCGAGCAGTCGCGTTCGCACAAGGAAATACGATTACCGTGCTTATCAGCAAGGATCTGCACCTCGACGTGGCGAGGGCGCAAAACGAGCTTTTCAAGGTATACGTCACCGTTGCCAAACGCTGCAAGAGCCTCGTTCTTCGCGGCCATGAACTGAGATTCAAGGTCGGCAGGATCATGCACTTCGCGCATGCCCTTACCGCCGCCGCCAGCAGATGCCTTGATAAGCACCGGATAGCCAACTTCTTCAGCGAACTTACGGGCCTCTTCGACCGTTTCAACAACGCCATCAGAACCGGGTACCGTAGGAACGCCGCAGGCCTTCATGGTGTCACGGGCGGCAGCCTTGTTGCCCATAGCATCAATGCACTCGGGCGAAGGGCCGATGAACACCAAATCGTTGTCGGTGCAAGCACGAGCGAAATCGGAGTTTTCAGCCAAGAAGCCGTAACCAGGGTGAATAGCCTGACAACCGGTGTTCACCGCTGCAGCGATGATGGAAGGCATTACCAGATAACTCTTATTTGCAGGAGCAGGACCGATGCATACCTTTTCATCCGCGTAGCGAACGGGATACGTATCGGCATCCTCCGTTGAATATACCGCCACGGTTTTGATGCCCAACTCCTTGCAGGCGCGCATAATGCGCAGGGCAACTTCGCCGCGGTTGGCAATTAAGACTTTGTCAAACATTTATGCACTCTCCGGACCAACAGCATCATGGCTCGTGTGGGGCTCGATATAGAACAACGGGGTACCGAACTCTACCGGAGTTGCATCCTCAACGCATACCTCGCGTACCGTACCCATTTCCTCAGCGCCGATTTCATTCATGAGCTTCATTGCCTCAACGATGCACAGCGTCTGGTTGGCGGCAACTTCATCGCCAACCTGGACAAAGGCAGGCTCGCCAGGAGCGGGAGCGGCATAGAACGTGCCTACCATCGGAGAGGTTACGCAGTACCAATTTGCGGGATGCGAAGCAGCTGCAGCAGGTGCGGCGGCAGG
>URJE01000028.1 GCA_900547965.1 uncultured Eggerthella sp. | reverse complement strand
GCTAAGGGCTAAGGGCTAAGGGCTAAGGGCTAAGGGCTAAGGGCTAAGGGCTAAGGGCTAAGGGCGCCCGATGGCCCAGGCGCCGCATAATTATGTTTCTGCGAACAACCAAGACCATCTCGTCTGTTCAACTAATTTTCGCATTACTCTCGCACGCTTTTCGCATCTCCTTCTCATCTCTTTCGCATCTGCTCAATATCGTTGACTCATAAGCGTTTTGCGAAAAGGAGCAGCGTATGAGCATGGTCTTAAGCCATAGAACGGCATTAGAAGTGTATCGTTCCTCAATGATGCCAGTTTCCGGCTATGAAAAGGTGTCGTTTCACTCGCTTTCGGTTCCAACGCGAAACGACGTTGAGCGTTATCGAGCCTTGCCGATCCGCACTTCCCATATACCGCTTCATTGCGTTGTGCCCAAGCCAAGGAACCGCAGAAACATTAAAGATGGTTACTGTCATGTGTTCGGCGGTGAAATGAAGGCAATTCGGCTGCATAAAGGGATGGATGAGTCCTCTCTCTGCGTTGTTTCGCCTGAAGTGTTGTTCCTGGAGATGGCAGCACTGCTTTCGGGGATTGAGTTGGTGAAGCTCGGATACGAATTGTGCGGGGTATATTCGCTTCCCATGTCTCAGCCCAACTATGCAGGAACGCCGCGAGGGTTTAGCAGGAGGAAAGCGCTCACTTCCGTTGAGAGGATTACTGCTCATGTGGCGTCGCAGAACAGTAATCGGAGCGTCAAAAAAGCTCGATGGGCTCTCCGTTATGTGCTCGATGGCTCTGCTTCCCCGCAGGAAACGGAGCTGTGCATGCTGATGGTCTTGCCTCGAAAAATTGGCGGGTATGGTCTTGGGAAGCCGGAAATACGGCATGATTTCGCTACTTCGAGCGAGGTGCTGTTGTTTTTATCGGGGAAGAGTACTGCCTTTGATCTGTATTGGCCCGATGCTGGGGTGTCGCTGAGATATACAGACGAAGCGCATGTAGGGGATACACATGTAGGGGATACAAATGAGCGAAAGCGGAATCGTCGTTGTCGCCCTTCTTCTGAGCCAGCTCGTTTGAGGGTGATTCAGGTGAGCAACCGGGATATCAGGCATGTCGAAAGCCTTGATGAGGTTGCTGATACAGTGGCTCGATGTCATGGGCGTCATCTCCGCAATGATTTGCAGTATGACTTTGCTGCCAGGCAGGCAGAGTTGCGCGAGCGAGTAGTAAGCAGTAATTAAAAAAGAAGCCTCAGTTCAATGAACCGAGGCTTCTTAGAGGCAATCTTTATCCGATCGTTACGGAAGGATGAAGGAAAGAACACTGGATTCTGCGAATACCAGAACGCAGAGAACTGCCAACATGCCGATGCTCCAAGGGATAACCTTCTTGAACAGGCTCGACTCGCTCGCCCGTGGTAACGGCGGCGATAGCCAAAGATTGAGGCGAAATCATCTTGCCGATAACGCCACCCATGGTATTGGCGGCAAGGAACAAATCAGGGGAAACGTGAGCAAGCGAAGCGTTCGACTGGGCAGCTTCGTACTGCAAGCTGGAGAACAGGGCGTTTGCGGACGTATCCGAGCCGGTAACTGCGGTTCCTACCCAGCCAAGTACGGGAGAAAGCAGCGCGAAGAGCGAACCGGTGTGTGCTAAGAACTGACCGATGGAAATGGTCATGCCCGAGAAGTTCATGATGTAAGCCAAGCCCAGAACCATAACGATGGTCAGGGAAGAGAATCGCATAGCCCAGAAGGTCTGGCCGAGCTGCTTGCCGGACATGCCCAAGGTGATACGATACTTGCCCTTCTCGTTGAAGATGCTGTACACGATGGTGGTGATCAAGCCAGCGATAAGGAGCATGGTACCGGGGTTGGAGAGCAGGTTCAGGTTGTACGTGGTGCCAGGGTCCTTGCCTGCGGCATTCAGGACATTGCCTGCGAGGCCGGGGAAGGGGATCTTGATGTCGGTGCTTGCAAGCAGTGCGGGAATGCCCAGCTTGCAGATAGCGAATACTACTACAACGATGATGTAGGGAACCAGGGCCATCCAGGCGCGTACGGGAGCGAGCTTCGTGCCCTCGCCCTCAACAATGGGCTCCATGCCGAAGCGCTCGCGAGCGTCGTTGACGTTCTTGGGCTTAACAAAGTGCAGGAAGATAACGCTGACACCAAGAGAGACAAGGGACGCTACAACGTCGGTAAGCTCGTAGGCGAAGTGGTTGGAGCACCACCACTGGGTAATTGCGAAGGAAGCGCCGATAACCAGAGCGTGCATCCAGCAGTCGCGCAGGCCTTTCTTGCCGTCCAGGATCAGAACAACCAGCAAAGGAACAAAGAGGGCGAAGAGCGGTGCCTGGTAACCAACGATAGCAGCAACGTGCTGTGCCGATTCGAGGGCAACGGAGGCATCGCCGCCAGCAACCATGTTGCCTGCGGTGGTGATGGGGGTACCGGCTGCGCCATAGGCAACAGGAGCGGTGTTCGCGATGAGGACTGCCAGAGCCGCCTTAGAGGGCTTGACACCCAGGGCGAGGATCATGGTTGCGGTGATGGCGATAGGAGCACCAAAACCGGCAAGCGCTTCGAGCAGGCCGCCGAAGCAAAAGGCAACGAGGACTGCCTGGATGCGGATATCGCCGCCGCCAACGATGTCGAACAGGCTCTTCAGGTCCTCAGAGCGTCCGGAAACAACCGTAACCTCGTAGAACCATACGGCCATGATGATGATGAATACGATGGGGAATGCGCCATAGCAGGCACCCTGCAAGCCGGAAAGGACAGCGAGGTCAGCGGGCATGCCGAAGGCGAATATTGCAACTACCAGCGCAACTACCAGCGCAACGAGCGCGGAAATGTGCGCTTTTGCCTTTACGCCCACCAGCATAACGAAGAATGCCGCGAGCGGAATGCAGGCAACCAAGGCCGACAGGGCAAGATTGCCTGCGACTGGATCGACCACAGCTTGGAACATAGGTTTCTCTCTTTCGAATAGGGGACACTCTGCTCTTGCTTATGCAAAAAATAGAACGCCCCAATACTAGGGATTCGAGTTTCGCTGGCGCTGTGAATCTGCCAAACGGGCAAATCTAGGGAATAAAGGGAGTCGTTTTTTTGCAAAATGCATCGCAAACGTATAGTGAACGCCGTTCGCCGATCAGGTAAAACCGCTATGATCACAGGTAGACGAAAGCGTTGCTGGGCGCGAATGTCTCCTGATTCATCTGTCAATTGCGCAAAGGCGCAATAGGTCTCGCCTTGCCTTTGTGGAACTTTGTCTCTGCCTAAATGTTTTCTTGATTCGTGCTAGCGAGCGTAAACGAAGGAGTGCCTCATGCCATACCGCTGCCTTTATTCGCCCATCAAGATCGGCCCCATGGAAGTGCCGAATCGTTTTGTTGTTCCACCAATGGGAAACAATTTTGCCAACTCCGATGGGAGTTGGTCCGATCAGTCGCGCGCCTACTATGAGGCGCGAGCAGCTGGGGGCTTCGGCTTGATAACTATCGAGGCTACGGTGGTGCATCGCGGCGCGAAGGGCGGCCCGCTAAAGCCTTGCCTTTATAGCGACGATTCCATTCCCAGTTTGCGTGCCGTTGTTGATGCCTGCCATAGGCATGGATCCAAAGTCTCGGTGCAGCTGCAGAATGCCGGCCCCGAGGGCAATGCGAAAAATGCAGGTGCGCCATTGCAGGCGGCCTCTCCCATTCCCGCAGCATGCGGGCGTGATGTGCCAGAAGAGGTGCCAACCGAAAAGGTATATGAGCTGGTTCGGGGTTATGGGGATGCCGCTGAACGTGCCCTTCAGGCGGGCGCGGATGCGGTGGAGGTGCATATGGCTCATGGCTACCTGGTCAGTTCGTTTATTTCCCCGCGAACCAATAAGCGTGTCGACGAGTTCGGTGGATCGTTTGAGAATCGTATGCGCTTTCCCCGCTTGATATTGGAAGAGATTCGCAGGCGTGTCGGAGACGGGGTGGCGGTGTTGTGCCGCATCAACGCGGCCGACGAAGAGCCAGGCGGAATCGATGTGAACGATGCGTGCGTCATTGCACGTTACCTTGAGGAATGCGGCGCCGATGCGCTGCATGTTTCTCGTGCGGTTCATTTGCGGGATGAATTCATGTGGGCTCCCACCTCGGTCCATGCTGGATTCAACGCTGATATGGTGGCGAAGATCAAGGGATGCATCAGTATCCCCGTCATTTCCGTGGGGCGTTTTACCGATCCGTATTTGCCCGAGCTCCTAGTCGAGCAGGGGAAATGCGATCTTGTGGCATTTGGCCGCCAGAGCCTGGCAGACCCCGAGATGCCCCGTAAATATGCCGAGGGCCGCGAAGAGGATGCGATGCCATGCATCGCCTGCCTTCAGGGGTGTGTTGCCAATATGTATGCGGGCAAGCCCATACGCTGCTTGGCAAATCCCCGTTTGGGACATGAGAGCGAAATCGTACCCGCTGCGGTTGCGGTTAAGCGTATTGTTGTGGTTGGCGGTGGCGTTGCGGGCCTGGCGACAGCTGCCATCAGCGCCGAGCGCGGACATGACGTGATTCTGCTTGAAGAGGCGCCCACGTTAGGCGGGAACATGCGTCTGGCATCATTTCCGCCGGGCAAAGGTCCTATCGCAGATATGGTTCGATCATGGGTTGTGCGCGCGCAAAAGGCGGGCGTCGAGATGCGTCTTGGAGTAAAAGCACTGTCTGACGATATTGCTGCGCTGCAGCCCGATGAAGTGGTGGTGGCTACGGGTGCCCGAGCTTTGCTGCTTCCCATCGAGGGCATCGACTGTCCTGCGATCCTGCGAGGGGGAGACGTTTTGGCCGGAAAGGCTTATCCGGGGAAGAACGTATTGGTTGCCGGCGGAGGGATGGTAGGCTGCGAGATTGCCGATTTGCTTGCTGAATTGGGGCATAGCGTTACCGTTGCCGAATACCGTGAGGATCTGGCGGCCGATATGGTGGCGGAACACCGTACCATTTTGATGCGCAGCTTTGCCGAGCATGGTGTGCGTCAGGTTCCAAACGCTAAGATCTGCCGCTTCTATGCCGATGGCGTGCAATATGAGGACGTGCCAACCGGCCAACTGCGTGAATTGCGCGGGTTTGATTCGGTGGTACTTGCTATGGGATACGTCGCCGATGATCAGCTTTCGGAAGCGTTGGCGCAGCGCGGCATTTCGGTTCACGTGGTCGGCGATGCCGTGAAAGCCCGTCGTGCTATCGATGCCTTGCGAGAAGCCTACGAGCTGGCGGTATCGCTATAGGGAGGGCGTTAAAGGAAGCGCCGCTTTAGCCGTATGCAAAAGTGTGCGTTGCGAGCGAAGGCGTTTCGGGTATTCTGCAAACGAAAAGAAAAAACCTGCGCATGGAAAGAGGTTGCGATGAATGTAGTGTGCTTGGATCTTGAGGGTGTTTTGGTTCCCGAGATTTGGATTGCCTTTGCCGAGGCAACCAATATTCCCGAACTGAAGAAAACCACGCGCGACGAACCCGATTACGACAAGCTCATGAACTATCGACTCGGCATCCTCAAGGAGCACGGGTTGGGATTGAAAGAGATCCAGGACGTTATCGCCACCATCGATCCTATGCCCGGCGCAAAGGAATTCTTGGATGAATTGCGCGAGCTTACTCAAGTGATCATCATTTCGGATACGTTCACCCAGTTTGCCCAGCCCCTTATGAAGAAGCTCGGGTGGCCTACGCTGTTCTGCAATGAGCTTGAGGTGGCTGAAGACGGTACGGTTACGGGCTTCAAGATGCGCTGCGAGCAGTCGAAGCTTACCACCGTTCAGGCGTTGCATCAGGCGGGACTGGAAACCATTGCCGCAGGTGACAGCTTTAACGATCTGGGCATGATCAAGGCAAGCAAGGCGGGTTTCCTGTTCAAGAGCACCGATTCCATCAAAGCGGACAATCCTACCATCCCCGCATTTGAGGAATATGCCGAGTTGATGGCGGGCATCAAGGCCGCCCTTTAACACTCTTCAATCATTGAGGTCGAAACCCGTTAGGTAGTCATCGGGGCGTTCGCCCATGGCATCGAGGTCTTTAACCATCAGGGTTGAAACCTGCAGGTGGTTCAGTTGCATGCTTTGGCTGTGCCAAGAATGCTTAAACGCCGGATGTATGTTTGTCGTATGCATCCGGCGTTTTCTTTGCCCGAAAACTAGTTAAGCACCTAAACTATTAAGCTGTTAAATGGTTAAGGAGCTTCATATATGAACGAAACCGCCTGCGACCGTTCTCCTGAATCGCTGGAGAATGAGGTTATCGCGCTGACCCGTCGGCTTAAGCGTTTACGCCCTGCCTTGTCCCCGAGCATGGATGGACTTACTCCGATGGAGGTTCACGCCCTTGTGCTTCTGTTTTGCGCTGACGAACAGCAGCTCAGCGTCAAGCCTTCCGACATCGCGCGTCGTCTTCGTGTGTCCGCCAGCGCGGTATCCCAGTTCCTGAAAAGCCTCGAGCGGAAGGGTTTCATTGTGCGTGCGCGTACCGAGGGCGATCTGCGTTCTGTTCGCATAGGCCTTACGGAAAAGGGCCAATCCCTCTCTGCGCAGCTTCGGCGTGAACGCAGCAAGCAGTTTATGGATATGGTTGAATTCGTTGGCATCGACAACATGAATCAATTGGTAATGATTCTAGAAAAGATCTGCGATTACGCAGAGGAGTCAGATTCGTTCGTTCCCGTTTCCCATGAGTGCGGTATTCCCGAGAGGGGGATTCCATGCGCATAATTGGGTATCTGAAGCAATCGAAAGTGGCTGTAGCCCTAATCGTGGTTCTTCTTATCGTGCAAGCTTTTGCTGATCTGTCGCTTCCTCGCTATACGTCGGACTTGGTTGACGTTGGCGTTCAGCAAGGCGGCATCGAAGATTGTTCGCCTAGTGTTATGAGCTCCGATACGTTCAACTATGCCTGCATGCTGGCATCCGATGCCGACGAGCAGTTGTTGCGCGGCTCCTACGAGCGGGATTCAGATGGGAACTACGCCCTAACCGAGCAAGGTTTCGAACAACGTGAGGACCTAAACTCCGCGATTGCCCTTCCTCTTGTGGTGGTTCATTTTTCCGACCAGATGGCGGATTCCCTGAAGGGCCAACAGGAAGAAGGATCGCTGGCATTCGATGGCGTCCCAGAGGATTTCGATTTACCTCAGCTGTATGCTGCATATAAGGCAGGGATCATCAGCAAGACCCAGGTTGGCGAGGCGATGTCCCAGGTCCAAAAAGCATTCGGACCCATTGATGAGTCCCTTATCCAACAGCAGGCAATAATGGCAACCAAAGCCGAGTATGAGCAGCTTGGTATCGACATGGGGGCCATGCAGATGAACTATCTTATCTGGTTGGGCGCTCGGATGCTGGGAGTTGCGGCGTTGATGATGATCGCCTCGATTGCGGTTGGCTTCATCGCATCGCGAACGGCGGCAAAGACTGCTCGAGGCTTGCGAGAGCGCCTTTTCGAGAACGTTATTTCCTTTTCGGATGCCGAGATCCAATCTTTTTCTGCGGCTTCTCTCATTACGCGCGGCACTAACGATATCCAGCAAATCCAGATGGTAATGGTGATGCTCCTGCGCATGGTTCTGTATTCGCCGATTCTTGCTATTGGCGGTATCGTCATGGTTTCGCAGACGAACGTTTCAATGAGTTGGATTATCGTGCTTGCAGTGCTGGTGATAGCCGTCATCATCGGCATACTTATGGCCGTCGCCATGCCGAAATTCAAGATGATGCAGAAATTGATCGACCGCGTGAACCTGGTATCGCGTGAAATGCTTACCGGTCTATCCGTCATCCGCGCATTCGATAGGCAACAGTATGAGGAAGAGCGCTTCGACCAGGCAAGTACGGCGCTGTACCGCACGCAGCTGTTCACGAACCGGACCATGGCATTCATGATGCCCACAATGATGTTGGTTATGAATGCCGTTTCGGTTCTTATCGTGTGGGTAGGAGGATCCTATATCGATGCGGGCACGATTCAGACTGGTGACATGATCGCTTTCATCACGTACTCCATGGTTATTGTCATGTCGTTCTTGATGATCGGTATGATTGCGATCATGCTGCCGCGCGCCGATGTTGCGGCGCGTCGCGTTAACGAGGTTCTGGAAACGGAAAGCTCTATCGCGGACCCCCTTCAGTCGAAAGCATGCGAGCTCGATCCTGCTGCAGAGGGTCTTGCCGTTCAATTCGACCATGTCACCTTTGCCTACAGCAAGAACAGCAGCCCTGTTCTTGAAGACATTGATTTCACGGCTGAACCGGGTCAGACTACCGCCATCATCGGTCCTACGGGATCGGGCAAATCGAGCATCATAAAGCTCATCGAGCGCTTCTACGATGTGGCGGATGGAGCGGTTCGCGTGGGCGGTATCGATGTTCGCGATATGAATCAAGGGGAATTGCGAAAAGAGCTCGGCTACGTACCTCAGAAGGCATTCCTATTCTCAGGCACCATAGGGTCGACCATCGCCTATTCCGACGAAGCAATGGGTGAGGAACGCATTCGATCGGCAGCTGAAATTGCGCAAGCTGCCGAGTTCATAGATGCCAAGGCGGAAGGTATGCAAACTGCAATCAGCCAAGGGGGAACCAATGTTTCAGGGGGCCAACGCCAGCGTCTTTCGATTGCGCGCGCGTTGGCAACCGATGCCCGCGTGCTGCTGTTCGATGACAGCTTTTCTGCGCTCGATTACGCAACCGACGCTAAGCTGCGCCGCGCTTTGGCGAAGAATGCCGCGGGTAAAACGGTGATCGTGGTGGCGCAGCGCATCTCTACGGTGCTCAACGCCGACAAGATCGTGGTGCTTGAGGAAGGGAAGATGGTTGGTTGCGGTACCCACTCGCATTTGATGAAGACATGCCCAACGTATCGCGAGATCGCCGAATCCCAGTTGTCTGAGGAAGAGCTGAAAGGAGGTGATGAGCGATGAGTATCGATGATGAAAGAAAGAATCAGGAAAACGAGCCCATTGCCGCCCGCGCCAGCACCCAGCCCCGTCGTCGTGGGCCGATGGGACGTGGGGGCATGATGCCTGGCGAAAAGGCAGGAGATTTCAAGGGCTCTATGCTGAAGCTGCTGGCTTTCATGGGCAAGTTCAAGTTTGCATTGGGAGCGGTGTTTGCCTTCGCCATCGCCTCCACCGTGTTCAACATTGTCGGTCCGAAGGTTCTTTCAACTGCCACTACTGAGCTTTTCGAGGGTGTCACGGCGAAAATCGCCGGTACGGGCGGTATTCGTTTCGATGTGGTAGGCACTATCCTGCTAACAACCCTTGCGCTCTATGGTTTTTCCGCCCTGTGCTCATTTGTCCAAGGTTGGCTGATGACTCATGTTACGCAAAAAACCTGCTACCTTCTCCGACAGCGTATTGCCCAGAAGATCGATGCGTTGCCAATGGGATATTTTGAGCGTACCAGCACCGGTGACGTGCTTTCTCGCATCACCAATGATATCGATACGCTGGGACAAAGCCTCAACCAGGGCGTGACGCAGCTGATCACTTCTACTGCTACGGTAATAGGCGTGTTGGTCATGATGCTTTCCATCAACGTGCCAATGACGCTTATCGCCCTACTGGTGATTCCTCTTTCAGCCATCTTGGTGAAGGTGGTGGTCGGCCGAAGCCAGAAATACTTCCGTATGCAGCAAAACCGCCTTGGCGCTATCAACGGGCAGGTTGAAGAGGCATTTTCCGGGCAGGCTGTGGTGCGCGCCTTCAACAAAGAGGGTGACGTGCTGGCCCAGTTTAAGAAAACGAACGCAGAATTATATGAATCGGCGTGGAAGTCGCAGTTCCTTTCGGGCCTGATGATGCCTGTGATGAATTTTGTGAGCAACCTAGGCTATGTTGCCGTTGCTATTGCCGGTGCGCTCTTCGCTATCGGTGGGCGCATCACGGTAGGCGATATTCAGGCTTTTATCCAGTACGTGAAGAATTTCACGCAGCCTATTACCCAGCTCGCCCAGGTGTCCAACGTGCTGCAGCAAATGGCGGCTTCGGCTGAGCGTGTATTTGCATTTCTTGAAGCTGAAGAGGAGCCGAAGACCGTAGTGACGGCAAAGACTTCGGATGTTTCGGGCGGTGTGGAGTTCGACCACGTCCATTTTGGCTATGAATCCGGCAAGCCTATCATCAAGGATTTTTCAGCTGCAGTTCAACGCGGGCAAACCGTTGCATTGGTTGGACCGACTGGCGCCGGCAAAACAACCATTGTTAAGCTGCTGATGCGTTTCTATGACGTTGACAGTGGTTCAATCCGCGTAGGCGGTCATGATGTGCGCGAGTTTGATCGCAACGATTTGCGCGCGCTGTTCGGCATGGTTTTACAGGATACCTGGCTGTTCAAGGGGACGATTCGGGAGAACATACGGTACGGTCGCCTCGATGCGACCGATGAAGAGGTTGAAGCGGCGGCAAAGGCGGCGTTCGCTGATCATTTCATCCATACGTTGCCAGGTGGCTACGATATGGAGATCAATGAAGATGCGAGCAACATCAGCCAGGGGCAACGTCAGCTTTTGACCATCGCCCGCGCCATTTTGGCTGACAGGCGCATGTTGATTTTGGATGAGGCAACCAGTTCGGTTGATACGCGCACCGAAGAGCGCATCCAGATGGCTATGGATAATTTGATGGAGGGGCGCACCTCGTTTGTTATCGCCCATCGTCTTTCCACCATCCGAAACGCCGACCTGATCCTGGTTCTTCAAGAGGGCGATATCGTGGAGCAGGGGACCCACGATGAACTGCTGGCTAAGGGCGGCGCCTATGCTGAGTTGTATAATTCGCAGTTTGCCGAATAGAGGAGAGCGCCAACGCGCTTTCCTCTATACTCTTCAGCGGAATAGCGTAAGTGGAAGAGAGAGATGCTTGTGTCGAAGCAGGAAAAAAGCCCCCGTCAGCTTAGCCAGGAACAGATCATGGAAGGTTTGCCTCCCGTTAATATCGGAGCACTTTTCATGCCTCCCATCTGGGGTGCCGCCAACGGCATTTGGCTAGCAATCTTGTATTACCCTGTATGGCTTTTGGCCGACAACCTCTTTTACAGCGTCTACCTCGACCCTCAACCTCTTACGGTGGGCCTGAGCATTGTGGCGGCCTTGGTTCTTGCATTTGTGACAGTCGTGTTCGCTCGTGCTGGTCAGGGTTATGCGTGCCAGCGCGCCCTTTCCATGGGCAAAACCAAGGAGCAGTATTTGAAAAGCCAGAAGAAGTGGGCTATTGCCATGATCTTGCTTGCAGTGGTCATGATCGCTGCAGCAACGTATTACAACTTGGTTATACGTCCGACGGTTGGTGCGTAAATGAAGCGCATCGCAGTTTTCTTCGTGGGCAATCGCTTGATGCTCGATGACGGCGTTGGCCCTGCTGCTTATGATCTTATTCGCGAAGAATATGTTCTTCCTCGCAATGTGGATATGTTCGATGTGGGCTGTATGAGCTTGGACATGATTTCCAAGGTCGACGAATACGATTTTATGATCACAGTTGATGCCGTTGATGGATCGGGCTCAGAGCCCGGTACGGTGTTTCGCTATCGTCCGCATGACATTGCGCGAACCTGCGGCGCTCGCACTTCCCTGCACGACACGAAGCTTGCCGACCTGTTCGATGCGGCAGCGTTGCTTGGATACACCAGCGAGGGCATGTGCTACGGCATGCAGGTTCTGAATCTTGAGCCCGCAGAGTTTATGGAAGGCCTCACGCAACCCGTTGCCGACAGACTGCCTTTTTTGGCTGAGTCTGTTATAGCTGAGTTAGTGCGTCAGGGTTGCGCCATCGAGCGCAAAGACGGTGTTCCGTTGCCTGAATTGCAGCCATAGGTTAATTCGGCAACTGCCTCTAGGGGGATGCTGCCAAACGCTTTTCTGCTCTCTTGTTTCCAAGGATGGCTATGGGGAACTGCGCTTATCCCTGGGCGAATGCGCAAGGCCGCGTTCTGTCTATAGGCCGAGATCGCCCACAAGCGAACCGTCGCCGAAGAGCGTTCAATTTCGTCGCAGTGCCTGCTGCGATGTTATTTGTATCCGATTTGGAACTGGGTTTCGTCTTCGTTTTCGCGAGGCAACCAGGCAGGTAAAACGCGATGGTTGCAAGCGTAGTTGATGAAATTGCGTTGAGCATCAGTGAGCTCATCGTCGGCGCGGTGGATCAGATAAATCTTATGGAAATCTCGCGGTAGGTTGTCGATGGGAATGCAAGCCACATCGTTGAATGCCTTCATCAAGAACGAGTAGTCCACAAGCGCCATTGCCTCATCGCTGGCAGAAACAATGGAGCATGCGGTGATTTCCTCGCGGAAACGCTCTTCTACTTGAATGTCGAAATGCCTGGTGTGCTCCATGACCAGATCATGAGGAGGGCAATCGACGGCGTAGGAAAGCACCTTCGAGCCTTCAAGCTCTTCGAGTTTGATCGATTTGCGATTCGCCAGGGGGTTGCTTTCGTTCACTGCAAGAACAAGCTCTTGCGACCAGAAGGGAATGTAGTTCAGGCCCTCGGGAGCGTCTTCGAGTTTTGTGGCGAATGTGACGTCGAGTGTACCAGCGGCAAGGTCGCGCAAAAGCCCAGCGCTAAAACCTTGCAGAACCTTTACCGACGTGTTTTCGCTGAGGTGGGCGCGGAAAGCGCGCATCATGCGGGACCAGTCTTCGTTCTGGATGGAGAACGGTACGCCGATACGAAGCGTTTCAACCTTGCTGTTGACCATGACCCGAACGCGTTGGCGGCCTGTCTCGATGTTCTTCAACGCAAGGGAGGCGTAGCGGTAGAATTCCTTGCCGTAAGGCGTAAGCAGGAATGTGCTGCCGTTTTTGGTGAACAGGGGTGCTCCCAGATCCTGCTCGAGATTCGAGATTGCAAGAGAAAGCGTTGAGCGTGCGATAGAGAGCGACTTTGCCGTGTTTGCGAAGTGCTTCGAATCTGCCAAGCTGATGAAGTATTTCAGGTGAGAGAGGTTCATCGTTATTCCTTGCCCTCGATAGCGACCCTTGTTAAGGTGCTGCTTTCCCATGATTATTTGAGGATAGCAAACGCTTGTTGATTTTGTTTGAACAGCATGGGATTTACGGATGATGATGCTGTTGTTTTCGGCATCGACTGTTATCTATTCAGGTTGCCTGGTCGTTTCTTGGGGGTGTTCCAGGTCACCTATGAGCTCTTTGGGGCAGCTTGGGCAGAGATCGTTGATGAAGCAATCGGCACATTTGGGGCGACGGGCTATGCAGGTTTCGCGCCCAAACAGCACCCATTGATGGTTGATCGGGCCCCAGTATTCACGTGGATACAGAGAAAGGAGAGCCTCCTCTGTTTTTGCGGGGGTATCGGCTGAGGGCCCGGCGAACTTCAGTTTATGGGCGATGCGAAACACATGGGTATCTACGGCGATGCCTTCGACGATGCCGAATGCCTCATTGAGCACCACATTTGCAGTCTTGCGTCCTACACCGGGAAGCTTTTGCATTTGGTTTATGTCGCGGGGAACTTCGCCGCCGAAATCGGACATGATCATCTGTGCGCAGGCGATGCAGTTTTTTGCCTTGGTGCGGTAAAACCCAATTGGTCGGATGATCCGTGCGATGTCTTCAGGATCGGCTTGCGCCATGGCCTGTGGCGTTCCGTATTTCGAAAACAGCTCGGGCGTTACCTTATTCACACCTGCATCGGTTGTTTGGGCGGAGAGCAGAACGGCAATGGTGAGCGTGAACGGCGTGGTGTAGTGAAGCGCGCAGGCTGCCTCTCCGTAATGACCGTTCATGCGTTCGGCAACGGCTAGGGCGCGGGCGAGCTTGTCGGCTTTCTTTTCGCGTGCCATGGCATTTCCCTTCAGTGATGTGCGGTTGGTTGCGCATGCCTTATGGTAACGCCGATTCTTGGTGCGAATTAGCGCATGCGGATATTAGAATAAACGAGAGAAAACGCCCGAAGCATTTGCTTTCGGGCTTGTTGAGGTTGTGATGCCTTGCGGCAAGGCCGAGCGCCGATTGGCCCTCAGGCTCCCTTGGCGCTATATGCCAACGGTGCCGCTTGAGAATGCCCTATCGTCTGCCTCTTTTGCCGACGTGGATCAAGCCCAGATTTCTGTCCTTGGTTTGTTGGCGTGGGGCACTTACCGAAAGGAACGGACATGTTGATAGATATGCTATCTGCGTCGCTTGCTAAATCGGGCGCGCTCGAGGATGCCTGGGCGAAGCTCGATTCGGGGCAGGACGCTACGGTGGGCGTGGCTTCTTCTGCTCGTCCGTTTTTGGTTGCGGCGCGTTTTACGGCTGACCCTCGGGCAACGCTTGTGGTAACGGCAGGGGAAGAAGCCGCCGACACCTTTGCGCGTACGGTGGGCGCCTTCATTGGCGAGGAACGTGTTTTGCGTTTTCCCGATTACGAGGGCAACCCGTTTTCGCTCGATGCTCCGCTTCAGCCACGCCTTCATGGCCGTAGGCTCGAAGCCCTTTGGTCGCTACAGCAGGGAAAGCCTGCTGTGGTGGGTGCTTCGGCTCGTGCTTTGCTGCGTCGTATTGCTCCCGCCAAAGAAGAGGTGGCACGTCCTCTTACCCTAATGGCGGGGTCAGACCTTTCGGAGGACCCCCAGCGCGGCGTTGCCTGTTTCGAGGATCTAGAGCATTGTCTGGTAGCTATGGGCTACGAAAACAGCGGAAAGCTCGATGGCTCCGGCACGTTTTGCGTGCAAGGTGGTGCCATCGATGTGTTTCCAGGGAACCTTGCGTATCCCGTACGTCTCGATTTCTTCGGCGATGAACTGGATGAGATTCGTCGATTCCTCCCTTCAACGGGACAGACCATTTCTTCATTGGATCAGGTTGATATCTTTCCTGTGCGTGAGCTCGCTCAGACGGATGCGGCGTTGCGTCGCGCCAAGCGTGCCATTTCCAAAAGCGCGGAAACAAACGCTGCGCAGCGTGATTTGCTGGAGCGCCTCGAAGACGACTCTCGCGAGCTGCCCGACTTGATGGCGGCGTATCTACTGGAAAAAACGGCTGCGGTGGGCGATTATCTTTCCGCGGATGCCCTTACGGTACTTATCGAGCCGCGTTCGCTGGTCGATGACGCCATGCATGCCTATGACGAGCTTTCAAAGCGCTGCGTAGGCACTTCGATTCCCGTATCAGATCTGTATATGGGCCCTAACGAACTTGATTTTGGTGCGAATCCGCGTGCTACCTATGTTTCTATCATGCGCGTAGGTGTGCAGCTCGATAGCGAGCTGGTGGTAAAGCGCGTAGATGTGGCGGGCGATCCGGAGAAGCTTTTTGGCCGATTGCGCTCTTTGGCGGAAATGGGTTTCACGGTGGTTTTTTCTGTGCCTCATTTCCGTGCTCGTCAAGAAATGAAGCTTTCCCTGGTCGACCTGGGAATTCCCATCAATGAGGTTCTTGATGTGATTGGGGATGCGTCGCCCAAACTCAAGCGCGGTCAGGTCAACATCGTTGATGTGGACATTCCTTTGGGCATGATCTTCCCTGCGGCGAAGATGGCGCTTGTTTCCCTTTCAGACACACAGGGCGCCATGGCTACGCGCAAGCGGAGCCGTATTGATGTGACGGAGATAACCTTTCCTTTCAAGCCGGGAGATTACGTAGTTCATGCGGCTCACGGCGTGGCGTTCTTCCGCGATATCGTGCGCCAAGATGTGGGCGGGTCCGAGCGAGACTATCTGCTTCTGGAATATGCCGAGGGCGATAAGCTGTATGTTCCCGTAGAGCAGTTGGATCGCGTTACTCGCTATGTGGGCCCGGAAGGATCGTCGCCTCGTTTGACGCGCTTGAACACGTCTGACTGGAGCCGCGCCATGGCCAAGGCACGTAAGGCCACCAAACAGCTGGCGTTCGACTTGGTTGATGTGTATACGCGCCGTGCTTCGACCCAAGGGTATCGCTATCGAGAGGATACCCCTTGGCAGCACGAGATGGAGGAGAGCTTCCCCTACCAGGAAACACCTGATCAGCTGGCTGCTATTGCCGACATCAAGGCCGACATGCAATCCCCGCGCCCAATGGACCGTCTGGTCTGCGGTGATGTCGGATTCGGCAAAACCGAGGTTGCGTTGCGCGCAGCCTTCAAAGCGACGCAAGACAACAAGCAGGTTATGGTGCTGTGCCCAACCACCATCTTGGCCCAGCAGCACTATTCCACGTTCAAAGATCGTTTCGAACCTTTTGGCGTAAAGGTGGAAGTGCTTTCGCGTTTCCGTACTCCAGCTCAGCAGAAACAGGCGTTGGCTGATTTTTCGGAGGGAGCGGTTTCGGTGTTGGTCGGGACGCATCGCCTCCTTTCACGCGATGTGAATCCGCACGATTTGGGCCTTGTCATCATCGATGAGGAACAACGCTTTGGCGTTGCCCATAAAGAGCAGCTGAAGAACATGCGTGAATCGATCGACGTTCTCACGCTTTCTGCGACTCCTATCCCGCGCACTATGCAAATGGGCCTTTCGGGCGTGCGCGATATGAGCTTGATTCTGACCCCGCCCGACGACAGACGTCCCGTTGAAGTGCATGTTGGCGAGTGGGATCCTGATGTTGTGAGCGATGCCATACGTCGTGAGATGGCCCGTGGCGGGCAAATCTACTACGTAAGCAATCGCGTACGTTCCATCGATGAAGCGGTGAAGCGCGTGCAAGCCGCCGCAGGTGAGGCGCGCGTTGGCGTTGCCCATGGCAAGATGACCAAAGAACAGCTGGAAGACGTTATGGAGAACTTCTCGGCTGGCGAACTTGACGTATTGGTGGCAACCACCATCATCGAATCGGGCATCGACAATCCTCACACCAACACGCTCATCATCGAAGACTCTCAGCGCTTGGGGCTAGCCCAGATGTACCAGTTGAAAGGTCGCGTCGGGCGTTCTTCCACTCAGGCGTATGCGTATTTCTTGTTCCCTGACAATATCCCGCTCACTGAAGAAGCGGTGGCGCGCCTTACTGCACTTGGTGAGCATACCGATCTGGGAAGCGGTATGCGTGTGGCTATGCGCGACCTGGAAATCCGCGGGGCTGGCAGCCTGTTGGGTGCCGAGCAGAGTGGCAATATGTCGGCGGTAGGTTTTGATCTGTTTGCCCAAATGCTATCCACGGCGGTGAACAATGCGCGTGAGGGCAATTCGTCGGCTAAGGAGTTCTTGCCGCCTGCGCTGTCGGATATTGTGGTGAACGTGCCCGACCACACGTATTTCCCCGAGGAATACCTGCCCGATGCTGATGAGCGCGTGCTGTACTACCGAAAGATTGCCAGCGCCGATACTATCGATGCGGTAAATGATATCTACGAAGAATTGCTGGCAAAGCATCCCGAGATGCCTCAGGCCTCCATCAACCAGTTCGAGAAGGCACGCCTTAAGGCGTTTGCCAACGAGCACGGCATCAAGCTTATCTCCGTTTCGGCAGGCAAGCTCACTGTGGAGCCGTTTATGCTGACGAAATCGCAGGCCTCGAGCTTGCGCCGTAAAGCAGGTCGCTACTTGGCCGACAAGAAGAAGATGACGGTTCCCCTGCGCATTGTGGTCCCTGGCTATGGTAAAGAAGAAGAGGCAGGCGATGCAGGCATGTTAACCAACGTGCTTGCCTATCTGCAGAAATTGATGGAAGAGGGGAAGGAAAGCGGGGAACGTCCAGCGTCGGGA
>URJE01000027.1 GCA_900547965.1 uncultured Eggerthella sp. | reverse complement strand
CAGCACCCTCGGCAAGCTCAACGATGAAGCTGCCGTAAGCCAAGCTGAACAGGTCGTCTGCCTCAACTTCGTCGGAAAGCTTTACGCCCACGCCATTGCCAACGCCCATCTTGAACAGAGCCTCGGCAGCGCAGCCGTAACCCAACGTTGCCGCAGCGGAAACCTTGCCTTCGCCGATAAGCGTTTCAACCAGGCTAAATGCGGCATTCATGCCGTCCGCTTCGGGGACCAGAGAATCCATATCGTAGAATGCGGGTGCGATGCTGACGATGCGCGACCCAGCGCGCTTGAACTCAGGAGAAACCACGCGGTCGATAGAGCCGGTGGAAACCGCAAAGCTGATAAGCGTAGGCGGAACGTGGATTTCGGTTTCGCCTTCTTCGAAGCTGCCCGACATGGAGTCCTTACCGCCAATGGCGCCGATACCCAAATCCACCTGAGCCATCAAAGCGCCCAGAACGGAAGCGGTGGGCTTGCCCCAACGCTCGGGGATATCGCGCAAGCGCTCGAAGTACTCCTGCAGGGAAAGGTAGGCCGATTCACGGGTAAAGCCTGTGGCAACCAGACGCGCCACGCTTTCCACAACAGCAAGATAGGCACCCTTGAACTGGTTCTTCTCGGAAAGATACGGATTGAAGCCCCAAGCCATAGCGCTTGCCGTGGTGGTTTCGCCGTCTACGGGGAACTTGGCAACCATGGCCTGCGAAGGCGTGAGCTGACGCTTGCCGCCGAAGGGCATAAGCACGGTAGCTGCGCCGATAGTGGAGTCGAAACGCTCGCCCAAGCCCTTGTTCGAGCAGACGTTCTGGTCGGTGACCAGCGATGTCATGCGCTCTTCGAGCGTGGAGCCTTCCCATGCGGGGGCATACGACTCGCCCGCCTGAACGTGAACATCCTGATACTTCGGGGCGCCATTGGTATCAAGGAAAGCACGGCTGATATCTACGATTGCATCGCCGTTCCATTCCATGCGCAAACGCTTTTCCTCGGTCACCGTGGCAACAACCGTTGCCTCAAGGTTTTCCTCGTGCGCATAGCCGATGAATTCTTCGACGTCTTCTGCGGCAAGAGCGCACGACATGCGCTCCTGGCTTTCGGAAATTGCAAGCTCGGTGCCGTCCAAGCCCTCGTACTTCTTAGGGACAGCATTCAGGTCGATGAGCAGGCCGTCGCACAGCTCGCCGATGGAAACGGAAACACCACCAGCGCCGAAGTCGTTGCATCGCTTGATAAGACGGCATGCCTCACCGCGACGGAACAAACGCTGGATCTTACGCTCTACCGGGGCATTGCCCTTCTGCACTTCCGCACCGGACTTTTCCACGCTTTCAACGTTCTGCGTCTTGGAAGAGCCGGTTGCGCCACCGATGCCATCGCGACCAGTGCGACCACCCAGCAGAACGATCTTATCGCCCGGAGCAGGCTCTTCGCGACGGACATGGTTGGCGGGCGTTGCGCCCACTACCGCGCCCACTTCCATGCGCTTGGCAACATAGCCCGGATGATACAGCTCGTGAACCTGACCAGTGGCAAGACCGATCTGGTTGCCGTAAGAAGAGTAGCCAGCAGCAGCGGTGGTAACCAGCTTGCGCTGGGGAAGCTTGCCTTCAAGCGTTTCGGAAACGGGGACGGTCGGGTCACCTGCGCCGGTTACGCGCATAGCCTGATATACATAGCTGCGGCCCGAAAGAGGGTCGCGGATAGCGCCGCCCACGCACGTTGCTGCGCCACCGAAAGGCTCGATTTCCGTGGGATGGTTATGGGTTTCATTTTTGAACAGGAACAGCCAATCCTGCTCTTCGCCGTCAACGTCGACTTTGCACTTTACTGTGCAGGCATTAACTTCGTCGGACTCGTCGAGCCCCTGAAGGCCGCCATGTGCGCGCAGGTACTTGGCGCCAATGGTGCCCATGTCCATCAGGCATACCGGCTTATGCTCGCGGCCCAGCTCAGAGCGCATAGCGAGATACTTCTGGAATGCGAGCTGAACCGTTTCGTCGTCGATCTTGACGTCGGTAAGTTCGGTGCCGAATGTGGTATGGCGACAATGATCGGACCAGTACGTGTCGACAACGCGAACCTCGGTGATGGTGGGGTTGCGTCCGATTTCTTTGAAATGAGCCTGGAAGAATTCGATATCCGCTTGGTCCATGGCAAGACCGCGCTCTTCGCGGAACTGGGCAAGACCAGCGTTGTCGAGCTCGGTGAAGCCCTCGATAACCTCTACCGGTTCGGGCTCGGGCACCTGCATTTCAAGCGTTTCGCGCGCCTCGAGCGCAGCTTCGCGCGCTTCAACTGGATTGATAACGTAATGCTTGATGGCAGCAACATCCGCCTCGGAAAGCTCGCCCTCTAACACATACACTTTGGCACTGCGGACTGCGGGGCGTTCGCCCTGGCTGATGAGCTGGATGCATTCGCTTGCAGAATCAGCGCGCTGATCGAACTGACCGGGAAGGAACTCAATGGCGAAAACCGTCTGGCCCGCAGGGCTTTCGCCCTTCAGGGCAGCCTCAACCTCGGGGCAGCTTTCGCAAGATGTATCTACCTGGGGCTCGCTGAATACCACGGGGATGCACTGCTTGAACAGCTCATCGGAAATGCCCTCGACATCATAGCGGTTAACAAGGCGCAAACCCGTAAGTGCCTTCACGCCCAAAATCGTCTGCAGCTCGTGCAAGAGCTGCCCCGCCTCGACATCGAAACCGGGCTTTTTCTCAACATAAATGCGAGAAACCATGAATCCTACCCTTCTTTATTATGCTGGGTGCCTTTTCCTGCTTGTTTGAACGCAAAATGCACTTCAAAGCTCTTTTGAAACAGTTCCTATCATGATACCGCAGTGCAGCTGGTGCGGCGATGGAATGAGGGCAAGAGCGCTCGCAGATACGGCAAGCGAAAAAAGCCGAGACAAAGTGGGCAAAACGCCAGTATGCCGCCCGCGTCGCAACGGAGCATATCTTGCGCAAGACGCGTGCGCCTTCGAAGCCGTTCAGGCCAAGCAGCACAGAGCCCCGCGACATCAACCAGGCAAAGCACTCGCGCCCTCACCCCCGGCAAAGATCGCACGCTAGTTCGACTGAACTCACCCTGGCAAAATCCCACACTAATCCGACTGAAAAATGCAACATCCGAAGAGAAACGATGGGCAAAACAAGCGAAATAGCAGGAAATTATTGAAAGCATCCAGTTTGCAACCACTAGGAGGGCGCACGTAGGGTAGCATTGTTAATAATTGGTCAAATACGACCCATGAATGTTACAAAAATGCAATGTTGAATTGCGACTATACAAGGAAATATAAGGAACGTAATGGCGCTTTCTTTCTTTGATTTCATCTCTCAGGCTATGGCTCAACCAAGCCTCTTCGTCATTTTGATTCTAGTAATCGGCGTTACCGCCGTATCGGGCGCTACCGATGCGCCAAACGCTATTGCCACCGTTGTTTCCACTCGCTGCTTAAAGCCCAGCGTCGCCATCGGACTGGCTGCGGTATTCAATTTCGTGGGTCTTGTGGGTATGACCTACATATCAACCGCCGTAGCCAAAACGATGTTCGGGATGGTCGACTTCTCAGGCAACACCGATGCGGCGCTTTACGCCCTGATGGCGGCAATGATCGGCGCCATTTTATGGGGTATCTTCTGCTGGTTCTTCGGCATTCCCTGTTCGAAATCCCACAGCCTTATCGCTGGCGTAACGGGCGGCGCCATTGCTCTGAACGGACTTGCGGGTGTAGTTCCCGCAGAATGGGCCAAGGTTATTTACGGCATGGTGTTTTCGCTGGTAGCCGGCTTTTTCCTTGGCTGGCTGTTTGTTAAGGTCATCGAAAGAGCCTGCAAACACGTAAACCGCCAGGCAGCAAACCACGCTTTTACCGGCATCCAAGACGTATGCGCCGTAGCTCTTTCATTTTTGCATGGCGCTCAAGACGGCCAGAAGTTCATGTCTATCGCCATGCTGGGCATTGCCCTTTCCTTCGGAAACCCAACCCCCGATTCCAGCGGATTCCCCATGTGGCTCATGATCATCTGCTCACTCGCCATTTCATTGGGCACCATCGTCGGCGGCAAGCGCATCATCAAATCGGTGGGCATGGACATGGTCAAGCTTGAAAAATATCAAGGCGTAGCCGCCAATTTCTCCACCACCTTCACGCTACTGTTTGCCAGCCTTACCGGTATGCCCGTTTCCACCGGACACTGCAACACCTCGGCCATCATGGGCGTTGGCGCCAGCAAATCATTCAAGCGCGTTAACTGGGGAATTGCCCGCAACATGGTTCTTGCATGGGTGCTTACCTTCCCTGCCTGCGGCATTATCGGTTTCCTTCTTGCTCACCTGTTCATGCTATTCGCATAGGGTTTCGGGAGGCATATCGCCCAAAGCACCCACATCGCCAACATGACAGATTTCGCCTTCGCCTATAATCAGGCGCATGGAACAAGCTCTTTTTGACATACTCGACGCGCTTAAGGCAAAGGAGCGCCTTGATGAGCGCGAACTCACAAAGGTAATCAACCGCCACAACAAGCGCATTCTTGAAGCACAACGCGCTGGCGGCTGCACTGATCCAAGCATTACAAACGGCAGCGTCCAAAACCACACACCTGAGCCTTCGAAACCGTCAAAAGCACGCCCCCTCTCGAAGCGCCAACTCATGGCTTTCTACCTTGACGTGCAGAAAAACCAGCCGCAGCGTTGGAACGATTGGGGCTTAAGCGAAGAACAACAGCGCCGCCTTGTCCGCACCTTGCAGATGAAACCCCGTCGCACCGCTTCGGGCGTTGCCACCATCACCGTGCTCACCAAGCCATGGAAGTGCTCAAGCAACTGCCTGTACTGCCCCAACGATTTACGCATGCCCAAAAGCTATCTGGCCGACGAGCCTGCGTGTCAGCGCGCCGAGCGCACCTTCTTCGATCCCTACTTGCAGGTAGCTGCGCGCCTCAAGGCCCTTACCGAAATGGGGCACGTCACCGACAAAGTCGAGCTCATCGTTTTGGGCGGCACCTGGAGCGATTACCCGGAAAGCTATCAGATCTGGTTCATCCGCGAGCTGTTCCGAGCGCTGAACGATGGCTCCCGGGCGAATGAGAACCTTCCCGCACGCAAACGCGCCTACGAATCGGCAGGAATCTCCTGCGATCCAGAATCCCTTAAGCGCTTCGTTTCCGAAGAACAGCATCGTGTCGACAACCGAGAAACAACCTACAACCAGGCCTTCGACCGTTTGTATGGCGAAAATTACGCATGGGCCTCGGTTTCCCAATGGCAAAAGGCAACATGGGAAGAACTTGAAGCCGAGCATCTTGCCAACGTCGATGGGCATCACCGCGCAGTAGGCCTGGTAATAGAAACACGGCCCGAGCGCATAACGCCCACTCACTTGGCCGCACTGCGTCGCATGGGCTGCACTAAAGTTCAAATGGGCATTCAAAGCCTGGACGAAAAGGTGCGTACGCTCAACGACCGGCATACCTCC
This sequence comes from uncultured Eggerthella sp., assembly GCA_900547965.1. Taxonomy (GTDB): domain Bacteria; phylum Actinomycetota; class Coriobacteriia; order Coriobacteriales; family Eggerthellaceae; genus Anaerotardibacter. Next base: position 13,045 of record URJE01000027.1, on the reverse strand, counting down.
ACGGAGCAAATCCAACGCGCATTCGAGCTGCTGCGTTTGTTCGGCTTCAAAACTCACGTTCATGCCATGGTGAATTTACTGGGCGCCACACCGGAATCAGATAAAGCCGACTACCTGCGTCTTTGCAATGATGCCGCCTTCCAACCCGACGAAGTGAAGCTCTACCCCTGCGTCCTCGTGGAGGGAACCGGGCTCTGCGAGCACTATGAGGATCGCACCTGGCAGCCCTACCCTGAACCCAGTTTGGTAGACGTGTTGGTCTCCGATACCTGCGCAACACCTGCCTTTACACGCATTTCCCGCATGATCCGAGACATTTCGGCACCCGATATCAAGGCGGGCAATAAAAAGGTGAACCTGCGCCAACTGGTTGAACAGCGAATCGATTCCGAAGGTCTTGCCACGGCGGAAATTCGCCATCGCGAAGTGAGCCTTGCCAACGTTTCTGCTGAAGACCTTTCGCTTGAGGTGATCGAGTACGAAACCACCGCCACCAGCGAACGCTTCCTTCAATGGGTAATGCCGCAAGGAAAGATTGCCGGCTTCCTGCGCCTTTCGCTGCCCCACGCCAATGCAATGGCCCAGCTAGAAGAAGAGTACCGAGAGGCAATATCCAAAGCGGCCGATTGTGCTTGCGGCCTTTCCTTCCCCCTCCTAGCGGGCGAAGCAATGATCCGTGAAGTGCACGTATATGGCCGCGTGGAAAAACTGCAGCACGCTGGCATCAACAATGCCCAACATCGCGGTTTAGGCACCCAGCTGGTAAACCGCGCTTGCGAGCTCGCCTCCCAGGCAGGATACCAACGCATCAACGTTATCAGTGCCGTTGGCACGCGTGGGTATTACCGAAAACTCGGTTTCTATGACAATGGGCTGTACCAGCAACGCAAGTTGCAGCCAATGTCGTAGTATTGCTTGCGAAAAGGTAAACACTTGGCAGTCGTTCCCGTCGAACGCCACGGCCCCACCGCCGAGCACCAACAGTTCAATGTACGGAAATGCTGCCGAGCATATGCAAGGAGCACGCAATGACAACGTATTCTTCCCGCGACGAGATCGACGAGCAGTATCGCTGGGATCTTTCCAGCATTTTCGAAAGCGACGAGGCTTTCTTGGCTGCGCTCGAGGAAGCAAAGAAGCTGCCGCCCCAATTCGCATCGTTCCAGGGAAAAATCAGCGCTTCGGCTGCCGACCTGCTTGCCTATCTAAAGCTCGATGACGAAGCGGGCCTGATTCTTACCAAGCTGGTTAACTACGCCGAACGAAAAAGCGACGAGGACACGCGCGAATCACGCTACCAGGACTACTCGAGCCAGGTAATGACACTCTGGGTTTCGATCTCCAGCGCTTCCTCCTGGTTCACCTCCGAGCTACTTGGCTTAAGCGAGCAGGAAATGGAGCAGTTTTACTCGCAGGAACCCGGGCTGGAGCTGTATCGCCGCTGCCTGGATGTCATCTTCGGCAGGCGCGAGCACGTGCTCTCTCCTGCCGAAGAAAAGCTCCTGGCCGCCGCGGGCGACATGTCCAACCAACCCGACAGTATCTTTTCCCTGCTCAACGATGCCGATCTCACATTCCCCGACGCACATGATGCCGAAGGTGTTGCACATCCGGTAACTCACGGCAGCTACATCCCCCTTATGATGTCGGCCGATCGAACGCTGCGCGAATCCGCCTACGAGTCGCTGTATTCCAGCTACCGCCAATTCCGCAACACCTTTGCCGCAACGCTAGGCGCCCAGAACAAACAGCTGAAGTTCTTCGCGGAAGCGCGTCGTTACAGCTCTGCCCTGGAAGCAGCGCTTTCAGGCAATGAGGTGCCGACCCAGGTGTACACGAACCTCATCGACACCGTGCATAACAACATGGATGCCATGTACAAGTACGTCGCCTTGCGCAAAGAGCTGCTAGACGTAGACGAGCTGCGCTTCTCCGATCTGTACGTGCCTATCGTCGATGATGTGGAACTCACCTTCACCTACGAAGAAGCCTGCGACATCATCCTGGAAGCGCTGCGCCCCATGGGTGAAGACTACCTTTCCTTGGTGCGCCGCGGCCTTTCGGAACGATGGATCGACGTGTACGAAACTCCAGGCAAACGCAGCGGCGCCTACTCCGCCGGCGGCTACGGCATGCACCCAGTAATCCTGCTCAATTTCCAGGGCAAGCTCGATGATGTGTTCACGCTGATCCACGAAATGGGCCACTCCATCCACACGTATCTCTCTTGCGCCAATCAGCCTGTATGTTATTCCGACTACGTCATCTTCGTGGCAGAAGTGGCATCTACCTGCAACGAAGCGCTGCTTACGCGCTACTTCCTTGACCACGCTAAGAGCGAACGCGAGCGCGCCTACTTCCTAAACCACTTCTTGGAGCAGTTCCGCGCAACGCTGTACCGCCAAACGATGTTCGCCGAGTTCGAGCTTAAGGTAGCCGAGCTCACCGCGCAGGGCTCAGGTATCACCGCCGATGCGCTTTGCGGCATTTATAAGGAACTGAACGCGCAGTACTTCGGCGACGGCATTGCGCTCGACGAGAACATCGCCCTCGAATGGGCGCGCATCCCCCACTTCTACTACCGCTTCTATGTATATCAATACGCAACGGGCTTCGCAGCCGCCATTGCGCTCTCTCAGCGCATTTTGGACTTGGGAGAAGAGGGCCGCGAAGACTACCTGGGCTTCCTGAAGGGTGGCAGTTCCAAGCCGCCAATCGACCTTCTGCGTGGCGCCGGCGTTGACATGCTCAGCCCCAAACCCGTCGAAGACGCGCTAAAGCTCTTCGATGAAATGGTTGATGAAATGGCGGAAGCCTGCCGTAAGCTGAAGGCAGAGACCGACAACGACTAAAACACGTATCGAATCACACAAAAGGCCTTAGGGAAACCCCTCCCTAAGGCCTTTCGATTTCCCAGCCCCGAGTTCATTGGCCAGGCTTTCTGAAATGACAAGGCATTGCCCTGTTTTGCCAGTTACGCGATTCCTGCACGCTTGCGCACATCAGCAGAAGATTCCGATTCGTATGCAGGGGAACCCTGAACCTTGCGCAGCAGCAAATAGAGTTGCATTTTCTCACCCTCGGTAAGGTTGCCAAACAGTTCTTCAGCGCGCTTTTCAAGAGCCTCTTCCTGTTCGGAGAACATCTGCTTGCCGGCTTCAGTAAGCATCACCACATCGTTGTCTTTCCCATCAGCCGTGTCAACGATGCGCTTTACCAAACCCTCTTTTTCCATGCCATCAAGCAATTCGGGGAAAGCCACATATTCGCTGTCACGACGCAGGGTTTCGTAGCTCATCATTTCCCAAATACCCAACTGGCGAATAACAAACACTTTACCCAGATCAAATGCACGTTTATCGAAAGCGGCCTCCGAAAGGACGCGCTGCTCAAGAGGCAGGGTGCGAAGCCCTCGTTCCATAATGGCACGTAAAAATTCGGCATCACGCTTGCCAGGCTTTTCGCAATCGGCAACCGATGTACCTTCCTTTGCATTTGCGCTGGTGATTACAACGGTTTTAGCAAATCGGAGCATCTGCCCCATAAGCTTCTTATCGACGGGGCTCACGGTTATTCCCCCTTGGCGATAGCCGAGCAAGCCCCCGCTCGCTCGGATTTGGTCACCCACTTTACAATCATCAGTATGACGCTCCCCCAACATACTTCCGCAAAGCCAGACGGTTCGGTTACCCGCATGAAAGCATCCTGTTGTTCAGACGCTCAAAAACCCAACATATTGCTGAAAACGTCAAGCGCCATTCGAATAATGGCATCACCGCTCAAGCCAAGCGCATTGCCTTGCGCAAAAGAAAACCAGCAGCTTCGATGAGTGCCCCCGCTTGCTTCAAATTGCTCCCTGAGGCAAAAGCGCCTCCCAATACGAAAGAACCCGGAATGAACTATCATTTCGGGTTCGCATTAGGGGTCCAGTTCGGGCGGGGACGTTCTTTTTATAAGAAGGTAACCCTCTGGCTTTTATCCATGTAATGGGGATGGTTCTTCACGAAGCGCCAGCGGCAAATGCGGGTGATGACAAGAGCCAGCACGGCAACCACCAAGAATGAAACCGTGAGCTCCAATACCGGTTGATTGCCCTCGGAAAACGCATATGCAGTGGCCAAAAGGAAGAAGATCGAAAGGATCGAATTGAGCACGGTGAAGAACTTGATAAGCACTTCCTTTGCGCGCTCAGGCGAACGGGCCCACGACACCACAAAATAGATGATCAGAGCCAGAAGAACCAGTACTATGACAAGCGGTAACGACTGAAGAAGTCGGGCAATAAGGGCCATGGAGCATTCCTTTCCTTAGAATCACCATCATACCCTTTTCCGCACGTCACAACCGCCGCCGTAAGGGAATTGAAAGCAGCAAAATGCCCCGTTTGACATAGCCAAGAACGGGGCACGACAAAGAACCGTCGGGGACTTGCGCTTAGCCGTTGCTCGAATCGGCAGAAGCCGATCCGCTGCCGGAAGAACCAGAAGACGATCCCGAACCGGATGAAGAGCCAGTAGAAGAAGACCCGGAGGTTTCGTTCCCAGACGAGCCGGAACCCGAACCGGATGAAGTGCCGGAATTCCCCGAAGCGCTACCGGAAGAAGACGAGCCGCCATTCGAAGAACCAGAGGATCCCGAACCGGAGCTGCTGCCATTAGATGAATTGGACGAGTTGGACGAATCGGCGCTCGAGGATTCCCCCGACTGGGAAGAGCCTTCATTCGACTTGGTGGACGTCGATTCGTTTGAAGCTGCTTCCTTCGCAGCTCCGCTGTTGGCCGAAGAGCTTTGTTTTGCCTGGGATGCCTCGCTTGCTGTGAATATGGGCTCTGTCTTTTCACCAATGCCCTGACCATCGGTAAATACGTGGATGAGCCCCGCCGAAATCACAATGGCAATCAAAGCAGAAACAACAGAAACGATAATCACACTCCGCTGAACGCGAGCCTTCCGACGGCGACGCACATGTGCACGTTGCAGTGCGGGATCTACTGCCTTATCCGACGAAGCATGAGTTTGGTAGCGGATGTCATCAGCACCCATAACCTTCGTTGCGCTTGCAGCAACCTTCCCCGAATCGATAACGCGGGTTTCACTCGACGAAACCGGGGTCATCAAACGCGTTTCGTCGGGATCTGCCTGATTTGCCGATACCCCATCTGGTGCAACATCGCGAATCTTATCGGCAGAAGCAGATAGCATTTTCTTATATACCTGAGACGAAACAGCCGATACGATCGAACCAACCGCCGCACCAATCAAAGAGCCGGCAACACCGATAACGGAAGACAGCAAAAACACCGTTGCAGCCGCTAGGGCACCAGCAATCACCTGAGCAATCGAAAGATCCTCGAACAGTACCGCCAGCTTGCCCTTTTTAGCACCATCGCCATTTTGCTGAACCGAATTCGCCATCGATGCGTTTCCTTTCTCTTGACTTTCCAACCTAGCAGCCTGGCAGAAGACCGCCACCCCCTCCACGCGCTTTTCACTCATTCTTGACCAAGCCGTCACCGTTTCATCGCTTGATAACCATGCCGAATCCATGCCTGCTGTTTCATGGCCCTTGGCACCGCAGCGAAACAGCCAGCCTTCGCAATTGGGCTTGCTCCTTGCAACGCCTCCGACCAAGGAAGGCGCCGCGCCAGTTGCCCCCAATAAAGAAGCGGACCAGAAGACCGAGCTCCTGGTCCGCTTAGGCAAAAGAAAACAATTACCTTGTATATCCAACGGTTATGCGCAAACGGCTTCCACTCAATACGTTGCGAACAGGAAAGACCCCAGGCGCCAACGGCTATGCGCGAATAGCCTTCACCATCTTGCGGGCAAATTCACCAACTGCCAGAACAGCGTTTTCGCCTTCGGCAGCAATAATCTTCACGATAGCGGATCCGACAATAGCGCCATCGCTCTTTGCCGCCATGATTGCCGCTTGCTCAGGGCTGGAAATACCGAACCCGATGGCAATAGGGGTGTCGGTAACTGCGCGAATACGCGCCACGATGGAATCGAGATCAGTGGTGATGCTCGAACGCGTTCCCGTAACGCCCAAAGAGCTTACGCAGTAAATGAAACCTTCCGCATCACGGGCAATCGTGTCGATGCGCTCCTCAGACGTAGGCGCGATCATGCTGATAAGATCCATACCGTGAGCACGGCACGGGCCAGCGAATTCCTCTTTTTCCTCAAAGGGGACGTCGGGGAGAATCAGCCCATCCATGCCAACCTCTGCCGCACGAGCGCAAAACTCCTCGATGCCATAGTGAAACACCACATTGGCGTAGGTCATGAACACGAAGGGGGTGTCGATGGTTTTACGCAGGTCGGCCACCATATCAAACACCTTGTCGGTGGTAGTGCCCGCCTCAAGCGCGCGCATATTGGCAGACTGGATTACCGGCCCTTCTGCCGTAGGGTCAGAAAACGGAATGCCCAGCTCGATAACGGCAGCACCCGCCCGCGCAAGCTCAGCAACAATTTTCTTGGTGGTTTCCAGATTTGGGTCGCCGCAGGTAACAAAGGGAATAAAGGCTTTTCCACCCTGAAAGGCAGCTTTGATGCGGGGGTTACTCATTGATATCTTCTCCTCGATAACGAGCGATGGCGGCGCAATCCTTATCGCCGCGACCAGAAAGCGTGACTACCATAATTTGATCTTTGCTCATTTTCGGCGCGATCTTGCAGGCATAGGCAACTGCATGAGCGCTCTCAATAGCAGGGATAATGCCCTCCAACCGGCTCAGGTACTCGAAGGCATCCACTGCCTCATCGTCGGTAACGGGCACGTACTGAGCACGGCCCGTATCGTGCAACCATGCATGTTCGGGTCCAATCCCGGGGTAATCGAGACCAGCACTAATGGAGTACACAGGCGCGATTTGGCCATACTTGTCCTGACAGAAATACGACTTCATGCCATGGAATACGCCAAGGCTGCCCGTGTTGATGGTGGCTGCCGTTTCGAAGGTGTCGATACCACGTCCCGCAGCTTCGCACCCAATGAGTTGAACTTCGGGATGCCCAATAAAGTGATAGAAGGTACCCATGGCGTTCGAGCCACCGCCTACACAAGCAAGCACGCAGTCGGGCAAACGGCCCTCCTTCTCCATGCATTGATCGATAATCTCTTGCGAGATTACCGCCTGGAAGTCTCGCACGATGGTGGGGAAAGGATGAGGGCCCATAGTGGAGCCAAGCACGTAATGGGTATCGGCGATGCGGTTGGTCCATTCACGCATAGTTTCCGATACGGCATCTTTCAGCGTTGCCGTTCCCGTTTCCACGGCATGCACCTTAGCACCCAGCAAACGCATCTTGTATACGTTCAGCGCCTGACGCTCGGTATCTTCCTTGCCCATGAACACTTCGCATTCCATATCCATCAGCGCCGCCGCCGTAGCCGTGGCAACACCGTGCTGACCCGCACCTGTTTCAGCGATAACGCGCGTCTTGCCCATCTTCTTGGCAAGCAGAACCTGACCGAGCACGTTGTTGATCTTGTGTGCACCGGTATGGTTCAAGTCTTCGCGCTTCAGGTAGATCTTCGCACCTCCCAACGCCTTGGTAAGACGCTCGGCGTAGTACAGAAGCGAAGGACGGTTGGCGTATTCATTCAGGAGCGTGTTCAGCTCCGCCTTGAACTCTGGGGCATCCTTGTAATGGTCGTAAGCTTCCTCGAGCTCGATAACGGCATTCATCAGCGTTTCGGGCATGTACTGCCCACCATGGATGCCGAATCTTCCCTTCGTCATGATATTTCCTTTCGTAAATCAGGCGCTGGCCTGATGGTTTTACTTAAGTGGATAAGCCGCCGATTTATCAGCGAGTTAGAACTGCCCACGCTGATCGAAGCGGCAGAAGAGCTACAGCCGCCATCGATGGACCTCATCAACAGCTGCTGCAATTTTTGCGGGGTCCTTTAGTTTGTCGGTTTCGATACCGGAACTCATGTCAATGCCCCAGGGGCGCACTTCCGTTAGCGCCTTACCGATGGTTTCGGGAGTAAGCCCGCCAGCCAAAATGAACGGGCGATGAACACGGGAAACGTCGCCCCAATCAAATGCCCTGCCCGAACCTTGCCCACTGTCGAGCAAGATCATATCGGCGCTGCTTCCTTCGGCGCGGGAAACGTCTTCGCTGCCACTCACACGAAAAGCCTGGATGGTTCCTACTCGGGTTCGATGCCTCAACTCGGAAATGTAGGCGTTGCTTTCGTTTCCATGGAGCTGCACCAGATCAACCGAACCATTCGAAACGATGTGGATCAAGGAATCGAGCGGCTCATCGACAAATACTCCTACGCGCCATATTGGATGAAGGCTCACCTGATTGCCGCTGGTTGCCATACGGGCCGCCACCTTGGCATCCTCTTCATCGAGCAGCTCGCATAATTCCGTCAGGCGCTCCACTGAAACACTTCGGTGCGATTGGGGGAAGTTCACGATGAAGCCGCACATATCGGGGCGAGTCTGGGCAACTGAGCGCACATCCTCTTCGCGCGACATCCCGCACAGCTTCACACGCGGATGCCCCAAACCCTGCGGCGATAGCAGCCATTCCCTTGCCTGATGCTGACGGCTTGCCGAACTCATCGCGCCCCCTCAGCCGCAGCACGGAGCCCCGCCAACGTTGCCTGCTTATCTTCGGCGCACATCAGCGCTTCGCCAATCAAGGCAGCATCAGCACCCAGCTGGGCGATAGCCGCAACATCTTCGGCGCTTGCCACACCCGATTCCGCCACGTACAGCACGTCTTCAGGAATATGCGCGCGAAGACGGCGGACGGTATCGAAGTCGACACTGAAATCCTTCAGGTTGCGGTTGTTCACACCAACGATCTTTGCACCCGAGGCAACCGCGCGGGCAATTTCCTTTTCGTCATGCGCTTCAACCAAAACCGAAAGACCTAGGCTTTCAGCAAGCTCGCGATAAGCAACAAGCTGATCGTCGCTTAAAATCGTACAGATCAGAAGCACGGCAGAGGCACCGAGCACTTTGGCCTGGTAAATCATGCGCTCGCAAACCACAAAATCTTTTCTCAACACAGGCACAGACGTTTCTGCCGCTATTTCGGTCAAATAGGCATCGGCGCCCATGAACCATTTCGGCTCAGTTAAGCAGGAAATTGCCGCTGCCCCTGCCGCCCCGTAGCTCTTTGCGATATTAAGGTACGGAAACTCTTCGGCAATAACCCCCTTCGAAGGAGACGCTTTCTTAACTTCGCAGATAAAGGAAAGGCCGGGCTCTGCCAATGCGGCGTTGAATCGAAAGGGGAAATTACCACCGTTGGCTTCACGCTCAGCCAATGCCATGGCACAAGCCTGCTGCCGAAGGCTGGCTGTTGGCATCAGCCCTTCCTCTTCCGCCATGCGCTGACGTGTGTAGGCCGCTATTTCATCAAGGATGGTCACTTAAGCCTCCTGATTTGATGCTCGAATGTACGACTCCAGCGTTTCGGCCGCTTTGCCGCTGTCGATAAGCTCCTGGGCCCTTGCGACGCCATCTTTCAACGAGGGCACCAACCCGGCAATGTAGAGGCCCGCAGCAGCATTCAGCAAAACGGTGTCGCGCTTTGCTCCCACTTCCTTGCCGAAAAGAATGTCACGTGTGATCTGCGCATTTTCTTCCGGAGAACCGCCTTGCAGATCTTCTTTCATGCAGCGCTTCATGCCCAATTCCCCAGGCGTAAGAACGTAAGACAAATAATCGTCGCCGTGGAATTCACATACCGTGGTGGGGCATGCCGTGGAAAGCTCATCCAGGCAATCCTGCCCATATACCACCATGCCGTCCTTCACACCCAGGCTCACCAGCACATGCGCCAAAGGCTGTACCAAAGATTCATCGTATACGCCGAGAATCATCTTGTCGGGCGAGGCGGGGTTGGTGAGCGGACCTAGAATATTGAACACGGTGCGAAAACCCAGCTCTTTGCGAATGGGGCCCACGTAGCGCATGGCTGTATGGTATTTCTGGGCGAAGAAGAAGCACATGCCCACTTCGTCGAGAAGCTTCTTACACAGCTCGGGGCCCTGCTCGATGTTCACGCCCAGCGCCTCTTGGCAATCGGCCGTACCCGATTTGCTTGATGCCGCACGGTTTCCGTGCTTGGCAACCTTCGCCCCACCCGCCGCAATAACAAGCGCTGCGGTGGTGGAAATGTTGAAACTGCCAGCTTTGTCGCCACCCGTGCCCACAATCTCAAGCAGCGGCTTATCGTAGTCAACCTTGGTGGCGTGGCTGCGCATGGCAGCAGCGCACCCTGCAATTTCGGCAATCGTTTCGCTCTTGGTCGATTTTGTGGAAAGAGCCGAAAGAAATGCTGCCGTCTGCACCTGGGTGGTTTCGCCCGACATGATCTCGTTGATCACGTCGTAGGCTTCGTCGTAGGTTAGGTCCTGCTTGTCTACCAGCTTGAAAATTGCTTCCCTGATCATCGTTGCTTCCTTTCGCGCAATCGGCGCAAACGCCGTGTATTACTTCGTTGCTATGGCCAAGAAGTTTTCGATCATCGCCCGGCCATCGGGGGTGAGAATCGATTCGGGATGAAACTGAACGCCATAGGTAGGGAACTCGGCATGCTGCACAGCCATCACTTCCCCATCATTGGCACGAGAAATTACCCGCAAACATTCGGGAAGGCTTTCTTCGTCGGCTGCAAGTGAATGGTAACGAGCAACCCGAACCTTAGCAGGCAAGCCGTTGAACAGGGGTGATTCTGTGTCTATCTTCACCAGAGAAGATTTTCCGTGCATTAGCTCCTTGGCATACCCCACAGATCCGCCGAACGCTTCGCATATGGCCTGATGCCCTAAGCACACGCCCAAGATGGGAACTTTGCCGGACAGCTTCAGCACCACTTCTTCGCAAATGCCCGCATCGGCAGGTCGGCCAGGACCGGGAGAAAGGATCACCGCTTCAGGGTTTTTCGTCGCGAGCTCTTTAGCCGAAAGCGCATCGTTTCGCACAACCACGATGCTCGGATCCACTTCCCCTATCAGCTGGTACAGGTTGTAGGAAAAGCTGTCGTAGTTATCGATGAGATAGATCATGCCAAACCCCCCTCGGCGGTTTTCAGCGCTTCCATTACCGCGCGCGCCTTGTTGTAGCATTCGCGATCTTCGTTTTCGGGAACGCTGTCGGCCACGATGCCGGCGCCCGTCTGCACGCATACGCGGCCGTTTTTCTTGTAAACAAGGCGGATCCCAATGCAAGTATCAAGATTGCCGGTGAAGTCCAGATAGCCGATGGCGCCGCCGTAGATGCCGCGCTTGACGCCTTCCAGATCCTGAATGATCTGGCAGGCACGCAGCTTGGGTGCTCCGGAAAGCGTGCCCGCCGGAAGGATGGAATCCATCACATCCACCGCGTCCTTTCCCTCGGCAAGCCGCCCAGTAACGGTTGATCCGATATGCATGATCCGAGAAAAGCGCAGCACATTTCGGTACTCTTCCACCTTTACGCTACCCAGTTTCGATACGCGCCCCAAGTCGTTGCGTCCCAGGTCAACGAGCATGTCATGCTCGGCGCGCTCCTTTTCATCGGCAAGAAGTTCCGCCTCCATGGCTCGATCTTCTTCAGGAGTGGCGCCACGCGGGCGGGTGCCAGCCAAGGGGTACGTGAACAGCCTGCCGTCCTGCAAGCGAGCCAACGTTTCAGGAGATGCGCCGGCGATTTCCACATCATCACTGGTGAAGTAAAACATATACGGGGAAGGGTTCTGGCTGCGCAACACGCGATAGGTGTCGAACAGGCTTCCTTCTGCCTTTGCAGTCCGGGGGTTGGAAGGCACCACCTGGAATATGTCGCCCTCGAAAATGTGGCGTTTGGCGATTTCGACCTTCTTGCAGAACTCTTCAGTCGAAAACTGCGGTGCAAGCGGCTCCTTCAGCTGCAACGGAGCGAATTCATAGCGAGCAGACCCCGCCAACAAGCCTTCAATCTCATCGAGCTTCGCTTGCGCCTGAGCATAGGAACCCTCAACATCGTCGGTGCGAACACCTGCGATGAGAATAATTTTCTGACGGTAATTATCAAAGCAGATAACCTGATCAAACAGCATCAGATCAACATCGAGGAAATCCTCACGGTCTAGGCCGGGGCGACGCAGCGTGGGTTCAGCGTACTTGAGGTAGTCATACGAGAAATAGCCCACCAAACCGCCGGTAAATGTTGGGAATCCCTCAACCTTGGCGCTCTTGTTCTCTGTGATAATCTGGCGAATAACGGCGCCCGGGTGATCGACCTGACGCGTTTCACGCAGCGGTTCGTCGCCTTCCACATTGCGACGAATACTGAGTTGTCCATCCAGGCAGGTTACCTCAAGCGTGGGATTGAACCCCAAAAAGGAATAGCGGCCCCAACGCTGATCAGCCTCAGCGCTTTCCAGCAAGAAGCAATGGTTGCTGGCAGCGCGCAGCGCACGCATTGCCTCGATAGTGGTTATGCGGTCGGCAAACAGCTCACGTTTCACGGGAACACGGCGAATGCCAGGCTGCGCAGCCAAAGCACGAACTTCTTCCAAGCTCGGCTGCAATGGCGTAGTGTCCATCGATTAGCCCTTTCCTTACGCGGGAGGGGCAATAAAAAAGCCCATCCCTGATACTTCTACGATCAAGGACGGGCTTTAAGAAAATACAAAGCTCGCGGTGCCACCTTGTTTCACGAAACGAATCGTGCACTTAGCAGGATACCAACATATCCCCGGCAACTAACGTATGCCCTCACGTCGCACCCTACTAGCAAATTGCATTCGCATGCGCCCTCAGCGGTCCATTTGGCGAACGGCTTTTCGGTCCGGATCCCAGCATCCCGGACTCTCTGTGCGCGCCTACTCGCTTTGACTTCCGCTTCAACGGTTTGGTGGTTTCTTCAGCGAATCGTATTCGCTTGCGAAACTGCGGTTATTTTTTCCCGAAATCTCTTTCCTGTCAACAATTTTTCTGCAGACGAAACTTCGCTTTAACAATGGGCATTGAACGGCTCTTGGCCAAGCAACCGGAACAGGAATCCAGATAACCGCCGCCTGAGCTGCCGCAATAGATGCC
>URJE01000026.1 GCA_900547965.1 uncultured Eggerthella sp. | reverse complement strand
CCCGGAGATTCCAACGGGGAAGAGTTGAGTAGCCCCTCTCAGGAGGAGGAAAGCGCCGTTTCTGACGCTGGCTCCAGCACTCCCCAGACAGGCGATACGGCAACCGTCATTTTATGGCCTGCAATTGCTGTTGCCTGCGCCGCTGTTGGCATGGCATTGCTAATCGTGAGCAGGAGAAGGAGCTTCGGCAGATAGTCTAAGCGCTTAATCGTTTTAGCTAATGGAAAGGCACCGCAGTATGCGGTGCCTTTTTTGACTTGTTTGTGGGTGCAGGATAAAACACCTGCATTGCTTCCTAAGCATCTCTTGAGCCGTTTTGCGGGCTGAGGATCTGCGGGTGGCTCGGCCGCCTTTTCGCACCTTGGCTGGCGCAATGTTCGCCTCTGTTTTGTTCAGGTACGGAACAACTGCGGTTGCTTTCGGATTATGTTATTTAATCGCGTTGCCAATCTCCCTGGTGTTTACCGGGTTTGTTTTCGATGCCTGCTGGCGGCGCAACAAGGCGAGGAATGTCGGAAAGATTCAAGTTGTTGCGAACAAATGGCAGCTCGTAACAGCCGTCGTAACCTGTGGTGCTGTTCTCTCAATCGGCGTTGCGTTCTTGGTGACTTTCGTCTGGAATAACATCATTTTGGCTAACCTGCTTCTGGGGTAGTAACCCATATCGCTTTTGAGCAGAATTTGAGCAGAATTACCATGATTGAGCAGAATTCGAGCAGATTTTTTTAAAGCTGATTGACAGAAGAAAACGCTAATGATCAGGCAAAAAGCTTGTTTGGTTATATCCTATAAGGGGTAGCTTCTCTCTCATAACCCGGAGGTCGTTGGTTCAAATCCAGCCCCCGCGACCAAGCATTTTCGCAGGTCAGAGGTTAATTCCTCTGGCCTGTTTTTGTTTTTCTCAGACCCTGGGTGGTCCCGAAGCGGTCCCAGGCCCCAGTAAGTCCTAAGTTTTCACGCTGCCATTGCTAGAAGTGTGGCGGCTGTTGCGTGTTTTGGAGATGCGTAGGGCTTCTGAATCTGTGAAGGTCTCGCATTGCTCCGCCGTCTGTTCAGTATATTGAACAGGATCAGGGTAAACCCGTTCAGTATATTGAACAAACGGCGTGCTTAGCTGCCCTACCCCAAAAGCTCTTTGCGGCATCCAGCAAGCCATTCGGCAAGTTCTCGGATTCCCTCCCCGGTGCGTGCGCACGTTTCGAATATCTCAAGGTGGGGGTTGAGCACGCGCGCTTGTTTGCGCAGCGCTGCCATGTCGAAATCGGGGTTAAGCGGAAGATAGTCGGTTTTGGTTACGATGAGTGCATCCACTACCGCGAACATGGGCGGATACTTGTACACCTTGTCATACCCTTCGGGAACCGAAAGCAGCATGACGCGTTCGTGTGCACCGGTGTCGAACTCTGCTGGGCAAACCAGATTGCCGATGTTTTCTAGAAACAGGTAATCGAAATGCTGCCCGCCAAACGCCTGGAAAGCGCGTTCGACCATGCTCATCTCAACATGGCATATTCCCCGCGTTTCAAGTTGCACTGCTTGTATGCCCGCATCCTTGATCTTTCGTGAATCCACGAACGACTCCAAGTCTGCCTCGATGATGCCGATGCTCGCCGATTTCCGAAGCTCTTCAATGAGCGCCAATAGCAAGGTGGTTTTTCCTGCGCCGGGAGATGCCATAACATCCACGAAGAAGGTGCCCTGGTTTTCAAGCGTCTTCCGAAAAACGTTTGCGGCATTGGTGTTGTCGGCAAGGATGTCTTCTTTTATCTCTATGATGCGTGATTCTTCCATCGGTACCCCCTCTTCAATGGGAAGGCGGCTCCCCCCAAAGTCGGGGGAGCCGCTAAAGCAAATGCTAATCAACCGTTTTGCCCATGATCTTGTTTGCGGCGTAAATACCGCTGATACATGCGGGCTCCAGGCCCAAGCCGTTCACGTCACCTGCCATGATGAGTCCTGGTGCCAGGTTTTGTGGCAAGGCCTCATGGGCGGCGGTGTACAGAGCATGGCTCCAGTACTTCTTTCCTATAACCGCAAATTCGTCGAAGTACTCGTCGAATTTGCGGGTTTCCTCGAAATCGACCTCGGTGAACACCTCGTAATCGCCGTCGAAGCGCTTGGCGATATAGATAATCGGAATAGTGTCATCGAACAGGTGAACAAGGTGCCCACGGAACTTCCGCTTGACTTTCCCTCGCACCAAATAGCCCGTAAGTTCGGAAGCCTTGCGAATGTCCAGTGCGGGAATTCCTTCGACAGGCTCCAGGAGGCGCTGCGTGTCTACGGCGGGAGATGCCATAACCAGATTGCTCGCCGTAAAGCGTCCTGCGCCGCATTCGACAGCCCAGCCCTCGTCGCACTTTTCAACTTGGGTTATCGCATCGATAAGAACTTCGCCCGAACCCTGTGCCAAGCGCTGCTTGGTCCCTTCGGAATCGAAGTCGAAACGCTTCAGATCGAAAAGCAGCCGTAGGGGAGGGATCTTCATGGTAAGAGGCTGCACGGTGTTCAGATAATCAAGGGCGGTAAGGTCCTTGATCTTCGTTCCCGTACACGCGTGAGCGAACATGCTGATCAGATCGTGGGCGATGGGGTCAAAACCCATTCGCTCGATCATATCCATTGCTGATTCTTGGTACAGCTGCTTGATCAGGGGGTCTTTCTCAAGGGCTGCCGTGACCTCCATCACCGTGCAGTTGTCCTTGAACTTGGTGTAGCGGGGGATGAATTCCTCGCGCATCCACTTCATGTACTTCAGAAGCGAAGGCGCGTCGGCAATTGTTGTAGGGGAAACCGGTTCGTACTGTTTCCCGTTGTCGTGATGGCAACAGCCGGCGCTCAAAGCGGGCAGGACATCAGGCCCTTCAATCAGCAGCTCTGAGCGGAGCATATATTTGTAGGTTCCGAAATAGAACACCGCGCCGTAGTTCATGTGGCGTTCTTCGTCGTTGCAGATTCGCCCGCCAATATTGGGGCTGATCAGCAGGTATTCGCGATCGTTTTTCTGGAGTTCCAAGCAGCAGTTCATGCCAGCTGCACCAGCTCCAACCACGATGGTTTCGTAATGCGTTTTCATGGCGCCTTCTTTCCCTTAGTCGAAGTAACGCTTGCGGAAATCTCTGCGACCCTCCGCTAAGCCGGTGATTGTTTCCATGCAGCAACGCCCCATGACAAGGGATGCGGTTCCCAGGATGAAAACAACGAAGTACTTGTGGATGGGAGTGCGCAGGAAAGGATCGAAATGGCAATCGCAACGATAGATGAAGCGCGATTGGGTTTCATTGATCTGGTACACTTCCCAGTTCCACGTCCACGCAAAGCGGTGGAACCACAGGCGAAGCGCGCCTTCCTGATTTGGGCCGCGGTTTTTCCACGTTGAATCGGTAGCCGTATCGGAGTGGGCTGCCCAATAATAGAGGCCGTTTTCTCCGTTGGAACAATCGGTTACCCATTCGCCGATAGAAAGTGGTGCCTGGTGAAACCACTGAAACTCACCAACATGGAGGTTCTGCCACTGAGGGTATTTCTTCCAGTCGTAATGATTGCGGATATCGAAGGTGAACAGGCGTTCCAGGCGCTCAAAGCTATACCAGCCACCCTTTGATTGGCCTGCCTGTTGCATGTAGGGCCATATCTCTTCGGGTAGAGCGTTGACCGTAATGCCTCCGTCGTAGCGAAGCGTTTTCTCCCCGTTGTGGAAGTGGTCGTCGCCCTTGAGATTGTAGGCGCGCTCGGCATCGGTCATCTTTGTGCGCAAACCGTAGATCCACAACATCGAAAGCACAATGAAGCACGCGCCGCAGATGCACCAAAGAATATTCCATACCGTGACGCCAGGGCCGAACAGTTGGAGAAGGTAATCGGTTTTGTTGATCCCCAAAGCCAAGAGGGCGAATCGGGTGATCATGCTTGCGCCCCAGCCGATAAGGCCGTACCAAATTGCCTCGGCGCTGCATTCCATCATCTTTTTCTTGTGGCCGATAGCCCAATCGATTAAAACACCTATGATGCCCAGGAAATACCCCAACAGCACAAAACCTACTTTGGTGGCTTTAGAGAAACGATCCATGAAGCGAGGCTGTTTTTCGGGCATTGAAGGCAAAGTCCCATTTGCTGCTTTTGCCATGAGTGTCACGCCCCTTCTTTCTAATTAACTATTTCTTGTGTTTAAGAAGCAGCCACGCCAACGCTCCTACGCCAATGGCGCCTGCCACATATTTTTTGTTGTACTTGAAGAAGGCTTTCGCGCTTGTGCATCCAAGATTTCGCGCCGCCTCGTCGGCAAGGGCTACGGTCTTTTGGCCTGCTGCCTGCATAATTGCCATCGGATCCATTTGGGCATCCTTCCACTCGTAATCTGCCGGAGGGATCTCCATCGTGCATTTGTCCATGACCATGTCGATCCTTCCTTCTTCTAGGAAGTATTCATGGATGCTTTCACGTAGGGGCATGGTTTGTTGAAGGGTGATGGCGTCGTTCGGGCAAACGCTCTTGCAGTACCCGCAGCCGATGCAATGGTCTTGGTCGATTGTCACCTTGCCATCGGAGTTCACCGTGATGATTTCCTGTGGGCACTTCTTGGCGCAGTTGCCGCAACCCGTGCATTTCTCGTGGTCGATTACCGCCGTGAAACCAGCGCCGCTGAATCGGTTCTTTATGGTGCGGTTCGCGTTCTTGCAAACATCGAGTGCCACGCAGCAGCAAGGGCAGCAGAAGCAGATTTCCATGAACTCATCCATCTTCTGATTTTCGAAGCCCCAAACCATCTGTTCGAGCTCAACATATAATGCCTGTCCGATCAAACCCGCATCGCGGGCATCGTAGACATGCTGCTTAGCCTCTTCCTTCGTTACCGGCTTTGCCAGCCCGTTTTTCACCGCCGTTACTCCCGCCATGTTGAAGAACAGGCAGCCCAGCGTTTTTTCGTATTCGGAGCAGTCGTGGGCGGAACGGCAAATGCACCGATTCATTTGAGCGATGTATTCAGCGCCATCGATGGCGTCCATGATCAGATCTATGGGCAAAACCGCGGTTTTGCCTTCCTCGACCATGTCCACATTAAGGGGCAGCACAGTGCCGTGCGTGTACATTTTCTCATCGGGCGAGAACTGGGTAGCCCTTTTATAGAGCTCTGGAATGATACCCTCTTTTCCCGTAAGCTTTGCTCCTGATACGATCATCATGAACACCTTAAGGGTGCGGTCCCACGTTTTTGGCGTTGTGGCCAGTATCTTTGTCATGATGAAGTCTTTGATTCCCAGCCCGCGCGGGTGGTTTTCGTGCAGGGGCTTGTCTGGCAGCTCCCTGCGGTGCAGGCGGCCTTCGTCCAAGAAAAGTACTTCCCCCTGCGGGGTGATGTTGCCGCCGTCGCGCGGGTCGAGCGAGGCAATTACCTCATCAGGAACCCCGATGCTCTTCAGTTTCTCGTAATCGATACCTGGCTTTACCCGAACGGAAGCTGCTTGCGCTTCCGTAGCGTTCTCTTGAGCTTGGTTGAGCATTTCTTCCCCTTTATGCATTTCCCGCTCCTTCCTTTTCGAACGATTTATTTCCTCTTGTTCGTAATACGTGAAGTAGGCCTATCTGATTTCGATTTCCTTGATAAGGAGTTCTCCGCCGGTGACCATGTCGTAGTTTTCGCTTCCGCAATCGGGGCAGCACATATGCCTGTCGCTGCCCATGGCAAGTTGGAAGGTTGACCCGCAGTCGTTGCAGTAAAAAGCCATAGGTACCTTCTGGATCTTGATTTTTGCGCCTTCGGCAAGGGTGCCTTTTGCGCAGCGGTCGAAATAGCGCTGCACCCATTCTTCTTCCAAGTTGCGCATTTCGCCTATAACCAGGTTCACCGAAAGGACCTGTTTGGCCTGCTGGGAGCACGCGTTGCGCAATACAACGTCAACGATGCTTCTGGTTACTCCAAGTTCGTGCATTTTGCCCGCCTTTCCCCTCAAGGCAGCAGAACGAAGCTCCTGATTTCCCCATTTGTCAGGACGTATCAAGTGACGATACAACTTCGTACTCTGACAAGTAGTATTCTAATTGCAGCATGAACGTGTTCATGAAGAACGAGACATTTTGCCTGGGATTGTATTAGCCGTATTAACCCAGCTGAGCGTACTTCGCAGAACGCCATTTCGGGAACAAAGGACGAGGTAACGATGATCCCTATTCAACAGCTGCCGAAATCGCCAACGCGAAAGTGCTTTGAAGAGGCATTTCTTGAGCTCTATGCCCAAAAGCCGCTCGATCAAATCAGCGTTATGGCTCTTACGGAAAAGGCGGGCTATTCACGGGCGACGTTTTACCGCAACTATTACAGCATCAGCAATGTTCTTGAGTCTGTCGAAGAAGAAAATACTTGCACATCAACCTGCCAAGCCATTATTTCGTGCTTAGACGATATTACGCTTGAGCAGGCTACCGATGCGATGGCCGACTTTTATCAAAAACGCTTCAGGGAAGTTTCCATTTTGGCGAACGGGGAATATGGGTCTATTTACCTTGATAAGCAGCGTGAGCCGATGAAACAGCTGTTCGCCGCATTGTTGGATAGGGGCTTTGAGCTTTCTTCTTTCCAGCTTGATGTTATTTCGGAGTACATCGCTTCGGCGAAAGTGGGCATGCTTCGGCTTTGGGTGAATGATCCAAGCAAGATTACCCTTAACCATTTGAACAAGATGACGGAAAACATCTTCGAATCGAGGCTTTGGACCTACCTTGCAAAGTGTCTTTCAGGCGATGGCGCCAAACAGGACAAGATCGTGCTTCCCGAGGAGTTTCCGGATTATCCCTGGATGATGAAGTAGTGGCATGCTGGCGGGGCGGCATCTAACTGCGCCTTTTTGACTTCTAGCGTGGCAGCGCCGAATTCGCCACTACGAAGATGTTGCCGTAGTTTGCGCACAGGTGAGTCTGTTACGGGATCCAGCGCAGCCGTCGTTGTCGGCACGATAGGCACGAGGTCCAGTGTCATCGAAAAGGCGCGGTTTGCTCTGCTTTTGGTGCGGACACGCTGCGGCTATCGGCCTGCCGCTATCTGCAATCCTGAAGCTGCAAGGGAGAATGTCGTCGCTCGACTAAATGGCTATTTAGAAGAGTTGGGTCAAGCTTTAACTTGCAAATATCTCGATAGCTGCATTAGCAATTGCTTGTTGAGCGATATACTCGAATTGGGTAATGGCTTTGCTTTCAAAAGTGGGGCATACACCGAAAGTGGACGATATAAGGTGCCGACTATAAAGAACGTCCAAGATGGCAACGTTGATTGCTCGTCATCAAGCAGGCTTGACGAGCTGCCCATCAAAATGAAGGAACACTGCAAGCTTAAGCCCGGTCGAAACGCTGCGTTTGTCGATACCGTACGATGAATCTACATTCCAGGAGCTATCCGCAATACTGAGGCTGTATTTGACGGTATCCTCGCAAACAAAATAGAGGCTTTGAAGCTCGCCAAATTTCGCAATTTGCTTCTTCCCAAACTGATGTCCGGCGAAATCGATGTCTCGAAGATTGACCTCACGCAGCTAAATAGCTATTTGCTAGAGTTCGATGCCATTCTTGAAGTCTTGGATTGGTGCGTAGAGATAGCTGTCCGAACCGCTGTCTGCGTTCATGCCCGGATGGTCTTTCAGGAAATGCGCAACGCCTTGACCGAGGCAGTGTATGAACTTTCGTAGGTCGAGGTCTACTTGCCTATAACCCTAAATTGGACTGCACTGTGTTCCGCAAGGTCCTGAGCACCGAGGACCTGGCAGAGGTCGGCGTTATCGTTGCCGCCTGGGAATACCGCGCCAAGTGGTACGAAGAAGACGAGAAGATGGCCAAGGCATGCACGAGTGGGCTGGAAGGGGGTGGGGCCGGAACCGCAAAAGCGCCTCTGCAAACTAATGTAAAACTGCGACGGTTCAGGAGCTTTACATGCCCGATTACATTAGTTCTATCCATCAAGAACAAGAAACCGCAGTTCGGCGCGCTGTACAATTAATGGAGAAGAGTTTTTGGGTTCCATTAGCTCTACCGGCGGATTCCATGTGCCGAGCAGATGGAATGTAGCCAACTAATGTAACCGGACGTAGAATTACATTAGTTCGAGAACGAGATCACATTAGTTTGGAGCGCCATGATACGAAAGCTGAGTGAAATGCCCTCGTTGGTCCTGCGTCTCATCGGAGACGTGGAGACCGAGGTGGTTGAATACAAGGCCGCCAAGCAGAACTACGACTTCGAGGACATCGGTAAGTACTTCTCAGCACTCAGCAACGAGGCGAACCTGCGTGGGGCTGAATGCGGGTGGCTGCTCTTCGGCATCACGAACGATCGGAAGATTCGGGGGACGGCCTACCGCAAGGAGACCCAGACGCCAAGCGTAGGACTGCGCCGGCTCAAGCGCGAGGTCGCCAAGTTCACTAACGACGGCATGACCTTCGAGGAGGTCTACGAGTTCGAGGTTGAGGGAAAGCGCATCGTGGCCTTCCAAGTCCCTGCAGGCACATTCGCCACGCCGACCACCTGGCACGGCATTCCTTGGTCACGCGAGAACGAGTCGCTGGTGGAGATGCCCAAGTTCAAGCTCGAGGCGATTTACGGCCAGAGCCGCCCAGACTGGTCGCGGCAGCTGGCCTTCGAGGCAAACCTTGACGACCTCGAGCCCGAGGCGGTCTCGTTCGCCTGCTCCAAGTATATCGAGAAGTTTCAGGAGAGCCAGCCTGCGGTGCGCGATCTGGACGAGGAGTCGATTCTGCGCAAGATGGGCCTTATCATCCATGGCCATGTGACTAACGCCGCACTCGTGCTGTTGGGACGGCCCGAGTCGAGCGTGTTATTGGGCGGCATCGAGCCGCGTATCACGTGGACACTCTAAGCCAGCGATGGCACCACCATCGCCTACGAGCACTTCGAACCGCCCTTTATACTGCAAGTCGACCGAGTTCTGGGGAAGATCCGAAACGAGAAGTACCGCTTCTTTGACCGTGAGGACACGCTGTTCCCGACCGAGGCGCACCGGTATAGCCCCGAGGTTATCCGCGAGCTTCTGCATAATGCTATAGCGCACCAGGACTTCCGCATGTCGGGCAAGATCAACGTGCTGGAATACGAGGACCGTTTGGTGTTCAAGAACGAGGGCACGTTCATACCCGAGACCATTGAGGCCGCCCTTGAGAGCGGCTACAAGCCTCCCTACTATCGCAACCCTCTGCTTTCGAGTGCCATGAACAGGACGGGCATGATGGACCGCAACGCCATCGGCATCCGCAACGTATTCGACATCCAGCGGAACCGCCTGCTGCCCATGCCCACTTACGACCTGAGAAAGCCTGCCCGCGTGTCGGTGACGCTCTACGGCACCGTGCTCAACGAGGACTACTCGCGACTGCTGGCGGGCAACCGCAACCTCGATCTGGTGACGGTGTTGCTGCTCGACCTGGTACAGAAGGGCCTGCCTGTGACCAAGGAGCAGTCGCGCCTGCTGCATGAGCGCAAGTTGGTGAGGGGGCGCTACCCTAAGCTCACGATCTCTGCCGAGGTGGCGGCTGCCACTGGCGCTCACGGGGAGTACGTGCGGGCCAAGGGGTTGGACAACAGTGTGTTCAAGGAGCTGATACTGGAATTGCTGCGCGTGCGCCCGTGCTCGCGCGCCGAGATCATCGCGGAGCTGGATCACGCGCTGCCTGCCGACCTCACGCCCAAACAGAAGGGCGATCATGTGAGCTACCTGCTGCAGTCGCTGCGTAAGGCGGGACGCATCACGAACGCTGGTAGTACGTCAGCTGCGGAGTGGCGCATCGTCGACTAACAGAAAGGCAGCTCTTGGTGGGGCTGCAGGTGGTGTGAGGCTGCAGGCCTCTGGTGACTGTTGCGGCAAAATAATCTTTGTACGCAAGAGCCGCAGCAATTAATTGCTGCGGCTTCAAGTGGAGCTTGCGACCTCTTCTGAAAGGGAATTCGAATGCGAGCTGCTGCAAAGCCCAGGACCAGAGCCTACACAAGGTCCTGCAGCAGGAACTTCCATGCGGGCTTAACCTTGATGCGTGTATCGCCCTCTACGATTTCCTCTTCTTCCTCTTTTGTCACGATAAGCAGCCGACGAATAGACTCATCGATACGTGCCAGTTTCAGTAGGTTGCCTATCTCGCGGGGTTTGGCGCTTTCGGAAAGTGAATAGGCTACCTGCACCGCAATGCCTTGTTCGGGTACGTAGAAATCTACGTCAATGCCGTGTTTTGATGATTTCAGGTAATGAAGCCCCTCGCCAAATGCATCACGCATTGCTACTGCCACCTCATTTTCGAGCAAGGCCGGATCCCTTCCGATCGGGAAAAGGTTGAGCAGTCCGTTGTCGCTGAAGTAGCGCTTTGGATTCCCCTCACGCTCGACAGACTTTGCAACGGCGTTCTTCACTTCAAACAGCAAGTAGGCCTCGCGGGCCATGGCAAGGTAGTCTAGCAGCGTGGCCTTGCTGACTTTGTAGCCCAATCCGCACAGCATCCCATGCAGTGCCGTGGCGGAAGTTTCGTTGCAGACGGCTTCGGCAACCTTCTTCATAAGCACGCAAAGGATCCCGAGAAGGTTTCCTGCTGGCACGTGGAGGTTGCAGGATGGGGGTAGGGGGGGTTCCTATAGTTTAGTCAACCAGATTCTCCGATTTGGTCGGCTCCTCGGGGCATGCTCGCGCAGGCATTGGTAGGTTTCATCGCGCTCGAGCAGGGCCGCTATGGCATCGTCGGCGGCCCTTCGGAGCTTGCCCGTATCGTAGGCAATGCGCCGAATGCTCGCTACCGAAGTCTATCGGCGGCTTACCTCGAACTGTAATGAGTAGATGGCTCTACGGATGAAAGCGATTAGGTATCGCAATAGATTCCGCTAAAACTAATAATCTGTCCGAATATTAGCGCCCTTATGCTTGTTAATTTGAGAAAACTCAACTTGAGGTTAGATCTACAAAAAGCATCGCTTTTGTTTTTAAATAACACGTTCTAATAATTAGCTATGCACTTCACAGAGAACCGAAGCGCATAGCACATTGAGATCTCCATACCGAATGATGCGCAAGCCAGGATTACGGCAAACTCGAGCAATACTCCAATGCGGTTTCAATGAATGTCTTAACCGTTTTCGATTGCTCGATTCTGGCGTTCGAACAAAGATACATCTGATGAAAGTTTCGGGGGGGGGCTTCTGAGATTTTAATCAGTGTGAGATCTTGATCGTACGAGTCCAAGATCCAAGAGTGGCAGGCAATCGCCATGATATCGGGGTTGCCAACAACCATAGATGCCAAAGTGATTTCATCAGAATAGAGGCAGTCTATTGTCAGGTCGTGAGATTTGATCAAGTTGGTTAGTTCGGCGCCAATCGGGCCCGTTAGGCTGTAGGAGATAAGGTAATGATCAGCTAGTTCTTCAAGCGATATTTCCTTGCGAGAAGCAAACGGATGCAAGCGGTTCACTACAAGAACGGCTTCTTGGGCCCAGCATGGATTAAACCTAACATCGGGATCATCACCCATGGTTCCGGCAAAGGCAACGTCTACCGTTCCTCGTTTTATCTTTTCGATGAGGGAAGGGGTTGTGGATTGATCCACCTTGACCAGAACATTGCCGTGGGTGCGGGCGCGAAATAAGTTGATAATGCGAGACCAATCTTTACTTTGCACCGAAAAGACGGTGCCGATAACTATCTCGTGTTGAGAACTACCCTGCTTTTCGTGCAGCATCTCTAATCCGTTGTTCAGAAAACGAAGTGAAGTGTCCACGTATTCGTAGAACGATTCGCCCTCGCTAGTAAGCTCAACCTCACCTCTCTTTTTCTTAATCAGGGTAACGCCTACTTCTTGCTCGAGCTTGCCTAGCGCCAGAGATAGGGTCGAAGGAGTTATTGAGAGCTTCTCAGCAGTTGCGCTTCTACTCCGAAGCTCAACAAGTGTTTTGAAGTAATTCAAATGATCAAGATTCATGATCCCCCCGATCGCGTGGCAGAGAAACTGAACCAAAGCCACCCTTAGAAGGATAGCGCTTCAAGGAAACATTTGTGCGCTCATTCGGTATGAGATCGGTTTGCTTAACACGGGAACAAAGTCTGATGACGTTCAGCCGAAATAGGCTCTGGGTTAAGGAGGAATCGATGAGGGGACTAGAGGGAATAAAGGTTGTTGAACTCACTAGTTATGTTGCGGCACCGGCATGTCCGAGGATTCTTGGAGAAATGGGCGCAACTATCTACAAGATAGAGCCAGCTTCTGGGGATGAATATCGAACAAACGGACCAGGATTTGGCATGCAAAAAACAGATGTTGATGATCCTGCGTTCGATTACGCATCAATGAACAAAACCTTTGTAAGCATCAATCTCAAAAGTGAAGAGGGTTCGAAGCTCATACATAAAATGCTCGATGATGCTGACATTATGGTTACGAGCTTCAGGGATAAGGCCCTTTCAAAGTTGGGCCTGGATTGGGAGAGCATCCACAGAGATCATCCGCATTTGGTTTGGGGTCAAATGCGTGGCTATGGCGAATATGGGCCCGATAAGAACACGAAGGGCTTCGATGCAACGGCTTATGCTGCTCGTGGCGGCTGGTTCGCCTGCCTTCCTCAGGCGGGGGAGGGGTATCAGCCTATCAACTGGCCGGCGGCAATGGGGGATTGGAATGCTTCCCTTGCTTTAACCGCTGGACTGCTTGCTGCGTTAGCGCGCAAGGACCGCACGGGAGAAGGAGACAAGGTCACAGTAACCCTGCACCACTGTGCCCTTTGGCCTATGCAGATGATGCTGGGCTCCACCCAATTTGGTGATAAGTGGCCTAAGTCGCGCTACAACGTTACCTGCCCTACCAACAACACCTATCAAAGCAAAGATGGGGTTTGGTTCATTATCTGCTATGGCAGCTACGATATCTTCTACGGCCACACCATGAGAACCATTGGCCTTGACGACCTTGTTGGCGACGAACGATACAACAAGGCAGCTGAGATCAATAACGGATCGGGCAAGAACTCGGAAGTGGTTCGCATCCTCGAGAATCAATTCCTCACCAAGACATGGGCTGAGTGGGAAGAGATTTTCAAAGCGAATGAAATTCCCTACGAAAAGCTGTACTTGCCGCAGGACATTTTGAACGACGAGGAAGTATACGCAAGCGACATCTTGAGAAAAATCAACTATGACGCTTTTGGGGAAAAGGTTATACCTACCTCGCCGATAAGGCTCGACAGCATGGGAGACCCGATTCTACGCAAAAGCAGGCCGGTTGGTTACGACACGGCTGCTGTGATGAGTGACTACGGTTACTCCGAAGAAGATATTCGAAAGCTCGATGGGGAAGCTGTCACTTGTTATCACGGTCCTGATCTGCCCGATTCGGTATTCGAGCCGAGCTTTGGTCCTAGATCGAAGAGGGTCTAATTCACTTGGTCTTAATGGCCGGGCGATTGCGATGGGGGATGAGTCGCAAGGCTTTCGCACTCGCTCGGTCATAGGCATAACAACAACACAAGGAGGAGGAAGAAATGGCAACCGAAAAAATTGCCCGACAAGGCCTTACGGTCCGTCATGTTGGCGTTGTGATAACGATGGCGCTAACGCTGCTGACCGCTGTAGGCATTGTATTTACCGCTGCAGGTTTGTGCTATCGACCCGTATCGCAGCATTTTGGCGTACAGACGTCGCAGGTTTCGCTTTACATCACTTTTGTTTATCTGGGCCAGTGCATTGGCGCTGCGCCTATGGCAAAGCTCTTTGACAAGTTCAATGCTAAAACGGTATGCGTGGTTGCGGCCCTTATGGTAGTAATCCCTTATATGGGATTCTGCGTATACCCCGCAATCTGGTGCTACTGGGTGGCTGGCTTCATTATTGGCCTCGGCCTCGTATGTATTGAGTTCACCATGACTGCAGGCATCCTGAGCCGTTGGTTCCACACCAATTACGGCACCGTTACCGGCATCGTGTTTGCAATGACTGGCGTTGGTGGCGTTGTTTGGAACATCATTGGTCAGTTCGTACTCGGTCCCGACCTGCAGGGCTGGAGAACCCTTTACATGGTGTTCGGTCTCGCGATCGCTATTGGCACTATTCCGTTTATTGCCATTTTCGTTAAGCGAACTCCGCAGGAATGCGGAACCCTTCCATACGGCATGCCGCTTGATGCAGCTGCTATGGAAGCTGAGCTTGCAGAAGAGGCAGATAAAAAGGCGATCGTAGAGCCTGGCTTTGCAGCCAAGGAAGTTCTGAAAATGCCGTTCTTCTGGACCCTCCTTTTGGGCGCTGGCCTTCTGAACACAATCACGACGATGTCTCAGCTCTTCGCAACATACGTCCAGTTCCTCGGTCATGAAGGATGGGAGGGACAGGCTCTCGTTGCTCTGCTCCTTCTTTCTGGTACTCTCGAGGCATTCGCAAGCGCAGGCCAGGGCGGCGGCAAGGTACTGATCGGCTTCATCGAGTCTCGATCGGTATTGGTTGCTCAGATCATTGGCTATGCTGGTGGCGTAATCGGCCTGTGCATGATGTGGTGGCTGCCCAAGCTGTTTGGCGAAGCTGGCATCTGGCCCATGTTCTGCGGTGGTCTTTTCTACGGCCTTGCCTATGCATGCTCGACGGCAATGCTTCCGTTCATTGTTCGCGAAGTATTTGGTGGCCGCGACTTCGACAAGATCTACTCTTGGATGATCATGGTCTTTAACGGTATCGGAGCACTGGGTGCAACTGGTTGGGCTCTTGTGTCCGAAAACTTCGGTTGGGACGGCTTCTTCGTTGGTGGTATCGCGGTTCTGACCATCACCTTCGGATTGCTCGGATACACCTGGATTGCAGGCGACAAGGCACGCCGCCGCACCTGGTTCAAGAGCGATGCCGAGCTTGCCGCTGAAGCTCGAAAAGAAGGAATTACTGCATAGTAATTAAGCCCACCAGTTTTCTGGGAAGCAATCCCCCGTCATATCCGTATCGTACGAAAAGATCCGCTGTGCCTCGCTGGGTGAAGGGGCGCAGCGGATCCCGGAAGGGCAATGAGCAAAATGATCGATTTCAATCTTCTGTGCAACATCCTTAGCCCCGGTATTTTTGTAATTCTCGCCGGAGGGCTACTAACCGGATACGACACTGCAACTCTCATCGTCATTGGCGTTATTGGCTATGCTCTCGTTTTCTTTATGCGACGTCTAGCTAAAAGGCAGCGAAAGCAGTAGCCGTAAGCCCGTAATTCATTGCCAATAAGCCCTGCTAGTCAGGGATGCCCGAAGCGCCAAAACAGGGGTGCTTAGTTTCTTATTGCCATATTCAGACATTTAAAGGAGATCCTCATGCGAAAACCATTCGAAGATCTGATCGTCTTGGACCTATCACGTTATTTATTAGGGGCGTATACGAGCCTTTACTTTGCAGACTTAGGGGCTCAAGTTATCAAAGTAGAAGACACCAAGACTGGCGATTTAATGCGTGGAGAAAAACCTATGGTCGATGGTGAAAGTTACTACCATTATGCGCTTGACAGAAACAAGGAAAGCATATCTCTCAACCTCAAAGACGAAGAGGTTCTTAAGCGTTTTTATCAACTGGTTGCACGTGCGGATGTTCTTGTCGAGAACTACCGCCCCGGTGTTGCCAAGCGTTTGAAGATTGATTTTGAGACTTTGCATAAGATCAACCCCAATCTTGTATATGTATCGTTTTCGGCGTATGGCCAAAACGACCCGCGCAGCCTCGATGCCCTTCATGACATTAATATCGTTGCGCAAACGGGGTATTACGACCTAACGAATGGTGCCGTTGCTTTGCTGCAACCATCGGATCTTGCTGCTGCCATGGCAGGGATCCAGGGCGCATTAACGGGGCTTATCGCACGCGACAAGGCAAAGGGAACCCATGTTGACGTTTCGATGTACGATTCGCTTATCTGGTGGAATGCGATGCTCGATAGCCGCTGGTTCTTCTACGGTAAAAC
Organism: uncultured Eggerthella sp.; assembly: GCA_900547965.1. GTDB lineage: Bacteria > Actinomycetota > Coriobacteriia > Coriobacteriales > Eggerthellaceae > Anaerotardibacter. Next base: position 3,373 of record URJE01000026.1, on the reverse strand, counting down.
GCTTACTTCGGGAATGAGGGAATATCCATCGGTCGGTTACAACATCTACCGAACAAAAGACGGAAGAATGATCTCTTTCGGACTCTATGAGAATAAGTTCTGGAATGAGTTCTGTGATGATATCGGCCGTCCAGATCTGTATGACACCCTCAAGGACACGCCAGAGCAAAACCCCATTGCCTACCAAGCAGTTGTCGATTTTGCTGCATCGATGACATACGATGAGTGGATCGCCTGGCTGGAGGATAAGACATACGCTATTGCTCCGTGCCTTAATAAGAGCGAGGCTATCGATCTTGCTGTTGAAACGAACCCTCAAACAATCAACTACGTTGATTTCCCTCGATTTGGAACCGCTTTGCAGACCAACACGCCGCATGTCATAGGAGATATGCGCTCAGATCTTTCCGAGGCACGTGAACCGGCGCTGCTCGGAGAGTCGACTCGAAGCGTTCTTTCGTGGGTAGGTGCTTCCACGAAAGAAATTGACGCAATGATTGAGCGAGGCGCTGTCATCTGCGCCGACAACAGCGACTCGCTCGAGGAAAGCGCCTAGCTCCCAAGATTTGCAATGTACCAAATTGCAACTTCTCTCCTTCATGGCGCGCCGACGATCCCCCGTTATTCTGGTAGCCGGCGCGCATTTTTTATGCTGCTAAGGCATTCCTTGTAAGCAATGGTAGTGCTTCGCTTCTGTTTGGGTGCTCACTTTCTTTTTTGCCTGTGGGGTGTTTTTGGCGGCCTGTCTCATGATCAGGACGAACGCCTTTTCGGGATGCTTTTATTTTTTTGAAGCTCCTCAGACGACTCGCTGGGTCGCGGCTTCAAGATTGGCCACAGCTACGGTGACGCGATCCCAGGCGGCGTTGCGTTGGCTCTGCAGGCGAGCTGAACCGCTAGTCTTGCGTAGGGCCGAAGGAAAGGTCGTCGAGTTTCGCCGGTGCCTCCCCGTTGTAGCAGCGCACGTTGCCTGCTTCCACTAGGGCATCCACTTCGGCTTCGCTGTAGCCCAGGTCTTCCATAACCGCGCGTGTGTCGTAGCCGACGGGTTTCGCGCGACTGATAACTGGGTCGCCCTGGCTCTTCATGCGGATGGGAATCGTGGTAATGGAATGGTCGCCGATGCTGTCGTAGTGAATCGGGCGGAGCATATCGTTTACGTAAGCTTCGTCGTCTTCCAGGACATCTTCCATGGTGTTGCATACTGCGTAGGGAACGTCGTTGGTGTCGAAAACTTCCTTCCAGTATGCCCAGTCGTGCTTGGCGAAGGCTTCGGCCATCATGTTTACCACGGTTGCGTTGTCGCCGTTGGCGTTGATGGTTGCGCAATTCGTGAAGCGCGCGTCGTCGGCGTATTCTTCCAGGCCAATCAGGCGCGCAACGAACGGATACCAGGAATCGTACGTGCCGTAGCAGATAAGGAACCATACGCCATCGGCGGTCATGTACGAATTGTTGGTGGGGCAGGGCACGGCCTTGCGGCTCTTCGGGAAGGGCACGCCGAACGGGGCGGAAACAACAGGCACCTGCATGCCCCACAGCGCCATGTGGTGCAGGTTCACGGTAACGTGATCGCCCACGCCGGTGCGCTGAGCACGCCAAACGGCGCTCATGATGCCCAAGCCAAGGGCAATGCAGGAATTGAAATCGCCGAATGCGGCGGGCATGTTGCCTGGCTGGAAGTGCTCGCCAGCCTGCGGAATGGACATAAGCAGGCCGCCACGGGCGGAATAGCAGGTGGCGTCAAAGCCCTTGGCGTCTTTCATTTCGCCGCGCTCTCCATAGCCGCGCATCTGGCCGTATACCAGGCGCGGGTAGCGGGCATGCAATGTTTCGTAGTCGTAGCCCAAGCGCTTCAAGGAAGGATTGCGCAGGCTTGTAACGAACACGTCGGCCTGTTCCAGCAGCTTTTCTACCAGTTCGCGTCCTCCATCGGACTTCATGTCGATGGAAAGGAACTTCTTGTTGGCGTTGCTCATGTCGAACGCCGGGTTGTCGGGGCCCAGCTCCGGCATGCCGAAGCCAACGCCGTCGCCGCGGTGCAGGTTGCCCTCGATGGTTTCGATCTTGTACACCGTGGCGCCCATTTCGCCGAGCGCGCGGGTGCAGGCAGGCATCGCGACGTAATCTCCCAGCTCAACCACTACGAGCCCTTCAAGGCCCCTCGGCAGTTCCTCGGGCGAAAGGCCCTGGAATTCTTCAGCGGGGGGCATAACGATTCGGTGATCCAGACTCACGATAACCTCCTTGGTTAGATGAACATGTTCATCACTCTACTTCCAGAGATGTTGCATTGCAATGAGCTGCCTTAAGGCATGCGCCACAACTGCTTTAGTGGTGTGGGCAAGTGCGGGCTATGATCAGCATAAATGCAGGCCACGCAATGCTGACCTGCATTTATAGTTTCTCGAGCGCGATTGATATTAATAGAGTGTTGGAGCAAGAAGCACCTTGCCAGTGCCGCGGTAGACGTTCACCAAGCCTTCTCCGGAAGCGGCAGAGCCCACGAGCGATTTGCCCGAGCGCTCAACCGTGAAGTTGAGGGATCCGCTCCAGGCCAACGCCATGTTGCCGTCGATCTTGAGTTCGTCGTTGTCCAGGGTGACATCGATCAGCTCTTCTTCGGGGCAGGGGGATTCCAGACATAGCGCGCCGTAGCCCTGGATGCCCAGGTTGAACAGGCCTTCGTTGCCAGCAACGGCGGAAGAAACGTTGCTGCGCATAACCGTTTTGTGCTGGAGGCTGGAATAGCACGCCAGGAACAGGCCGTCGTCGAGCACGATGGAATTGCCCCAATCGGCTACGTCGAGCGTGATGATGTAGCGATAGGTGGGCTCGAGCACCAGAAGGCCCGTGCCCTGGTATTCGGGCTTGATTGCCGATTCGCTGGTAACCGCACCGCGCAGGGCCTTGCCAAACAGGTCTCCCACGCCTTTAACGCCGGTGGTGCAGGTTACGTTGCCTACCATCCACTGCATGGCGCCGGCCTGAACGGTAACGGGTGCCTGGCTCAGGTCGCAGATAACCTGGCGGCGACGCACGTTCATTTCGCTAGCGAAGTAAGCATTCATGGCGGAAGCTTCGTTGACGGAAAGGTCGCGTTTCCATTCGATGGTTTTGAAGGCGCCGAACTCCTTGAGTACGGTTACGTCATCGTTGTCGGTGAAATTGGAAATCTTGAACATAACTCTCCTCCTGTTGACGTTGGTGTGGGTTAATCCTCTTGATTGCCCAATTTGTAGAGAAGCATAGCATGCGGTGGTCCTTGCGCGGGGTGGTGCATCAGGCTCCAGGGGTGGTCGGCGGGCGGGCACACTGCGCAGCCCCCGGGGTACGCCCCGCACCCCCTAGGGCATGCCGCGTTTCATTGACC
>URJE01000025.1 GCA_900547965.1 uncultured Eggerthella sp. | reverse complement strand
CGCATCGTTACCAACGTTGCAGAGGGCAGTCCCATCACTGCAGACATGGTGCTGCTAGCCATCGGCGTTATGCCCGAAAGCCATCTTGCAAAAGAAGCAGGGCTGCAGCTTGGCATGAAGGGTGCCATTGCGGTGAACGACCGCATGGAAACTTCCGCCCCCGATGTATATGCCGTAGGCGATGCCGTACAGGTAAAGCATCAAGTTACCGGCAAAGATGCCGTGATATCCCTAGCAGGCCCCGCCAACAAGCAAGGCCGCATTGTTGCCGATGCTATCGCAGGGCTAAACAGCCGCTACAAAGGTTCGCTGGGTTCTTCGGTAATCAAGGTGTTCGACCTAACGGTTGCCAACACGGGTCTTTCCGAAAAGGCAGCAAGCGCAGCAGGCTACCAGTACGAAAGCGTTGTACTTTCGCCTGGCTCCCACGCCGGCTACTACCCCGGCGCCACCCCTATGACCATGAAGGTAGTGTTCGAGCGGGAAACCCTGCGCTTACTAGGTGCTCAGATTGTTGGCGGCGAAGGCGTAGACAAGCGCATCGATGTGCTGGCAACAGCCATTCAAGCAGGCATTCGAGCAGACCAGTTGAAGGATTTGGATTTGGCGTACGCCCCGCCGTATTCTTCTGCGAAAGACCCAGTAAATATGGCTGGCTTCATGATTGAAAACCTAGCAAACGGCATTGTTAAGCAGTGGCATTGGGACCAAGAACCAAGCTTGCCACGCGACGGAAGCGTGCAATTGCTGGATGTTCGCACGGTTGGCGAATACGAGCGCGGGCACATCGAAGGCTTCACGAACATCCCCGTTGACAACCTGCGCGACAACCTAGGCGAACTAGACCCTTCAAAGCCCGTCTACGTTATTTGCCAGAGCGGCGTACGCAGCTACATTGCGAGCCGAATCCTAACGCAGCGTGGTTTTGACTGCTTTAACTTTTCGGGCGGCTACCGTTTCTTCGCAGCCGTTACCAAAGAACGCCGCGCCAGCAACAACGTAATGCCCTGCGGCATGGAGCAATAAGGTTTCGGAGTTCAGGGAAACCGTCCCAAGAACAGGGGCAGCTCTTATTGAGCTGCCCCTCATAGTTTAAAAGCGATGTTCATCTGGATCGATGCCAGCTTCTTCCAGTGTTTCACATTGTTCTTTGAAGCTCATCGACTCAATTTCATCAATGTCGATTCCGACTTCGTTAAGCGGTTACCATAGTTCATCTTCTTCGTTATCGCCCTCAAAATCGTCGTCGATACCATCATCGTAATCGTCGCTGTCACGATCATCAAAATCATTATCATCGTCGTAATACGATTCCGATGAACGATCGCGGTCGGCTCCGTCGTCGTCATCGTCGGTTGCCCAATAATTGAACACCGAGAAATCCATCATATGTTCGGCCGCGCCGAGCCTGCCATCGTGATTCAAATCGAACTTGTCACCAAATAATTCGTACATGACAGCCCCTTTTAACGTGAACACCTGAAACTATGTATCGGCAATAGAAAAATTGCCGTTTACCTGGATCTATCCGAACGTTATCGCAATTATACACATAGGCTCAGCCTAGCCTGTACCGCGTAATGAACAGCAATGCGATTAGGGCTCGCAGCCAAGGAGAACGGTACAGCCTAGCCCACCCGCGCAACGCCATGCGGAAGCGCAACGCCATGCGGAAGCGCAACGCCAACCCGCTAGGCCATCTTCGTTATTCGGAGAGCTCGTTGGCAAGGGCGGCTATTTGGGCACGCGCAGCTTCATCGACAGAGCCACGCACGGTTACTACGGTTTCCGCAAACTTGATACCGGCCATCTGCTCCACCTGCGCACGCATGGCCTTAGCGGCTACTGGAGCCCAGGTGCCAGATTCGATGAAGGCCACCTTGCGGTTTTGATACGCGTGCTCGGCAAGCGTATGGATGAACGTAGTCATAAACGGGAAGATATCCCCCGCATACGTGATGCTCGCAAGCACCAAGCGATCGTAGCGGAACGCATCCTCCACTGCTTCTGCCATATCATCACGCGCCAGATCGAAGAGCGAAACGGTTTCGCCTTTTTCCCGAAGGACACAAGCCAGCTCTTCTGCAGCCTGCTTAGTGTGGCCGTATACGCTGGCATAGGCAATGGTTACGCCGCTGTTTTCGGGCTCGTAATGCGCCCACGTGGTGTACGTTTCCACGTAATACGTCAGGTTTTCAGATAGCACCGGGCCATGAAGCGGGCAGATGCATTCGACATCAAGCGCAGCAACCTTCTTCAACACAGCCTGAACGTTCTTGCCGAACTTGCCCACAATCCCGAAATAGTAGCGGCGCGCTTCGCATGCCCAGCCTTCAGGATCTTCGATATCGTTCGCCCCGAACTTGCCAAAGGCATCTGCGGAAAACAGCACCTTGTCCTGCGAATCGTAGGAAAACATGACTTCAGGCCAATGCACGTTGGCAGCGCCGATAAAACGAAGGGTGCGCCCGCCAAGATCAAGCTCAAAGCCTTCCTTGCACACAATCTGACGATCAGAGAAATCGGTACCGAAATAGGCAGCCATCATCTTGAAGGCCATCTTTGAAGCAACAACCTGCGCTTCAGGATAGCGATCCATGAACACAACGATGCCAGCCGAATGGTCGGGCTCCATATGATGTACCACAAGGTAATCAGGCGTGCGCCCATCAAGCGCAGTTTCAACGTTATGCATCCATTCGTCAACGAAATGAGCATCAACGGTGTCGGCGACTGCCACCTTTTCACCGATAACAACGTAGCTGTTGTACGCCATGCCGTTTTCGCGAACATCGTACTGCCCTTCGAACAGATCGATATCGTGATCGTTTACGCCCACATACTTAATAGTTTCGGTTACCTGCATGAATAGCTCCCATCCCGTTGACAACGCGCAGCACTTTGCAGCTAAGCCGCGTGGGTCCAAGCGCAAACGTAATAGCACTAGCAGCTCAATTGCTTGTTTAATTGTAACGGCGAAAGCCAACTTATCGCGATTACAGGTACGGCAAGAAAGCACACGGTTACTTTTACTGGCGAACAGCCCGAAGCATCTAACGCTTTCCGCAACGAAAATATCTGCCCCAAATAAAGAAAAAAAAGGGAGCGGATCGAACCGCTCCCACTTCATCGAATTATTTCCTTTTAACGCTATGAGTCCCACGAGGGTGCTGCGCACGAGATAGCGCGTAGGCACCGCAGGCAACCAATGCCGCAACCACAACAACCGCAAGCCAGAAATGCACGTTGTTGGAATCTCCGGTTTGGGTGCTCTGGGAACCCTTGCCGCCTACGGAAGAATGGTCGGCACTAGGGTCACCGCTGCTGCCTCCCCCCGTTGCTCGGGGTATCCGCATCAGGGCCCGAGGGCGTGGCAGGAGGCTCCTGATTTGTTCCGCCATCGCCAGAAGGAACAAAAGTGTTCTTGATCGCAAACCCGTTTTCAGCATCACCGGTAATCTCGGCAGAATAGCCGGGAACGCTCACCTCTTCCACTGAATAGTTCTGACCAACAGGAAGTTCTGTAAAGGTGCCTTTCCAATCGGATTCCGCGGTAAGATCCATTGAATCAATTACGGTATCGCCATTCTTCAAGTTAACCGTAATCACTTCAGGCCTGGAAGACTCAGGGTTCGAGCCGTGGTCCCATATTTTTTCAACAGGGATCTGACACTTATCTTCCTTGCCGATAACCACACCGCCATTGGCACCAATTCCGCCGCCGAGCGCAGCCTTGTTGTCGGTAATAATCAGCGAAGCAAGATTGCCGCCGAGATCGAATGAACCATCGGAAGTAACCGCTTTAACCGCCACATTCGGCGTTGCGTCTACAAAAGTGAGCGGATCGCCATTGCTTCCGCCTTCAACGAAACGCGGGACGTTGGAATTAATCGATGCAAACATTCCAGCAGGCTCAAACAACCCGCCATCCTCATACCAAAGGACCTTGCCACCACCAGGAGCACGATTTGCAAGAGTCAGGGTATACGGGTCATTCTTAAAGCCGAGGAACACAACGTCGTCGCCAACGCCATCTGCCTTGTTCTTCGCAATCAAACCACCATCTTGAACATAAGCCTTGCCATCCCCAGTAGGACAGAACCACAAGCCCCCGCCCTGCTTGCTTGCAGAGTTTTGGGTGATAGACGCGTTTTGAACATGAAGAGTGCTGTAATGATCGTTGCTGCCTTCGCTGTATACGCCACCACCCATGCTCCATGCGGTGTTGCCTTCGATAACACCAGCGCTCAAGGTAACGCCATTCGAGTATGAATACACGCCACCGCCAGCATAGGCGGTGTTGCCCGAAATGGTTCCACCCGTCGAAGCAGATCGCGTATTCGCAGCGTCTTCAGCCTTCATGGTAAACACAGTGCCCATTTCTGAGCCCGAACCTTGAACACCTGGGTCAACCACACAAACGCCGCCGCCCTTGCCATCGCCCGAAGCGCTGTTACCGCTGATTTCGCCACCGGTCATCACGAATTCAGCATTGCCTTCTACATGAACGGCACCAGAAGGCGTTCGCTTACCAAGCTTGTTGCTTGCATTGCCCTCGATAGAGCCGCCCTTCATAAGGAAAGTGGCTCGCTTGCCCTCGCCAGCGTCGGGGCCATAAACCATAACCGCACTGCCTTGGTAACCGCTGTTGTTGGCGATAGTGCCGCCTGTCATCTCCAAGCTGGCATTGCCTAACAGCATTACGCCTGCAGAGGAAATGTAATTACCGTCGCCCTGTGCGCCTGCGACACGATTGCCCTGAATAGATCCCGCCTGCATCAGAACCTTTGCGCCGTCGGCTGCGTGTACAACACCGCAATAGACTTCATCGATATTGCAGCTTTCGATAACACCACCATTCATGGTGAGCACTGCTTCAGAACCTGAAAGATTTACAACTCCCGAATTGGTAGAGCGAACCGTGCCATCATATACCGTTGCATCGCCCGAAATAACAAGCGCGCCCTTGCAGTCGATGATGGCGCCAGCATTGTAACAACCACGCAAAGACACATCCCCCGAAAGCTCAAGGGTGGCACCTTCGGCAACCGAAACCAAGCTTCCTGCAGTATTCTTCTTCGCCAAGATGGTATGGGGATCGTCGCACGTGATAACGATGTTCTTGCCCGCCGGGATGTTCAGGGTGGAACCCAGTTTCACATGTTTCTTAATGGCGATAGTGGTAGGAACGCCATCTGGCGCTTCGTTTACCATCTGCTGAAGCGTTTTAGAGCCAACCTCTTCAGAAATGGTGTCGCCCACGCTATCGTCGATAGATTCATGGAGGTACACAATCTCAACGCCAGAGCCCGGAAGATTATCGGTGCCGGAAATATTATCGGCGCTGTTGTTGATCAGGATTTTCAAAACAGAACTTTCGCTGAAAGCGCCCTTGCTAATGGAGGTAAGACCGCTGCCAATGGTGATCTCCTTCACTCCTGTTGTTTCTCCAAACGCGCCCGTTCCGACAGAGGTTACGGAATCGGGAATAGCGAAGATTTCAGGCAAGTCGCACAAATAGAAGGCGTAATCGCCGATGGACTGGAGCGTTACAGGAAGATCATCTTCGATAGTGGCCCAAATCAAAGCCCACATGTCGATCGTCTTCAAAGAGTCGCTGAACTTTTCAACGGTAACAGGCGCATAGCAGAATGCGTATCCGGGAATCTCGGAAAGAGACGACAGATCAACGGAGCAGCTAAGGCTGTTGCAGTTATAGAAAGCATAGGAACCTAGCTTGGTTACTGCACTCAAATCAGGGGCATTTTTCAAACTGGAGCAATTCTGAAAAGCCGAATCGCCCACTGAGGTAAGCTTGCCCTGCAGCACCACTTCCGATAAAGCCTTACATCCAGAGAATGCGCTGTTTCCGATTGATTCGATATTGCCCTTAGCGGTAATAGAAGTAAGCGAATCGCATCCCTTGAACATGCTGGAGTGAATGGTCGTAACAGAAGCAGGCAGCGTAATGCTGGTAAGCGAGCTGCAATCGGAAAACGCACTTCCCACGTTTTCGCCGAACTCCACGCCATCGGGAAGGTTGATGGTCTCAAGAGCAGATGCACCCGAGAAAGCACCTGGTTGGGAAATAGATTTCAGGGTGGAAGGAAGAACGATTTCCTTAAGATTGCCGCAGTTGGCTACCATCATGTTTGCACTAAGCTCTTCAACACCTTCGCTGAAAACGAGCTTTTCAAGACTCTCGCTATTCTGCAAAGTGCAGCTGAAGTTTGTAACGGAACCAGGGATGGTAAGCTCTTTGACTTTTTTAAACTTCGAGAAGTAGTATCCGCTCATAGTTTGAAGCGTGTCAGGCAAGATCAGCTGCTCAACATCGCTTGCTTTAGTTCCATAGGGGAACCTGACGCCGGTAACCGTATAGTCTTTTCCATTGTTCGCAAGAGACGAAGGAACGGAAATTGTGGTCACGCCATCATCGGCAACGATCTTGGTCACCACTGCGGTGCCGTCGTCTAGGAAGTCGCACGTAAACGTAACGCCATCCTGAGACACTGGCACGTCCTCTGCGTCATAGGATGCCGCATATGCCGCACCGACAAAAGGACTGCCGAACCCGCATGCAGCAAAGCCGCTAAAAACAACTCCAATTGCAAGCAGCACGGAAAACAAAAGGCCGCAGCCTTTCGCCTCCTACTCAATTCTGTTTTCAAACCCCTCTTCTCCTCTTCGATAACTCGAAAGCTTAAAAAGTTACGTTTCATCAACCATTCTGATAAATGAGCCAAAATATTATAGGGCAAATTCGTCACTTATGGCGAGAAACGCGACTATCTTCTGCAGCATTGATGCCATTCGGCAAGAAGATGAGAGGTTTAGACCGGCAGGTTAATTACGCCTCGCGCTCGATTTCGCTTACGCATTCGTTTTTGATGGTACCCACCAAAGCCTGCAGCGCATCAACTACGCGTGGGCGAATGTCGCCTCCAATAAGGACGAACATAATATCATCGCCTACCGCAAGTTCGCCATTTGCAAGCCAGACGCGCACATAGCCGATACCGGGCATGGCAAGAGTGCTTTCGATAGCAGCCTGAACCTTAGCGGCGTCGTAGCTGAACAGCATGCCGCCCACTTTTTTGCCAGGTGCCACCCCATCGGTTTCAACACCGCGTGCTTCCGCTTTCGGCGTAGCACGCACCACGCCGTTATGCGTTAAGTACATACCGCATTCCGCGGCGGTAGGATCCGCCTTCGCTTCGCGCAGCCAAGCATCAACAGAGGGAGCCGTTTTACTAGTGTCGAGCATTGATTTCTCCTTGAGCTTCCACAAACAACATGCCGTCAAAAACCTTAACCCATGTTTTTCGCGTGACAAGGTTCCGCTTATTCTTGCATCCACCAATCATGAAGCTAGAACGCTTGCAGTAAGATTCATTCGCGTCTATCCAACGAATCGCAGCGGAGCCTTTCTGCCGACAACCTCATACGCATTCGCCCATCGAATCGCAACGGGACTTAGCGGCGAGCGAAAGATAGCGCTGTACGCAGCGCGGCCCTGGTGCACTTCCTAGAAACCGACGATCAGGCCACCGCGTTCGGCATAGTAACTGCAAAGGCCCCTGGTAGGAATAACCTCAATCTCGGAATTACCCCACAGCTGCAAGATGTTTTCCTTCAATGTTTGCGCGACGGCGAGGTTATCGCAATGGCTAATGGCGACACGCCCACCGGCAAACCCTCGTTCCTTCATGCGGTTAATAAGTTCGCGAACGGTCTTTTTCGTACCTCGGGCTTTGCCCTCGACAGCAATCGTGCCCTCTTCGCTCGCAGTGCCAATCCCCCACATGCCCAATGCCCTTGCAAGGAAACCGGTCATTTTGCCCATGCGGCCGCTTTTAATAAGATTGTCGAAGGAAGAAAGCGCAAAAAGGATCTTGGTTCTTTCAAGGAAGGTATTGGCGCGGGCAACCGCCTCGTCGAAATCGACGCCCTCTCGAGCGAGCCTTTCAAGCTCATGCACGCAAAGAACAAGCTCTGGTCCCGTCGACTTTGAATCCAAGACAGCAATTTTCTTTTCTGGATGCTCTTCTAATGCCATATCCATGGCGGTAAGGGCGCTGTTCATGCTTCCCGAAACCTGAGATGAAATGGTAATGGCAAACGTGTGGCTGGCTTTCTCGAAATGCTGCAACCACGTTCCAGGAGCTGGACACGCAGTGTGACTAGCTTCCTTTTCCTGATCCATATCGTGAAGCATTTTTTGCAGATCAAGATCTTCGTCATCGACAAAATGCTTATCGCCAACGGTAATAACAAATGGCACGCTGGAAAGCTCAATAACGTCAGATTGATACCTCGACGGAAGAAGATCGCAACTCGAATCCGTAACAACGTTCCACTTCATGCCGCTCGTCCTTTCTGGCGCGAAAAAGCGCCCGACGCGATCGGGCGCTTAGACCTGAGTCAGTTACCTCTGTTATCCGGCAGTACAAAGCGATGGTCGACCACGCTCAAATATCTCCTGCATTTAATGCGCCATTCTACCGAAGGGGCGAATCTGTAACAAACCTGAAACCGAAAGATCGACAAACGGTGCTATATACACAGCACTACGGCACAAGCACCTCTCCCCGAAGCTTAATCGGTCCGTTTCCAATTTTTTTACAGATCACCAAAGCAATATCGAAGCCGATACAATACAACTAATCAAACATGTGGCAGAAAACCAAAAAGGAATACCCCTAGATGTTGTTCTGCTTTTCCGCAACCGGCAACACCAAGTTTGCGCCATAGGATCTCGCCGACGCCAAAACCTGCAAAACCGCTTCTTCAGCTAAGGCAAATACCGTACTGGGGCATTGGAATTCCCGTAAAGAGCACCAGGCTCACATTTCCCTAATGAGTCGCACGATGCAAGATACATTCCGCTGCGACACTAACAGCGATCTCCTCGGGCGTTTCCGCCTTAATATCTAAGCCAATGGGCATGTGGACTGTGTCCAACAGCTCCTCTGACACACCTGCATCCAGCAAACGCTGCCGCGCTACGGCGATCTTTCGACGCGAGCCCATGAAGCCCACATACGCCAAAGGCTGACGAAGTGCTTGTTCGAGGATGGCATAATCGAACGCATGGCTGTACGTCATAATGAAAACGTAGTCGCGCTCATCGAAAGATAAAGACGAAGCAACGTCTTCGTAATCGCCCAAGATAATCTGCTCTGCGTCAGGGAAATCTTCGGCCTTGGCAAACTCGGAGCGGCACTCGAAAAGAGTGCAAGCGAAGCCCACCTGCGCAAGGGCCGCAATGGTGGCACGGCCCACATGACCGCCCCCAAATACAATGGCGCGCACGGGAATAGAAACAGGCGTTGCGAAGAACCCATCGATAACACGTTTCTGCTTCAAGCCGACAAGCTTCTTGCCCGGCAAGCTGCACTCCCCCGCCACAAGTTCGCCTTGACTGCCGAACAAGGCAACGGTGCCTTTAAAGGGCGAACCACTCTCGCGGCACTCCAATGCAAGATACGCAGGGGTGCGTTGCTCTAAGCACTTCAGCAACTGGCTTGCTACCTGGGCCCAAGCTTCACTTTCTGTGCATATAGGCGTATACAAAAGAATGGCATCGCCGCCGCAAACCATGCCTATGCTGTTTTGAGCCTGAGGTCTGAGAGCTAGATCTTCTACAAAACAAGTATCTTCGCCAGCCATAGTGCGTGCTTTGGCAATGGCGCCGCCGCCGATAGTGCCGCAAATCAGCCCCGCTTCAGATACCAGCATCTGAGACCCAGCGTTTCGTGGCGTGGAGCCCTTGCTCCCCACCACAGTAACCAATACGACGTTATTCCCCGCACTCAAAGCTTCTACAATATGTACTGCGATATCACGCATGATTCACCTTGCCGTTATTGCCGTTATTGCTGCTTATCAAGTATGCCACTCAGGCACAGAACAGCCTCCAAAACGCCACCCGCCACCGACAAACCCTTGTCGGAAACCAGCCAGCAATAGCGAGCATCGTCTCGAGGATCCACGTCGCCACACTTCAAGCCTTCAGAGACGCGAACGCCGTCGGCAATCAAGCCCCGCAGAACCCCCGTAAGCATAGCCACTACAGGAGCGTCTCCCACATAAGCAACGACTTGCCCCTCTTCAACATGATCGCCAATCGAGCAAACGCCACGAAACAGTCCATCGGCTGGCGCACGCAAAACGCGCTCGCCCGCAAAACCGCCCACAAGACCAGGCACTGCAGTATTCGGAAGCGCTGAGCCTTGGTAATATGCACGCCCTAGGGTGTGCCCGCGCATGGTTTCTACTACTGCATGGCAGTCTTCCCCCGCGGTGAAGCCAGGACCCACACCAACTACAACGGGAGCCATGTGCATAGTGGTGCCCAGATTGCGTTTTGCCAAAATGGCATCAACAACCACATCCGGCTTAAGCTCAATGCAGCGGCAATCAGGATCGATCAGAACAGGAATGGCATTTTTTCGTTCGAGAACTTCCTTTGCCTGGACGGCATCCTGGACGCGTATTGCCAAAATGCCTTCCACCTTCACTTGTCCCAAACGCACCGCTTCGCTAAATGCAACGGTGCGGCGCACGGTAAGCGGCTGCTCGATTTCAGTCATAACAACCGAAATGCCACTCCGCCACAGGCGAAGGGCGATAGCGGTAGCGATATCGCCAGCTCCACGGATTATCGCAAGCACCGGAACTCACCGTTCTTAAGACTTCCTGCAACTACAGGCGTTTTGCACTGCAAGGCAAGACGCTCGGCCAACTGCCATTGGCCAGAAGCCTCTACCTTGTTTATCAACAGCACGTCATGAAAGGCTTCGGCATTCAAAACCGCAGCAACCGCTTCAGGCGTTACCTGGCATTCTTGCGTAATGCCCGCTAATTCCGCAAAGCGGTTAGGACGATGGCATATTTCCGAAACAGGCAAACCCACGCCATCGATACCAACCACGCATACCACCAAGCTCGCGCAATCGGGAATGACCGGTTCATATTCAGCGTGCGCTTTCAAGGGAAGCATTTTCGCACCATCGGCTTCCACCAGCACATAGTCGGCCAAGCTTAGCAGCTCAGGAAAAGCCAAGGAAGATTGAGACATCTTGCCTGTTTCCTCTTGGATTGACCCCACACATACCACGGGGCTACCTGAAAGAGCCACTTGCACTTCACCGAGGGAAGGGTCGATCAGAGCCGGACACCAATCCGGCGTCATCATCTTTGTGCTGGTGGCAACAATTACACGGGCGTGCGCAGACAGCTCATTAGCAAGCACGCGCAAAAGCGTTGTTTTACCACCGCCACCGATAATGGCCGTAAGGCCAGGTTGGATATGCAGATAGTCGCAAAGGATGGTTATTCCTCCGGTTTCGCAAGCAGGATATGTTCCGGCAAAATCGGCAACTCGCGATGCCAAACGCCCGTTGCTCGATAAATCGCTTGAGTCAGTGCAGGGGCAGGCGTATTGATAACGATTTCGCCGATGGATTTAGCGCCAAACGGCCCGGTGGGCTCATACGAATTCTCAAATTCCACGTTGATGTTCCCCGTATCCAAGCGGGTCGGCAAACGATACGTGAACAAGCTCGATTCGCGAATCTTACCTGTCGGCGTGCGGGTTACATCCTCCATCAGCGTATGGCCGATACCTTGAACGATGCCACCTTCAACCTGAATGCGCGCCAAGGCAGGGTTGATGGGAATACCGCAATCAACCACAGCGGCGTAGTTAAGCACTTCTACCACACCGGTTTCGCGATCCAACTCGATTTCCGCCATGCCCACCATAAACGGAGGCGGGGAAACAGGCGAAGAATGCATAGCGGTAGCCTCGGGAGCCTCGCGGTTGCTGCACTGGCTCTTGACGGCAATCTCCTGCAATGAAACCTTCTGGCCTGTGCTTTCTCGCAATACACGCCCATCTTCAAACTGCAGCTCTTCGGGCTCGCATTCGAGAATATCGGCGGCAATAGCGAACAGCTTTTCCTTTAGCTGATTGCATGCCTTTTCAACAGCCATACCCGTAACGTAGGTGGTAGAAGAAGCATACGAACCAGAATCGTACGGAGAAGCATCGGTATCGGCGCCAAATACGGAAACATTTTCAACGGAGCACTCCATGTGCTCAGCAACCATCTGGGCAAGGATGGTATCGCAGCCCGTGCCCATATCGGCGGCACCAATGAGCATCATGAACGAGCCGTCGTCGTTCAGCTTGAGGGTAACCGAACCAACATCGATGCCGGAAATGCCAGAGCCCTGCATGGACATGCCTACGCCAGCAGCGCGCACTTTGCCATTGCCCATTTCGCGTACAGGGTACTTTGCTTTCCAGTCAAACAGTTCAGCGCAACGCTCCATGCAGCGATCGAGTGCGCAGGAATTGGTTACCTCGCCATAGTAAGCAGGCATGGCCATACCCTCACGCACCATGTTCTTCTCGCGAATGGCGATAGGATCCATGCCCAATTTTTCAGCAAGTTCGTTCACCGTGGTTTCAACAGCAAACTGACCCTGCGTCGCGCCGAAGCCACGATATGCACCAGAGGGCTGCATATTCGTGTACACCACATCAGCGGTAAACTTGAAGGCTTCGAGCGACCCCGTATACAGCGGAATGGATTTGTGCCCAGTTAAGCCAACCGTAGCCCAACCATGCTCACCATAGGCACCCGAGTTGGAAAGCGTGTTAACAGCTAAAGCGCGAATTCGCCCATCGTTGTTGGCGCCCAGACGCACAGAGATTTCCATTTCGTGGCGCGGAGAACCACAGGTCTGCGCTTCCTTGCGCGAGAAAATGCACATTGCAGGGCGCCCGGTTTTCATGGTGACAAACGCAGGATATACCTCGCAGACCGCAGTCTGCTTTGCGCCAAATCCGCCACCGATACGCGGCTTTTCTACGCGGATGCGGCTTTTCGGAATGCCCAATGCATTGGACAGAATGCGACGTACATGAAATACGATCTGCGTAGAGGAAACAACATGCAAGCGGCCATAACGATCAAGCTGAGTAAAGGTACGGAACGTTTCCATCATGGCCTGGTTGTAGGCTTTCGTATGGTAGGTACGCTCCAGCACGATATCGCAATCTGCAAGCACTGCTTCCACGTCGCCATCGGCATCGGCGGTGCCGCCTACCAAGTTGCGCGTGTTGTCTCCACCCAGGTCGCACAGCATATGCCAGTTGCTTTCAGGATGCACCAGTACGGGGTTGTCTTTAGCGGCGCGGAAATCTAACACCGGTTCCAGCACGTTGTACGTAACTTTAATGCGCCCAAGGGCTTTTTCGGCAGCCTCTTCAGTTTCGGCTGCAACGATAGCAACCACGTCACCCACAAACCGAACATGGCGGTCGATAATTAGGCGGTCGTACGGACTGGTTTCGGGGTACGTTTGGCCAGCGTTCGAAAAACGCTCATTCGGCACGTCTTCCCATGTGTACACATCCACCACATCAGGAAGTTTCTTAGCCTTTGAAGTGTCGATGGTTTCAACGATGGCATTGGCGTGAGGGCTTCGAAGCAATTTCACCACCAACGCATCGGGGACAATGTCATCGGTGTAAACTGGCTTGCCCAGCAACAGCTGCAGCGAGTCCTTTTTACGAACGGACTTGCCCACAGATTGGTAATCGGGTCTATTCACGTTCAGCCTCCTGCGCTTTCCTGCTGTTCAAGAAGTTGCGAATACCGCGCTGCTGGCCCACATAACCCGAGCAGCGACAAAGGTTTCCGCTGAGGTATGCCAGGATCTCCTCATCCGTGGGATCGGGATTTTCTCGCAGCAAGGCAATGGTATTCATAACGAAACCGGGATTGCAGAAACCGCACTGTTCAGCACCTTGATCGGCAATGAATCCCACAAATTCGGACGCCTCTTCTTGCAGCCCCTCCAAGGTGTACACGCTGTGGCCATCTGCACGAGCTGCCAACGTCGAGCAAGACAAAACGGGTTGGTCGTCAAGCAACACTGTGCACAAACCACAGCTCGACGTTTCGCATCCACGCTTAACGCTAAAGCAATTATGGGCGCGAACGAAATCGATCAGCAGCATATCGACCGGGATGTCGTCGGAAATCATCTTTCCATTCAGTTTGATTTTGATTTCCATTACTGAACCTCTCCCAAAGCCATAAGGGTACGGCGTGTAAGAACCGGAACCAATGCCTTTCGATACTCGGCGCTGCCCCACATGTTTCCTGACACGGGAATGGTGTTTGCAGCATACTCAGCAAAAGACGCGGCACTTTCTTCCGTGATACCGTTGGCCAAAAAGCCCTGATCGTCGCGAAGAATCATGGCGCGCGCAGGACGCGACCCCACTACCACGCGATACTCATTGCCCAGCTTGGCCGCAGCGCAGTTCAGCGAAGGCAAATCGGTACGCTGCTTACGTACCGCCTGATAAGCAAATGCGCCGGGTTGCTTTTTCACAATGAGCCGCACCAGAAGATCCTTGTCGTATTTCATGCCTACGAATTCTTCCAAGGGGACTATGCCACCCTCGAAAAGTTCAACGTAGCTGTCCATGGCCATAAATACAGTAACGATGTCAGAAAAACCCATGCGACGCCATAAGCTCCCGCCCAATGTGGCACCATTGCGGAACTGCACGCCCACAATATCCTTGAACGCAGCTTCAACCGCACCGCAAGAATAAGCGGCTAAACCAGGGTGCTTTTCCATTTGCCGCAGCGTAACCATAGCGCCAATGCGGAACTCGTTTTCGGCTTCCTCTATTTCGTCCAAGCCCAAATCGCACAAGTCGATAGCAGTGCCGAAGGAATGCTTGCCCATTTTCAACCACATCATGCCAGCAACGATGCGGTGGCGCTTTTTCTGGTTCAATTCCCAGGCCTCTTCCAGACTCTGCGGGCGAACATATTTCTGAAAGGTGATAATGACACTCACCCCATTACTAGAACTTTACATAGATATTCTTATTATACTTTGAACCGATAGCTATCCGCTTAGAGGGCAAATCCAACCACCGAATTCGCAAAGGGCAAAATCGATATGCCACACCTTGTCAAACAGACAAAAACGAAGCATGGATGCATCATCATGGCATCGGGCATGGGTACTCGATTTGGAGGCAATAAGCTCATGGCCAAGCTAAATGGAACACCGCTTATTCAATACGTAATTCGAGCAACTGAAAATCTCTTTGAAAAACGCGTGGTGGTTACCCGCCACGATGAAGTAGCCAAAGTGTGTCAGGCGTTAGGTGCCGAAGCGGTCCTTCACAGCAAGCCGCATCGGAATGATACGGTCCGATTGGGTATGGGCGCCATAGGCGAATGCGACACCGTTACTTTTTTCCAGGCAGACCAACCGCTTATCAGCCCAAGCACTATTACCGCCCTTTTACGGGCCGCAGAAAACACCCCTAAATGCATTTGGCGCACTAGCTTCAAGGACACGCCAGGCGCCCCCGTGCTATTCCCCTCATGGGCACTCGACGAACTGCTAACGCTCCCATCTGGCAAAGGCGGCGGCTATGTCGCCAAACAGCACAAAGAGCTCGTTCGATGCATCGAGGTTTCAAGCAAATGGGAACTCTTCGATGTCGATACGCTTGAAGATCTGGCCCTTTTGCAGAAGCACCTAGCCCACTAGTAGTTGCAAGAAAGAACCGAATTCCATCAAACCAAACGTGCTTTTTCGCAAAAACGGGGTATAGGACAAAAAACGCCCAGCAGGATACAGCATCCCGCCGGGCGCGCAATAAACCCGAACAGCTAATGCCTAATTGTTCGAATCCTTCTTAAGAAGAGCTGAATCTTTCGGGAGCACGATGTTCAAAAGGATGGCCACCGCAGCTGCAGCAACGATGCCGGAACCGCCAAAAATAAGACTTACCATCTCGGGCGCACCAGCCAGAACGGCAGGGTTAGCGCCAATGCCGTAGCCCAAACCAAGAGCAACCGAAACGATGCTGAGATTACGCGAGGTGAGCGGATCGCGCGTAATAAGCTGAATACCGCTAACCACAATAGAGGCGAACATGATAACAGCAGCGCCTCCAAGAACCGACTGAGGCATGATCGAAATCACTGCCGCCAGCTTCGGGCACAAGCCACACAGAATCAAGAAGAGGGCACCGCACGCCAAAGCTTTGCGATTAACCATCTTAGTCATGGCAACCAAGCCAACGTTCTGGCTGAAAGACGTATTGGGCAAGACGCCGAACATAGCGGCGAACGATGAGCCGATGCCGTCGCAAACCACGCCACCGGAAAGCTCCTTATCGGTGGCTTCACGATCCATGCCACCCTGAGTTACGCCTGAGATATCGCCGACCGTTTCAACAGCCGTGACAACAAACATAACCAGCACAGGAGCAATAGCACGCATGTCGAATACAGGGGCAACGGGCATCAAGGCAGGAACGGCGAACCAGGATGCTTCTGCCACTTTATCCCAATTCAGAACCCAAGCTTTGGTGTACTCGACGCCTTCGGCGGTAACGCCCGTAGTAGGCAGAACCAAACCCATGATGCCTGCAACAACATAGCCCACAATAATGCCGGCCAAAATCGAAGAAGCGCTCAAAAAACCCGTGGTGGCGTGCTTGACCGCCAAGATGACAATCAAGACGACCAACGCTAAGCACAGGTTTTCAAGCGAACCAAAGTCAACTGCGCTGTTACCGCCGCCGAAAGCATTAACGCCAACACTAATAAGACTCAAGCCGATGGAAAGCACAACGGTACCCGTGACAATAGACGGAAAGAATCTGCGAAGCGGCTTTAGAAAGAAGCCCAGAACAGCTTCGAACAAGCCACCGATGAGCGAAGCGCCCATAATAGCGCCATAGGCAACAAGGCCACCGCCCATAGATGCGGCAACGGAATTGAACACACCGATGAAGCCGGACGACGTGCCCATAATGATAGGCACTCTGCCACCTACAGGACCGATGCCGAACAACTGAACCAACGTTACCACGCCAGCAATCAGCATGGCGTTCTGCAGCAGCGCCAACTGGATTTCTGCGAATTCGGCGGTAGCCAAACCACAAACGCCCGTCACGATAAGCAGCGGTGTTAAATTGCCCACAAACATGGCCAGCACATGCTGCAGGCCCAACGGAACCGCCTGTGTAAGCGGAATATCGCCTTCGAACGAGAAAACGCCCAACGACCTGCCATTACCAGTGGTTTCTTCCGAAGAACCTTCTGCACGCCCTTCTTCCTTTGCGTGCAGCGGATTCTCCTGTTTTTCTTCGACCACTCACATCCCCCTTCCAAAAGGATAGTAATGGAAAAAAAATATCACCCAATTGTTACGTTTAAAAGCTTGATCGAAGAATTCCTACACCGTTATTCGATCTATGCGGCCAAAGAGCAGAACCACCATTTTGGAATATTCGCCGATCGCACCCGCCAAGACCATCACTGGCACCCGCCAAGCAAACGGATTCGTTGGTCGCATGGATAGTTTGAGCATCCATAAGTTCATTGCCATTCCCGGTGAACGCATTCGTTGCGCGTGTGGAACGTTGTAAATCCGCTCAACTGATCAGAACTACTTTTCGAAACAGCTACGAACTGCCCTCTTCGTTCTGTCTAAATGAATTTCCCCGTAACGCTTTCAGGGCATTTCCGCACATCATCTTGCGTGCCACAGACCACGATTCGACCGCCCTCTTCTCCGCCGCCAGGACCCATATCGATAATGCAATCGGCAGCTCGAATAACATCAAGGTCATGCTCGATTACAACTACCGTAGCCCCTTTGGCAATCAACGCATCAAACACCTGCAGCAACGTTTCAACATCCCTAGGGTGAAGGCCAATAGTAGGCTCATCGAATACGAAAACCGAATCGGCCTGCTCCCTACCCATTTCACTTGCCAGTTTTAACCGTTGCGCTTCGCCGCCAGAAAGTGAGGGAGTTTCTTCGTCAAGCGTAAGATATCCCAGCCCCAAATCTCGGAGGGTTTCGAGCTTAGGCCGTACGGAATTGAGGTTCTGGCAAAAGACTACCGCCTCGTTCACGTCCATGTTCATGAGCTCGGGCAAAGAACGTTCCTCGCCCTGCTTGTTGGTATAGCGAATTTGATTTGCCTGTTTCCGATATCTCGACCCACGACATTCCGGACAAGGAATATCGACATCTGGCAGAAACTGAACATCGAACGATATGGTTCCAGCACCATCGCAAACAGGGCACCGGAGGCTTCCCGTGTTGTAAGAAAAATCGCCCGCTTTAAGGCCAAGCTCCTTCGCATCTGCTGTTCTTGCATACGTCCTTCGTAACGCATCATGCACATTGGCATAGGTAGCAACGGTTGAACGTACGTTAGCGCCAATGGGCGTTGCATCGATCAGCTTCACATGATTGATGCCTTCCGCCTGGATGGAAGAAACATGGCTCGGCATGGGTTTACCGTAACAAAGCGCCTCCAGGCCAGGAATAAGGCTCTCCAGTACCATGGTGGTTTTGCCCGAGCCAGAAACCCCCGTAATTACCGTTAGCTGATGCTTGGGTATGCGTACCGAAAGCGGTTTTACGGTATGGATCGAATTTGTTTCCATGCGTATAGCGCCATCAAGGTTAGCAGCAATATGCCTTGGGCGTTCATCGGACGCCGTTGCACCGGAAAGGTAAGGGCCTATCACGGAATTCGGGTTGCCTTCGATACTCTTCACGGTGCCCTGAGCAATAACAGCTCCGCCTTCAGCGCCTGCACCTGGGCCCATTTCGATAAGCCAATCCGATTCCTTGAGAATCTGGGTGTCATGGTCTACGAGCAAAACGGAGTTTCCGTCCCGCACAAGATCGTGCATTACGCCGTTCAATCCGACAATATTCGCAGGATGCAATCCGATAGAGGGTTCGTCGAGAACATACAGCACGCCCGTCGTACGATTCCGCACTGCCCGCGCCAACTGCATGCGCTGGCGCTCACCTGTAGAAAGAGTGGACGAAGCCCTATCGAGCGTTAGGTACCCAAGGCCCAATTCCATAAGCCTAGCAGCAACTTCCTCATACGACTCACAGATGCTCTGGGCCATAGCGCGCATTTCGTTCGGTACGGCATCGGGCACGCGCTTAACCCATGCAACAGAATCCTTCAATGTCATCTGACAAGCATCCGCTAACGACATGCCCATCAATCGCGGTGCCCGAGCTTCCTCCGAAAGCCTTGTACCGCAACATTCTGGGCATATCTCTTCTTTCAGAAATTTCTCAACGCGCTTCATGCCCTTGTCGTCCTTGACCTTGTTAAGGGCGTTGAGCACCGTTGCGGTTGCGCTGTAGTAAGTCATGTTCAGCTCGCCGGCTGAAGTGCTGTCTTTATTCTTCGGAACATAAAAGATGTGCCGCTTTTCCATCGGGCCGTCGTAGACGATTTCCTTTTCCCTATCGGAAAGCTCGCAAAAAGGAATATTGGTACGTACGCCCATTTCCCGACAGACATCAGTCATCAGCGACCACATAAGGGAATTCCAAGGCGCAACAGCGCCCTCGTCAATGGTTTTGCTTTCATCGGGAATAAGCGTCGATCGATCAACGGTTCGAACCATTCCCGTTCCTCCACAATGCTTGCAAGCTCCCGCGGAATTGAAGGCAAGGTCCTCTGCTCCCGGCGCGAAAAAATGCTCGCCGCATTCCGGACAAACCAGATTACCGTCCATTGTTGCAACATTGATACTGGGCTCTACATAGTGACCGTTGGGACAACGATGGCTGGAAAGGCGCGAGAACATCAGCCTCAAACTATTCAGCAGTTCCGTTCCCGTTCCGAAAGTGGAGCGAATACCGGGAACTGAGGGTCTTTGATGCAAAGCCAACGCCGCCGGCACATGGAGGACTTCATCGACATCGGCTCGGGCAGCCTGCGTCATTCTTCTCCTGGTGTACGTGGAAAGCGATTCTAGGTAGCGCCGTGAGCCTTCGGCATACAGAACCCCCAGAGCCAACGAGCTCTTCCCCGAACCGGATACGCCCGCAATGCCAACGATGCCGCCCAAAGGAATATCGACATCTACATTTTTCAGGTTATGGACCCGAGCTCCTCTGACTTTTATGCTGGTTGGCCTCTGTTCAGTGTTCATCTGGACAACCTCCACATGCGATCTTGTTGCTATTTCAGATACATCGTAACGAATCAATTGGAAAGATCCCGCTCAAGCGCATCATGGCTCATTCATTTCCCTACCGGAACGTAAAGGATCATTTTGCCCTTCACGCACTTTTTAAGCGTAACCTCACCAGCCCGTCATCGAGAAAAGCCGTGGTATTGCATTTGATTCGAGGCAATAAAAAGGCTGGCGACGTTTC
>URJE01000024.1 GCA_900547965.1 uncultured Eggerthella sp. | reverse complement strand
CACAAAGAAAAGGCACCCCGAAGGGTGCCTTTTCGAGTGCACGAGCGGACGTACCAACTATTCTGCGGACTTAACCCAAGAGAACATTTCACGGATCTTAGCGCCAGTGGTCTCGATCTCGTGAGTGTTGATCTTCTCACGCTGCTCGAGGAGCCACTTGTGATCGTTCTCGCAGTCGGCAACGAATTCCTTGGCGAACTCGCCGTTCTGAATACGCTTGAGGATGAGCTTCATGGCCTCGCGGGACTGCTCGTTGATGACCTTGGGGCCAGCGTAGTACTCGCCGTACTCAGCAGTGTTGGAGATGGAGTAGTTCATGAAGTGGATGCCGGATTCGTACATCAGGTCGACGATCATCTTCATCTCGTGATAGCACTCGAAGTATGCCAACTCGGGCGGATAGCCAGCCTCGGTCAGGGTCTCAAAGCCTGCCTTTACCAGCTCTACGAGGCCACCGCAAAGAACTGCCTGCTCACCAAAGAGGTCTTCTTCGGTTTCCTCAGCGAAGGTTGCCTTGATGATGCCGGAACGAGCACCGCCAACACCCCAGCAGTAGGACATGATGATGTCCCAAGCGTTGCCGGTTGCATCCTCGTATACGCAAGCCAGATCAGGCACACCAGAACCCTCAGTGAACTGACGGCGAACAATGTGACCAGGACCCTTAGGAGCGCACATGACAACGTTAACGCCTTCGGGAGCCTTGATGTAGCCGTAGTGGATGTTGAAGCCGTGAGCGAAAGCAAGGGTCTTGCCAGGCTTGAGGTGCTTCTCGACGTGATCCTTGTAAACCTGGGGCTGCTTCTCGTCGGGAACGAGAATCATGATGAAGTCGGCTTCCTCAGCAGCCTGGTCCATCGTGGTAACCTTCAGGCCGGCCTCTTCTGCAACAGCCCAGTTCTTGGAACCCTCACGAAGACCAACGCGAACGTCAACGCCGGAATCCTTCAGGTTCAGTGCATGTGCATGGCCCTGAGAGCCGTAGCCGATGATAGCTACCTTCATGCCCTGGATTACCTTAGGATCGACATCCTCTTCGTAATAGATCGTTACAGCCATGGTTCATCCCTTCTTCTAATGACTGACTGTTATAACTATATGGTGAATTGCGTCACGCGACAGGTGGTTTAGCTCACCTTGGAGCCGCGGGACATTGCAATTATACCCGTGCGAATAATCTCCTTGATGCCATAGGCACGCAGGAGGTCTTCAATACCCGAGATCTTCGACTCGGTACCAGTGACCTCGATGGTCAACGACGACTTGCCCACATCGACGATGTTGGCGCGGAACACGTTGGCAATCTCAATGATCTCGCCTCGGCGCTCTGGGTTAGCATGAACTTTGAACAGTACCAGCTCACGTTCGATCGCCTGCTCTTGGGTGAGGTCGGTGATCTTATGCACGCTGATTAGCTTATGCAGCTGTTTGGTGATCTGCTCATATGCAACATCATCGGCGATCATGATGATCGTCAAACGGGAAAGCGTCTGGTCTTCGGTTGGGCCAACGGAAAGAGACTCAATATTGAAACCGCGGCGGGAAACCAAACCGGTAACGCGAGAAAGCACGCCTGGCTTGTTTTCAACCAATACCGAAAGGATATGCCTCTGCTGAGTGCTCATTATCGGCCTCCTTCATTGTTGGCGCTGTGCGCAGCCGCATTTGCCTCGGCAGCGTTTGCAAACGGCAGATTCTCGAATCCCTCAAGCATGTTGGAGATAGGACCAACATTCACCGCACCGATGATATCGTCGAGCGGAGCACCGGGAGCCACCATGGGGAATACGTTTTCGTCACGGTCGATGCGCATGTCGAGCAGCGCAGGACCATCGTAATCAAGCATCCACTTCATGGCATCTTCGAGCTCGGCAGGATCGGAAACGCGTTTGCCGCCCCAGCCGTAAGCCTCGCACAGCTTCACGAAATCAGGGTTGTCAGGCAACAGTGTTTCGCTGTAACGCTCGTTGTAGAACAAGCCCTGCCACTGATGAACCATACCCAACGCGGAGTTATTCATAAGAAGAACCTTCACGTTGATGCCCTTGACGGCAGCGGTTGCCATCTCCTGAACGTTCATCTGGAAGGAGCCATCACCCGCAATGCACACAACCTGTTTTTCAGGGCAAGCAACCTTAGCGCCGATGGCAGCCGGGAAGCCGAATCCCATGGTGCCCAAGCCGCCGCTGGAAAGGAACGTGCGCGACACATCGCGATCGATATGCTGAGCAGCCCACATCTGATGCTGGCCGACCTCGGTAGTCACAATGGAGTTCTCGGGATCGAGCAAGCTGGAAAGCAAATCGAGCGAACCCTCGGGCGAAATAGAGCCAGCAGGCGTGGACACACCGGGGCTGTAGAACGGATGGCGGCTTCGCCATTCCTCGATTTGAGCGAGCCATTCCTTTGTGCAAGGTTCGTAGCCCGTCTGCTCGAGCTGCTCGTTGATGCCACCCAGAACGACCTTCGCATCGCCCACGATAGGAATCTGAGGAATACGGTTCTTGCCAATTTCGGCAGGATCCACATCGATATGGATAACCTTCGCATCAGGCGCAAAATCGGCAAGCTTGCCGGTAACACGATCCGAGAAGCGCGCGCCGACCGCGATGAGCAAATCGGAATTGGTTACCGCATAGTTCGCGAACTTGGAACCGTGCATGCCCACAAGACCCAGGCTGAGCGGATTGGATGCAGGGAATGCACCTTTGCCCATCAGCGTGGAAACCACGGGGATCTGCAGCTTTTCTGCCACCGCGAGCAATTCCTTTTCGGAATGGGACGCAATGATGCCGCCGCCGATGTAGAGAATGGGGCGCTTCGCTTCCTTCATCATCTCGCATGCCTGGCGGATTTGGCGAATATTGCCCTTAACCGTCGGCTTGTACGAGGGAATGAGCACATCCTCAGGGTACTCGAACACCATCTCCGAACCAGCAAGGTCGGAAGGAATATCGATAAGAACCGGACCAGGACGACCAGAGTTGGCAATATAGAACGCCTCGCGGAAAGTCTTGGTCATGTCGTCGCAGCTCTGAAGCAGATAGCTGTGCTTCACGATGGGCATGGTGATACCCACGATATCGGATTCCTGGAACGCATCGGTGCCGATAACGCTGCGGGGAACCTGACCAGTGATTACCACCATAGGGACACTGTCCATGTAGGCGGTGGCGATACCGGTAACCGTATTGGTAGCACCAGGTCCGGAAGTCACAATGACGACACCGGTTTTGCCAGTGGCGCGAGCGTAGCCATCGGCCTCATGGGTCGCACCCTGCTCATGGCGAGCAAGAACATGGTTGATCTTCTTCGAGTCATACAGGGCATCGTAGATCTTGATAGCCTGACCACCCGGATAACCGAATACTGTGTCCACACCTTCGGCTTCAAGCGAAGCGATGATGGCTTCTGCACCCAGCATCTTCTTGCCTTGTTTTTCGGTATGAGGACCGAGGCCCATCTTGGCTTCGTATTCCTTATCGATCACGCTCATCCGAAATACGCCCCCTTGTCAGCGCTGGAAACGAGCTTTGCGTAGCGAGCAAGAACGCCAACCTGGTACTTGGGCTCAGGCTTCACCCAAGCAGCGCGGCGGGCTTCGAGCTCTTCGTCGGACACTTCAAGCGTGAGGGTGCCTTCGTCGATGTCGATATCGATGATGTCGCCCTCACGAACCAAGGCAATAGGACCGCCTGCGGCAGCCTCGGGGCTTACATGACCGATAGCAGGACCCTTGGTTGCGCCAGAGAAGCGACCGTCTGTGATGAGGGCAACGGACTTGTCCAAGCCCATGCCGCAGATTGCACTGGTGGGCGTGAGCATTTCGCGCATACCTGGGCCACCTGCAGGGCCTTCGTAGCGAATAACCACAACGTCGCCAGCATTGATCTTGCCGCCGAAGATAGCCTCGCAGGCCTCTTCTTCGGACTCGAAGACACGTGCCGGACCGCGATGCTTGCGCATATCGTCGGAAACAGCAGACTGCTTCACTACGGCGCGGTCGGGAGCAAGGTTGCCGTGCATAACGCGCAAGCCGCCGTAGGGGCTGTAAGCATTTTCAACGGTGCGAACCACTTCACCATCAACCTGCGGACATTCCTTAATCCATTCAGCCATGGAACCGTGACACGTGGTGGCCTCGCCGTCAAGCAGGCCGTGACGGCCGAGCTCACCGATAATAGCGGGGATACCGCCAACCGCATTCAAATCCTCGATGTGGAGCGGACCAGCAGGAGCGATACGCGTGATATTCGGGATCTGCTGGCAAACCTCATTCCAGTCGTCCATGGTAATGGGACAACCGGCTGCATGGCTGATTGCGGTGAGGTGAAGCATAGTGTTGGTAGATCCGCCGAAAGCCATATCGAGCGCCATGCCGTTGCGGATGGAATGCTCATTGATGATATCAAGCGCCGTGATATCTTCCGCCACAAGCTCCATGACCTTCATGCCTGCATGCTTTGCAAGGCGGATGCGCTCAGAATACACAGCAGGGATGGTGCCGTTGCCAGGAAGGGCGATGCCCAGACCCTCGGACAAGCAGCAAATGGAGTTCGCGGTAAACATGCCCGAGCAGCTGCCGCAGGTGGGGCATGCGGTGTTCTCGAACCACTTGCACTCTTCCTCGGTCATGGTGCCAGCAGTTACCTGACCCACCGCATCGAACAAGGTGTTCAAGTCGGTTTCGTTTCCGCACTTGTCACGACCAGCAAGCATGGGGCCGCCAGAAACAAGAACTGTAGGAATGTTCAGACGACAAGCAGCAAGGAGCATGCCAGGAACAACCTTGTCACAAGAGGGAATGAGCACCATACCGTCAAACTGGTGACCCTGAACAACGCACTCAACCGAGTCGGCGATGACTTCACGACTGGTAAGAGAGAAGTGCATACCCTCATGGTTCATGGCAATGCCGTCGCACACGCCGATGGTGGTTGCCTCCAAAGGCGTGCCACCCGCCATGCGGACACCTGCTTTAACAGCTTCAGCGATCTTATCCAGGTGATTATGACCGGGAATGATGTCGTTGGTGGAAGAGATAACGGCGATGAGCGGGCGCTCGATCTCCTCATCGGTCAAACCGTCAGCCTTCAAAAGGCTTCGGTGCGGGGCACGCGCAAGGCCTTTCTTAATCGCGTCGCTTCGCATCTAATCACACCCCTTTCTCTATTGGGCTCTTAAACTCATTGAGCGGGTTTCGAAAACCCGAGCATAAAAAAATCCTGTGCAGCAGACTGCATCAGGACCACAAAGAGAAAGGGGGAAACACTGTTCCCACGGACCGATTACGGGGTCACCGATTCAGCCTACCGACCAACCACCGAATCGGAGATCGTCCGCTTCGAATGGAAGATGTTCAGACAGAACAGCTCAGAGGCGCCTTTCGGACCGTCCAACCATTGGCTTTCAGCAACCGCCAACTCTCTGTGGGAAGGATTCGTCCCTACTTTTCCTCGTCTGCGCTTTTCAATGTTGTCACTATAGCACCATCCAAAGCCAAGAGCGCAACTTTATTTCAATGGAGTGAATTATTTTGCAAAAGCGCCACAGAACGCCCCGAAACCCCAGCGGAGATACTGGCACAAAAAAGAAACCCGCCAGACCTTCATCCCCTGAAAGTCTGGCGGGCTGCCTTCACGCCGAAACAATGTGCTCATCGACGATTTAAAACCCCTCCCGCATTATGCGGAAACTCACCCATATATCGAATCGCGCTCGGTCATTCGTCTTTAGGACTCCCCAGACCCGAAGACGTTTCCAAATGAACGCGTTCCAATCGAATAAATCCATTTAACCACGAGTTCAGACGAACATCAAACATCGATTTCAAATTAATTAACTGCTGTTTGATTATCACAAACTATGTATCTAACTATTATTTTGCGACCGATCGACCTGCGTTTTCGGAATTTCTTGTTACGTACGCGTTCCACGCAATCTGATTTTTGCGAATCAAGCCGCACTAACAAAAAACCGCTGTTCCTTTGCAGAACAGCGGCTCTTCGAAGACAAAAGAGTACATTAACGGGGTTTTCGGGCCACCAGCACTCGCGGCCGACCTGTCAAGTCTTGCGCTATTCGAGCCTGCTCGAATCCAGCATCGCAAGCACAACTGAACGCTTGCTCAATGTGCCCCTCAAACAATTCGACCGCCAAAACGCCACCCGGCTTCAAATACGAAAGAGCGTCGGGAAGGAACCTTCTAAATAAATCGAGGCCATCCTCCCCGCCGTCTAAAGCCAGACGCGGATCCCACTCGCTTACTTCTCGAGGAAGGCCGTCACATACCTTTGTGGGCACATAAGGCGGGTTGGAGACAATAAGGTCAAAACTCCCCTTCTCGTCGTGATCGAGCGCGCCAAGCAAATCGCTTCCGCGAACCTCAACGCGATCGCCAAGCCCAAGTGCTGCAACATTCTTTCCAGCAAGAGCCAGAGCTTCAGGGGCGATGTCCAGCGCCACAACATGCGCCGCTGGATATTCAGAGGCAATCGAACAGGCAATGCATCCCGACCCCGTACACAGGTCCACAACGCGAAGCTCGGGCAATTCGGGGGAAACGACCTCCTCGCCATTTTCGCCTGCGGCAATATGGTCGGCAACACGCGGAAGCTTCAGTTCCGCAAACGCCTCGCTCACTAAAACCTCAGTTTCGGGGCGAGGGATCAACACATTCGGAGCAACCAAGACGGTTATATAGCGAAAGGGAACCTTACCGCTGATAAGCTGCAGCGGCTCCCCCTTCCCGCGACGAGCTACGAAATCACGCAAGACGGCCCGCTCGTCGAGCGTAAGAGGTCGATCAAAGTTCACATACAGCTCGATACGACTCAAACCCGTAGCTTCAGACATCAGCCATTCCGACGAAAGACGAGGATTCTCATCCCCCTTGCGCTCAAGGAACCCTACCGTCCAATCAAGAGCCGCCTTTATGGTCCACATATCGTTATCAGCCATACCGGCCACCTTTCACTACCACCTACCAAGCCAGGCGCGCCGAACTTCAGCGCGAACAGCATGCACGTTCATCACACTTGCCGGACGTACGCCAGACAGCTTTGCAACATAAAAAAAGGGCAGGACATCGACCCTAGGCCACGCCCTACCCTTTCAGATTCTTCTCGAATCGCAAATCTCGCACAACGCTGCCAGGCACCGCAAAGCGACAGTGGCGCTAAACGGCTTCCTCGAGCTTCTGAGCTCGGTCAGCTGCCTGCAACGCAGTAATTACATCCTCCAGCAAGTCTCCCATAAGCACCCCATTGTAGGTGGAGTTGAAGCCGATACGGTGATCGGTCACACGATCCTGAGGGGCGTTGTAGGTACGGATCTTCTCAGCACGGTCGCCCGATCCGATTTGAGCCAAACGCTTTGCGCCTTCGGCTGCCTGCTGCTCTGCGAGCATCTTCTCGTACAAACGAGCACGGAGAACGGCCATTGCGGCAATCTTGTTCTGCAGCTGGCTCTTCTGATCTTGAGACTGGACCACCAAGCCCGAAGGCAAGTGCGTGATGCGGACCGCTGAGTCGGTAGTGTTAACGCACTGACCGCCCGGTCCACCAGCACGGAACACGTCGATACGAAGATCGCTGTCTTTGATGTCGATATCGATTTCGTCCGCCTCGGGAAGAACGGCAACGGTAGCCGTTGAGGTATGGATGCGGCCCTGGCTTTCCGTTTTGGGAATTCGCTGGACGCGGTGAACCCCCGACTCGAACTTCATAACCGAATACACTTTATTGCCCGTTACCTTGAACTGGATTTCCTTATAACCGCCCGCTTCAGATGGGGAGACGTCCATGGCCTCCACCTTCCACCCGTGATGGTCGGCAAAACGCAGATACATCTTATACAGATCACCGGCAAAAATTGCCGCTTCATCGCCACCGGCGGCGGCGCGGATTTCAACGATGATGTTCTTCTCATCAGCAGGATCAGAGGGGATAAGCATGAACTTGATGTCTTCCTCGAGTTGAGGAAGTTCACCTTCGATACGAGAGATCTCTTCCTGAGCAAATTCCTTCATATCGGCATCAGAGAGCATCTCCTTGGCCTCTGCCAAGTCGTTGAGATCCTGCACATATTTGCGAGCAGCTACAACAAGCGGGCCCTGGTCAGCGTAGCTCTTTGCGAGCTTATTGTATTCGTGCTGGTCAGCAAGAACCTGAGGATCGCCCAGCTTCTGCTCCAGCTCTTCGTATGCATCGATGATCTTCTCAAGCTTTTCGCGCATGTTCTTCCTTTTCGCATTTCAATTGCCAGTTCCGTCAACTGGCCCACGAGCATGCGCCCACAAGCACATGCTCGGAAAATTCACAGCCATATATTTTAGCATGAAGACAAGAAACTAGCAGCCGCCTCCGCAGCAAGAGCACCATCGGATACCGCAGTTACAACCTGGCGCAAAGGCGTGGTGCGCACATCACCTGCAGCAAATAGGCCTGGAACCGATGTTGCCCCGCCCTCATCGGCGACAATGTAACCCGAGTCATCAAGCTCAACAAGCCCGTCAAGCCATGCCGTATCGGGGCGCGTACCAATGGCCGCAAAGATTCCCTGGGCACGAATCGTGCTTGTTTCCCCCGTCAAAACGCTTTTTAACCGAGCACCACTTACGCGGCCCTCTTCCTGCAAGACGTCCGACACAATACAGTTCCAATGCACTACCAGGTTTTCCATACCCTTAAGCTGCTTGGCATACCAAGGACTCGCTTTCAGCTCTCCGCGACGATGCACCAAATGAACGGTTTGCGCAATGCGGTGCAGATACACCACATCGGCAACAGCGCTATCGCCACCGCCCACCACAATCACATCCTTATTGCGAAAGAAATTGCCATCGCACGTTGCGCAATACGAGATACCCTTCCCCACCAAGGAAGCGGCTCCATCAACGGGAAGGGGCACAGGTTTCGCTCCGGTAGCGATAATCACGCTGCGTGCAGGATAGGT
This sequence comes from uncultured Eggerthella sp., assembly GCA_900547965.1. GTDB lineage: Bacteria > Actinomycetota > Coriobacteriia > Coriobacteriales > Eggerthellaceae > Anaerotardibacter. The sequence continues at coordinate 12,009 of URJE01000024.1, read as the reverse complement.
ACCCTGCGTCCCCTGGACGACAAACCGAGCGTCACCCCTATTTCCTTCATCCAACGAAATGCCTATGGCTTTATCGCTTTCGATCACGGCACCGAACCGCTCCGCCTGCAACCTCAGCGAATAGGCAACTTCAAATCCGTTGATTCCGTCGGGAAACCCTGGATAATTCTCAAGATTATCAATGGAGAGAAGCTGCCCTCCCGCTCCAAGCTCTTCCAGAACCACCGCAGAAAGGCCAGCACGTGCAGCGTAGATGCTCGCAGCAAGCCCAGCGGGACCTGCGCCCACAATCACGATATCGGTAATTTTTTTCTCTATCATAGGAAGCACCCTCCCCTTCTTCGTCCCGGCATCACAAGAGCTTCAGCAAACAATGCGACCACCCTATAGGGGCTTTGAGCGTACAATAGCAACACCCAAGCAGAAACGAGCCTCTATGAGCACGCCCCAAAAGAATCAGCCCCTCCGCTCCGCCAAACAGTCACTTGCAGTGCTTGCCAATGCCTTCAAGCAGATTGGAGGCTGCGGACTCTTCGCCGCCTATGGAGCATTTCTCCTAGTCTGCTGCGCATTGTTCTGCATCCTCGAGCCTGAGACTTTCCCTGTTTTCGGCAATGCCGTCTGGTATTCCTTTCAAGCCATTACCACCATTGGATTTGGCGATATCGTTGCTCACACCACCATCTGTCGCGTTATCACGATTCTGATGGGGCTTTCTTCGCTTGTCGTCGTTGCCCTGATCACCGGCACCGTAGTCAATTACTACAACGAAATGATGAGACTACGGAAAAACGACAGCATCATGGCCTTCGATGAGCAAATGAGAAAGCTCACCGAGCTTTCTCCCGATGAGCTTTCCGAGCTTGAACAAAAGTATCGCGACTTCACCAAAGGACATCGCCGGTAACGGGTGGCTTTAATCCAGAGCCTCGAGCAACGTCTGCTCGGACTGGACGCCCACAAACTGCCGGGCGACAGACCCTCCTTTGAATACGATAAGCGTCGGAACGCTCATTACGCCAAAACGTTGAGCAAGTTCAGGCTCCTGGTCAACATCAACCTTGTAAACCGCTGCCTTACCCTGTTTGGCAAGCGCAACCCGATCAAGAATGGGAGCCATCATCTTGCATGGCCCACACCAGGTGGCGAAAAAGTCAACCAATACAGGATACGAAACGTTCTCAACCTTTTCAGTGAATTCAGACTGGGTGATATGGGGCACCATAGCAAACTCCCTTCTCTAAATGCAACTTGTTAAGTATCATTTAATAAGCCTATTGTAGCACGCTTTTTCCGAATGCTTGATTCCTTTCTACCATTTTCGTTCCTCTTTGCTAATGCATGCGCCTCTCGTTTCATTATCGTCACCTGCTCTTCATCTGACGAGCAGGCCATGAAATGACGGAGAAGAACTGAGGCATGCTGCAAAAGACCTGCACTAGGCCATGCATTAGAACGAATCAGAAAAGTCCTAACGATAAAACACGCAAAATGCGAGGAAAGACAAGCGCGGCAGATCGACGTTCGTGCTCCTTTAAGATCTTGCCCCAATAAACACGCCCGATCATCCCTCTCCCATTCGATGGATAAGCAAAAAGAAAAGCCGCAAAGCAATAAAACTGCTTTGCGGCTTACTTTTGAAAAAACTTATCGGGCTTTGCTCAACTAAGAGCGAGTACGAATCTCTTCCTTGACCTTTGCGCAGAAGTCCTCAACGGTTGAAGGAACAGTTTCGTTAGAACGGTCGCGTACCGAGATATTGCCCTCGGCAGCTTCCTTTTCACCCAGGATCAGCATATAGGGAACGCGATCGATACTGCGCGCCTCGCGGATCTTGTAGCCGATCTTCTCATCGCGGTTGTCAACCGTTACACGGATACCGGCTGCTTCGATCTGCTCAGCAACCTTATGGGCATAGTCGCGGCTCTTTTCGGAAACAGGCAAGATCTTTACCTGCGTCGGGGCAAGCCAAACAGGGAATTTACCCGCATAATGCTCAATAAGAATACCGATAAAACGTTCTACAGAGCCGAAGCATACGCGATGCAGCATAACAGGACGCTTCTTGGAGCCATCGTGATCGGTGTACTCCAGATTGAAGTTCTGAGGCATCTGGAAGTCGAGCTGAACCGTACCGCACTGCCATGTACGTCCGATGGAATCCTGCAGATGGAAGTCGATCTTGGGGCCATAGAAAGCACCATCACCTTCGTTGACCTCGTATTCCATACCCAACTGATCGAGCGCGGTCTTAAGGCCTGCCTCCGCTGCTGCCCAATCCTCGTCCGACCCCATTGAATCTTCAGGACGCGTGGAGAGCTCTACATGGTACTTGAAGCCAAACTGCTGGTATACCGAGTCGATAAGCTTCACTACGCCCACAATTTCATCAGTAAGCTGATCGGGACGCACGAAGAGATGCGCATCATCCTGATTGAAGCAGCGGACGCGGAACAGACCATGCAAAGCACCGCGAAGCTCGTGACGATGAACCGTACCGATTTCACCGGCACGAATGGGGAGATCGCGATAGCTGTGCGGCTTGGAGCCGTATACCAGAACGCCACCAGGGCAGTTCATGGGCTTAACGCAGAATTCCTCCTCGTCGATGATCGTGGAGTACATGTTGTCCTTGTAATGATCCCAATGACCGGAAGTCTCCCACAGCTGCTTGCTCATGATAAGCGGAGTGGAGATTTCCACGTACCCAGCCTCATGGTGGATCTCTCGCCAGTAATCAAGAAGCGTGTTCTTCAGAATCATTCCGTTAGGAAGGAAGAAGGGAAAGCCCGGAGCCTCTTCGCGCATCATGAAGATGTCCATCTCGCGCCCGATGCGGCGATGGTCTCGCTTTTCCGCCTCTTCAAGGTTATGCAGATACTCGTCCAGATCGGCCTTCTTAAAGAACGCCGTACCGTAGAGACGCTGCAGCTGCTCACGGCTTGCGTCACCTCGCCAGTACGCACCAGCGAGCTTCATCATCTTGAATGCGCCGATTTTGCCAGCAGAAGGGACATGGGGGCCTGCGCACAGATCAACAAAAGAACCGTGGCGATACACCGAGATTTCACCTTCGGTAAGATCGTCGATATGCTCGAGCTTGAAGCGCTGGTCAGCGAAGATCTGTTTCGCCTCTTCAACCGATACAACCTCGCGAACAAATGGCTCGTTCCTCTTCACGATCTGAGCCATCTTCTTTTCGATAGCCGCAAAATCGTCAGAAGAGATATTCTCAGGCAACTCGAAATCGTAGAAATATCCATTGTCGGTGGCAGGGCCAAATGCAATCTGCGCACCGGGGAACAGCTCCTGAACAGCCTCAGCCATAATGTGCGCGCACGAGTGGCGCATGATGGAAAGAGCCTCTGGGCTCTTGTTGGTGATAATTTCGATGGTTGCCCCGTCGGTTACCTGAGCGGTAACATCCACCAGCTCACCGTTAACCTTGCCAGCAAGCGCAGCTTTAGCAAGACTGGTGCCGATAGATGCTGCCACATCGTAAACCGTGGCGCCTTCCTCGAGAATCTTCTTCGACCCATCTGGGAGAATGATTTCCACAATCGTTTCCTTTCTTGCATAGAGCGCAAAGGCGCCCATACAACCATCAACGAACGAGCTATGTTACCACAGAGCTCGCCTTACCTTAGCACACCAGCTGCCATAATCCTTGAGCCGCTGTCAAATACAGAAAGCTCAGCCAGTCCTTCCCCGCATAAAAGAGACAGGATCGGCTGAGCCCTCACGCTACCCTGTTCGTAAACAGGCAGCTACATGATCTTTGTAGTGCAGTACGGGCACACAGTCCATGCGGGATCAAGCGCATGGTGGCACGTAGGGCACAGATTCTTCAAGCGCGTATGGCAATTCGGGCAAAGCACGTAATCCGCTTCAACCGGGTAGCCGCACTTGGCGCAATCGCCGAACTTCATAAGCTCGCGCTGCTTCAGGGCAAGTTCGAGATCCTGCTCTTCACGATCCGCCTTAAGAAGCGGAGGACGGATCATGCAATAGGCAACCAAGCCTACGATAGGGACAATGGAAAGCAAGCCCCATGCCCAGCCGAAGCCACGAGCCCGAGCATCGCGTGCAGCCCAGAAAATAGAGAGCAGATACAGGACAACAACAATGCCCAGCAGCACAAACAGCACCGCCTGAACCTCGCTGGTAAGGAACTGGGACATGATTTCGTTCATGATTATCCCTCCTGGGAAATCTCAGCAAGCTCAGCACGCAAACGCGTAAGGCGGTCGGTGATGTCGACAAGCTTCGCACGGTCCTTCTCTACAACCTCAGGAGCCGCCTTGGAAAGGAAGCCCGGATTGGAAAGCTTCTTGTCAAACTTGGTGAAATCCTTTTCCAGTTTGCCGATCTCCTTCTCCAAGCGAGCACGCTCCTTGTCGAAGTCGACCAAACCGGACAGGATCACATAGGCTTCCACCCCATCGGCGAGGCACACGCTAGATTCATCGGGGCGTGCCGCGTCAACGGATACTGCGGATACCTTGGTATTCGCCAAGGTGGAAATCAACTGCACCTGGCTCTCGAAGAGGCTTGCTGCCGCATCGTCTTGAGCCTTAACTGCTACTTCAAGCTCCGCACGGGGAGAAATTCCGTAGCGAGCGCGAATGGAGCGAATGCCAGAAACAACCTGGGTAACCATGGTGATAACCTGCTCGGCCTCGGGGTCGATGTACTTTTCCAGCTTGTCGGCATCGGGCCACGATGCAACCATCAGATACGGTGCTTCCTTTTCGCCCGGAAGCTCCTGATAGATCTGCTCGGTTACAAAAGGCATCGCGGGATGAAGCAGACGCAGAGCGGTATCAAGAACAAACACCAGATTTCGCTGCATAACAGCGCGTTCTTCGCCACCAGCATTCAGGCGAGCCTTCGAAAGCTCGATATACCAATCGCAGAATTCATTCCAGAAGAACGCATACAGCTCTCGAGCGACATCAGCGAACTCAAAGCCATCGTATGCGGCATCGAGGGAACGAACCAAGCGGGCTAGACGCGAGAACATCCAGCGATCTGCCTCTGTCTTAGGCTCAGGTTCACCGGGAACGAAGCCGTCCAGGTTCATATTCACAAAGCGAGCAGCATTGCGGACCTTGTTGGCAAAGTTGCGGCTGCTTACCAACTTGTTCTCATTGAACTTCAAATCCTGGGCACCGGTAACCTGCATGAGCAAACCGAAACGCATGCCGTCAGCACCGTAGTCCTGCATCAACTTCAGGGGATCCACGCCATTGCCACGGCTCTTCGACATCGGCTTGCCGTCAGCAGCCATAACCGTGGGATGAATAATGACGTCCTTGAACGGGATCTGATCAGTAAAGTAGAGCGAGGACATTACCATACGCGCAACCCACAAGCCCATGATGTCGCGAGCAGTGGAAAGCATCTGCGTTGGGTAAGTGGGCTTCAGCTCGTCGGGGTTTTCCGGCCAACCCTGCGTGGCGAAAGGCCACAACTGCGAGGAGAACCAGGTGTCAAGAACGTCTTCGTCCTGATGAACATGGCCGCCGCACTTTGGGCAAACCTCGGTATCTTCCATCAGAGCGTCTTCCCAGCCACAGGAATCGCAGTAGAACATCGGGATGCGGTGACCCCACCAGAGCTGGCGGGAAATGCACCAATCCTTCAGGTTTTCAAGCCAATCGAGATAGACCTGCTTCCAACGTGCAGGGTGGAATTGAATTTCGCCATTTTCCACCACTTCGGCAGCACGCTTCTTCAAGCGGTCAACTGCAACGAACCACTGCTCCGACAGCCAGGGCTCGAGCTTGGTGTGGCAGCGATAGCACGTCATAACGGAATGATCATGATCTTCAACATGATCGAGAAGACCCAAAGCCTCAAATTCCGCAACAACGGCTTCACGAGCCTCGTCGCGTGTCATGCCGCTGAATTTGCCATAGCCTTCAACGACGATAGCGTGCTCATCGAAAATATTGATCTGCTCAAGGTTGTTACGTTGACCCATGGCGTAGTCGTTCGGGTCGTGGGCAGGAGTGGTTTTCACGCAGCCAGTACCGAACTCGGAGTCAACGTAGTAGTCGGCAAAAATCGGAATCTTACGACCCACGATAGGAAGATCGATCGTCTTGCCAACAAGATGCTTATACCGCTCGTCTTTAGGGCTTACCGCAACACCGGTATCACCCAGCATGGTTTCAGGACGGGTGGTAGCAACAACCACATATTCCATTCCATCAACTGGTTCGGAAAGCGGATAACGCAGGTACCACAGATGGCCCTTTTCATCTACATATTCAGCCTCATCGTCGGCAATAGCGGTTGTGCAAGAGGGGCACCAATTCACAATACGACGACCCTTGTAAATAAGGTCATCGTGATACCAATCGCAGAACACCTTGCGAACAGCATTGGCGTATTCAGGCGACATGGTGAATTTCTCGTCATCGTAATCGCACGAGCATCCCATGCCAGCAATCTGCTTCACGATGGTGTTGCCATAATCTTCGCGCCAATCCCAGCAGGCATCAATAAACTTCTCGCGACCGATTTCGAGTCGAGAGATGCCTTCTTCAGCGAGCTTTTTGTCCACCTTGGTCTGGGTGGCAATACCCGCATGGTCGGTTCCGAGAATCCAACGAGCCTGATACCCCTGCATGCGAGCACGACGGATGCAGGTGTCTTGGATGGTGTCGTTCAAGGCGTGGCCCATATGCAGCATACCGGTTACGTTCGGCGGAGGGATAACGATGGTGTAGGTGTCTGCACCGTTCTTGCCGAAACCGGGCGTACGACCAAAGTACCCCTTCTCTTTCCAGGCGTCGAAAAGCGGCTTTTCCCAGTCTTGATAAGACTGCTCTGCCTTTTTATCAGATGCCATGCCTTTTCCTTCCAAAATGTCAGATTGTGTTAATTCCAGTAAACAGTCCAAAAGCCGCCGCATCAACCCTGAACAAGCAGGAATGCGACGGCAATAGGAGATAATTCTTTATTCAGTATCCACCAATTCGGCACTTACCTGCTCGATAACAGGCTTTGTGATTCCCTCGATGTCGCTACGGCGAATGACAACGCGGGTATGTCCCTCATGTTCGGGGAGTTCATACATAACGTCCATCAATGCCTTTTCGCAGATGCTACGCAAACCACGTGCACCCGTCTGATGTTCGATTGCTCGCTCCGCAATAGCGGTAAGCGCATCATCCTCGAATACCAGATCGGAATCTTCGTATTTGAACATCACGGTGTACTGCTTGACTAGGGCATTCTTGGGTTCGGTGAGAACGCGCACGAGATCTTCCTCGGAAAGCTCCTTGAGAGCAGTGACAACGGGGATGCGGCCAACAAACTCGGGGATCATGCCGAACTTATGCAAATCTTCCGGCAGCACCTGAGTAAGCAGCTCCGCATCGGCGGCGCGCTTCGATTCAGGCATGTCGGAGCCGAAACCGATATTGGTCTTGCCAACACGCTCAGCGATGATGTCGGGCAAACCAACAAAAGCTCCACCCAAGATGAACAGGATGTTGGTCGTGTCAATGTGAATGAGCTCTTGCTGGGGGTGCTTGCGGCCACCTTGAGGAGGAACCGATGCCTCGCAGCCTTCCACGATCTTCAACAGCGCCTGCTGAACGCCCTCACCCGACACGTCGCGAGTGATGGAGAGATTTTCAGCCTTGCGAGCAACTTTATCAATCTCGTCGATATAAACGATGCCGACTTCGGCGCGTGGAATATCAAAATCAGCTGCGGTAATAAGCTTCAGCAGGATGTTCTCAACATCTTCGCCAACATAGCCCGCTTCCGTCAACGTTGTGGCGTCAGCAATGGCAAAAGGAACCTTGAGGGTACGGGCAAGCGTCTGAGCCAGCAGTGTTTTGCCCGAACCGGTAGGGCCAAGAAGCATGATGTTGCTCTTTGCAAGCTCAACATCACCACTATCCGCAGCCTCTCCCAGGCTAACGCGCTTGTAATGGTTGTACACCGCAACGGAAAGTGCGCGCTTTGCCTCTTCCTGACCTACAACATGCTCCGACAGCTGCTCGAAGAGCTCGCGGGGCGTAGGAAGGTTCTCGAGAACAGGAACGCCGCTGTCGGAGTGATCATCGTCATCGACATCTGCGGTAACCTGAAGCACATGATTCAGCGCATCCGATTCGAGCCCGCGCAGATTCAGATCGGCCATCATGGCCTCTGCGGAAAGAGAAATGCACTCATCGCAGATGAAGATGCCATCAGGACCAGAGATCATGGCATTAACCTGATCGGGCGTCTTTCCGCAAAAGGTACAACGGATGTCTTCGCGTGCAGGGGGAACGGATCCCGTCTGATCGGTCATTCTAACTTACTCTGCTTTCTTTTCGTCAGAGGCGAAGCGGGATGCAACAACCTTGTCTACCAAGCCATAGGCGCAAGCCTCTTCCGCCGTCATCCAATTGTCGCGCTCGGAGTCGGCATGAACGCGCTCCACAGGCTGACCGCAGTGCTTGGCGATAATGCCCTCGAGACGATCACGGGTTTTCTTCATCTCGGTTGCCAAGATCTGGAAATCGGTCTGCTGCGTGCGCTCTCCAGAACCACCCATAGGCTGATGGATCATTACCTGCGCATTTGGCAAGATAATACGCTTGCCAGGAGCACCAGCGGTAAGCAGAACAGAGCCCATAGACGCAGCGAGCCCCATGCAAATGGTGGAAACATCACATTTGATGTACTGCATGGTGTCATAGATGGCAAGACCAGCAGAAACAGAGCCTCCGGGAGAATTGATGTAGAGCGAGATATCCTTATCGGGGTCAACCGATTCCAAGTGCAGAAGCTGCGCAACTACCGTATTCGCAACGGCATCGTCAATGGGCTCGCCCAGGAAAACGATGCGCTCGTTGAGCAAACGGGAATAGATATCATAGCTGCGCTCACCGCGGGGCGACTGCTCCACAACGTATGGCACGAGGGCTGATTGAGTGGGGTTTATGAACATGGATACCTCTTTCACTCATTCATGTCGCTAACGCGACAAGGCTTTTATGGATCAAAGGGGCAACCATCGCCTAAGCGACAGCTGCCCCCGCGTTACTAAAGTATCAAGGACGAGCAGAAGCTCTGTTGGTCCTATTCAGCTTCCTTGGTTTCTTCAACCTCGGTAACCTTGGCCTGAGCGATAACATCGCGCAGTGCGTTTGCACGAACGATGCTTTCGCGGATCATGGGCAGACGGCCTTCCTTGCGCCATTCGTTCTCGATGAGCTCGGGATCATCGAGATCAGCCTGAGCAAACTCGTTATGCACGTCTTCCTCAGTTGCCTTCATATCGAAATGACGTGCCCAAGCATCAAGAGCGAGATCCTGACGTACAACGTCAGCAGCCTGCTTCTTGTTGTCTTCCTTGAACTGGTCGGCGGTGATGTCCATAGCGGTGAGGTACTTGTCGAAGGTCAAGCCCATGCTGGACAGCTGGCCATAGAAGTTCTGGAGCAGGTTGGTCTCTTCGCGCTCAAGCATTGCCTCGGGAAGCTCGCCTTCGAGGCGGCTGCCGAGAGCGATAAGGCATTCGTTCTCCTTGCGGCGAACCATGCTGGAGCCCTTCTGGGTCTTAATGCTTTCAGCGATCTTGCTGCGCATGTCTTCGAGGCCCTCGAAGCCGAAGGTTTCCTTTGCCCATTCCTCGGTAACCTCAGGAACGATCTTCTTCTTGATAACGTCGATCTTGACGTCGAAGTGGAACATGCCCTTCTTCTCGAGAGAAGAAGCAACAGCAGAGGTGTCCTCGGAGAGATCGAGGTCGAAGGACTTTTCTGCACCCTTCTTCAGGCCGATGAGCTCTGCGTCGAAGGATTCAGGGTATACACCCTGGCCAAGCTCGTACAGGCGATGGTCGGCGGAAAGCGCAGGAACGTCGTTGCCCTCTGCGTCGGTTGCAGAAAGAGTGAGCTCCACGAATTCGCCAGGCTTAACCTTGGTGTTGGCGTTGGCGTCCTTGAAGTCGTGGTAGTAGCTACGGAGTTCTTCGATCTGAGCGTCGATTTCTTCGTCAGTGGCCTCGGAGGTGGGAACCTCTACCTCAACGGGCTCATAGCTGGAAAGCTCATACTCGGGCTTAACCTGAACGGTTGCGGTGAAGTTGAAGGGCTTGTGGTCTTCAACAAGCTCGAGCTCGTACTGATAGTCAGGACGCTGCAGAGGCACAATGTTGTTCTCTTCGAGTGCCTGAGGGTATACCTCGTTGACAAGATCCTCGGTAACGGTGGTGCGTACTGCATCAGCGCCCATGATGTTGTCGATAACGGGACGAGGAGCCTTGCCAGGGCGGAAGCCAGGGAAGCTGTAGCGCTTGGCAACCTGACGATACGTACGCTTGATGCGTGCGTCTACATCGTCAGCGTCGACCTCGAAGCTGAACTTCACTTGGTTGTTCTCGAGAGCCTCTACTTTGATGTTCACGAATAAACTCCTTCTTGGGTACAACATTAAATCGCGTAAATGGTGCGGGTGAAAGGACTCGAACCTTCACGGGGGTTGCCCACCAGAACCTAAACCTGGCGCGTCTGCCAATTCCGCCACACCCGCATTTTGGTACGCGACGTATGCCACCCGTCCAGGGCGACAACTTCGCTATGATAACAAATCACTTTGCAGTTGTAACTCACAATGCAAAAAACGCAGAAAGGTGCATGAATCTTCTTTCTTTTTCATTCGCCCATCGGTCGTCAGGCGGCACGAACGGGAAATCCGTGCGTTCTAGAGCGAAGAAACGTCCTTGGCCGTAATGGTCCGAGAAGGGGATACCAGCACGGTTCCCACCTGCCCCACCATGGCCGCATCGTCATAGAACACGCCTTTCACCAAAGCGCCGTGAGAAGAAAGGCCCTCGTCTTGGCTCGATATGACGATGGTGGCACCTGCGTAATTATCCAGAAGCGAAAGATCCTTCGTTACGCACACAACCATGTCAACGCCAAGTTCCTTGTAGTCGGCAACGCGCTTGGCGAAATAGCTTTGCTGCGCCGTTACTTCATCGATAGAGAGGAAACCGAACGTGCGGCCGTCCGCACGTACAACGGTACGCTCGTTGTACCGGCCCAAATCGGCAACATCGACCACGATCACGCTTGCCTGCTTTTCCACATATGAGCAACGTAGCGAAAAAAGCGACACTGAGTTTTCGCCTTCCCCTTCCTTGGCAACGTCCGATGCCTGGGAAGCGCTGAGCTCGTCCTTTTTTTCCTCGCTTTTCTGGGTTGATTCTTTGTTGAGCGAGCGTGGCATCAATTTGCCATCTTTCACGCCTGTAGTGTCAACCACTGTTTCGCGCCGGTTTTCAGCAGTCCCCTCGTACACCAGCACCGTATAGCCATCCAAGCTTCCAGCAGCATCATCGATGGAGCTGGCAGCCACATTCAACGAATGGCCCAAGGTGCAGATGTAGGCAATGGCTATGGCAAGGACAGAAAACCCTAGCAGGAAAAACACTACCAGCGCCGCTTTTTCACGTGACACTTTCTTCATCGAGAGCCCGATTCCGCCACGCTAGCCACGATCGCCTTGGCCGCCTTCGCTCTGGGCGAAGATACGAGCCAAGAAACGACCCGTGTGGCTTTCGGGCACCGCGGCGATTTCCTCGGGCGTGCCAGACGCCACGATGGTGCCACCGCGATCGCCGCCCTCAGGGCCAAGGTCAACCACGTAGTCGGCGGCTTTGATGATGTCGAGGTTATGCTCGATAACGAGCACGGTGTTCCCCGCGTCCACCAAACGCTGCAGCACCTCAAGCAACTGACGAACATCATCAAAGTGGAGGCCGGTAGTGGGTTCATCGAGAATGTAGAAGGTTTTGCCCGTTTGGCGACGTTGAAGCTCGCTTGCCAACTTCACACGCTGAGCCTCACCACCGGACAATGTAGTCACGGCAATAATCGTGATGGAGCCGCCATCGGGGAACTGTACAGCTTTTTCGTAGATCTTGGCAAGATCCGAATAGAGCGAACCCGGCATAGAATCTTTCGAAGGAATCTGGTCCATACGGTTTGACAC
>URJE01000023.1 GCA_900547965.1 uncultured Eggerthella sp. | reverse complement strand
AACATCACTGAAGCCTACCGCTACGCCCGCCGCATAGGATATGCCTCCATCGACGCGCCAACCGCCCAAGGGGATTGGCGCAGCATAAGCATCGAAGGCATATAGCGCGCCATCGGTAAGCGAAGATGCGGCATCCGCCACAAACGGATGCCGCTTCATTTGGTTTCCCAAATGGCATGCGCTTTCGGGGGTGTCGCAAATTGCTTGACGGTAGCGCTTTATACAACCGCCCATCCTGCAGCCAGGCGTTTTCCGCCATAAAAACAGGCTTATTTGTGCAGATCCTCCACTTCCGCAAGATTGCCGAACGCCCTGATATAAATGCGCAAAGCACGCTTCAGCTCTTCTTCGGCAATGCCCTCGTTGGCAGCATGCATACCCCCTACCCAACTCGGCACGGGATACGCCCCTTCTTCTGCGGGGCCAAAGCTTACGGCATTGGAGAACTCGCGAGCATAGGTACCGCCTCCCATGGTGAAAGGACGCACCTGCTTGCCCGTGGTGGAGCAATACGCATCCATGAGCGCGCGAACGGGGGCCGTATCGGGGTTCACCACAAAAGGATCCTTGCATGCGGTAACGGCAAGCGAAGCGCCTTGGGCATGCGACAACGCCTCAAATGCAGCACTGAGCTCACCGCCCGTAATTGCCGCGGGGAAACGAATGTCCTCGGTCATGGCAAAAGCTCCATCGATCTTGTTCATCATGCCAACAACGCTGGTCAGATTGCCAAAATCAGCATCTGAGCAGGCAACGTTGGCAATTGCACCATCGGTACATTCAGCCATGCTGGCAGCAAATTGCAACCATCCATTTTCTTTGCTAGAGCACACGCCAGCAGAAAGAAGGTAGCGGCACAGGATACCAATAGCATTCAACGTACCTTCAGGAAGCGACGCATGCCCCGCAATACCCGTTGCAGTAACAATGGCCCCCTCTTTGCAAGGGGAAACTTCTATGCGATCGGCCTTTGGCAGACTCCCTGCATCAACGCAAACCACAGCACGTGCTATACCAGGCACCGCATTGGGAGCCGTTCCAGCCGCAAAGGAGGCAATGGCGCCTTCGATGATCCCAGAGGTTATCGTTGCTCCAAATTGCCCTTTCTCGCCATAGCACAAGGGAAAATCAGCATCGGGGGTGAACAGGAAATCAGGGGCATCGTTCTGCTCCAAGTAGTAAGGGACATCGCCCATACCCGATTCCTCGTTGCAACCAAAAATGAAACGCACCGCATGGCGCAGGTTCGCACCGCGATCAAGCCAGAATTTCAAGCCATACAACGCCGTGAGCAGAGGCGCCTTATCGTCGGAAATCCCGCGCCCTACAAGCACGCCTTCCTTGCGTGTGAGGCTGAACGGATTGAAATCCCAACCCTCCCCAGCAGGAACCACATCAACATGGCCGATAACGCCAATCTGCTGCCCGCTTTCGCCCGGCAAATCAGCAAAACCGGCATACCCATCTCCATCATGGGGTTCCAGCCCCATGCGCTGCGCAATGGCAAGCGCTTCGTCAAGCGCCGCACGGGGCCCCGGGCCGAAAGGCGCACCAGGTGCCGCATGTTCAGCATCAAGCGAGCTGTCAATGGAAATCAAGCGTTCAGCATCAGCTAAAAATGCCGGCCATTGCTCCGCAACAAATGCCTCGATATCTTCCTCGGCTACCTGCATAGTGCACCTCTTTCGTTATGAAATGAAAAACCAAATGTACCTGTCCCCATTGGACTTTATGAAATGAAAATGCGGGCTGGCAAGTGCCGGCCCGCAACTCATTTTATCGCTCTTTAGAACCTGAAATCGTTTCCCGTTCCTGCAAGAATCTCACCAACGTGCCGCTCGGCAATGAGACGCGTCTTTTCGTTGGGAATGTTCAGCAGTTCGCGCTTCACCATGGCAAGGCCCTTTTCCTTGGTTTCAGGGGTAGCGTAATCGGCCAAGTATTCCGTAAGCGTCATCAGGGCATTTGGATGGCAGTAGTTAAGGATCTCGCCGTTCTTGCAGAAACTCATGAACCTATCGCCGGTGCGGCCGGCGCGATAGCACGCTGTGCAAAAGCTGGGGATGTGGTTGTTGTCCATCAGCCAGCTGATAACCTCATCGAGCGTGCGCTGATCCGACACGTCGAACTGCTCGGTATCGTGCGGGCGCTCAGGCTCGTTGTAACCACCGACACTGGTACGGGACCCACCGGAAATCTGGCTTACGCCATACTGCAGGGCATGTTCGCGCACCAGCTCGCTTTCACGCGTGGAGATAATGATGCCGGTATAGGGCACGGTGATGCGAATAAGGGCAATGATCTTTTCGAACATCTCGTCGGGAATGCCGTTATCGAACACCTCGGGGTCGATGTCCATCGCGGGCTTAACGCGCGGAACGCTTATGGTGTGGGGGCCTACGCCATGCACTGCCTCAAGATGCTCGGCGTGCATGATTAAGCCGGCGAACTCGTAACGATACCCCTGAAGACCGAAGAGAACGCCCAGCCCCACGTCATCGATACCGCCTTCCATGGCGCGGTCCATCGCTTCGGTATGCCAATCGTAATCACTTTTGGGACCCGTAGGATGCAGCTCCTGGTAACCCGACTTGTTGTACGTTTCCTGGAACAAGATATACGTACCGATTTCCGCTTCCTTCAGCATGCGGTACTCATCCACCGTAGTTGCTGCAATGTTTACGTTCACGCGCCTGATAGCACCATTTCGATGCCTGATGGAATAGATGGTTTCCATGCTTTCCAGGATGTATTCGATGGGGTTGTGTTTCGGATCTTCGCCCGCCTCGATGGCCAAGCGCTTGTGACCCATATCTTGCAAGGCAATAACCTCAGCGCGAATCTCTTCCTGAGTGAGCTTCCTGCGGGGAATGGTGCGATTCTTTGCGTGGTACGGGCAATACAGGCAGCCGTTCACGCAGTAGTTAGAAAGATACAGCGGCGCAAAAAGAACAATGCGATTACCGTAATAGGCCAGCTTAATCTGGTGCGCCAGTTCTTTGATTTCCTTATTGATCTGCGGATCTTCGCACGCCAGAAGAACGCTTGCCTCGCGATGGGTTATAACCGCACCATGATCTGCGGAAGGATGCAGGTTGGCACGTGCCTTGCCCAAAATGCGGCGGCACAACTCGATATCATCTTTATGCGCATCAGCGTAGGCGATGGAATCGAGGATCTCCGCGTCGTTGATGAACTCGTCGGCGCGAAGCGATTTCGGATCGTAGCGGAATTCCGTCATTAGTTCTTCTTTCGCTTTGCCTTTATAAAAACAAACGGCAAAAGCAAACGGGCATCACCTTTGCCGAAGATATGGTTATCGCACGTATGCGCAACTGTGTCTAATCTACTGCTAATTGAGACAGCCCGCTCACCAGAAACCACGCTCATCTACAAACGGCACCATAATCTGTTAAAGAAACGAAACAATACAATGGGAACATTCCTAGAAAGACGCACGGGAAAGGGTTCGTATGGGCATCGTACAAAACAGCCACCCACAGGGGCAAACGCCACAATCATCTTCCACAGGCACGCCTCTTCTCGCCGAAAGCGGCCCGGCACTCATGCGTACCCCCAAGGGCATGCGTATGGCAATCGGCCTGTTCGGGCGACGCAACGTGGGAAAATCAAGCGTCCTGAACGCCATCACCAACCAGCAAACCAGCATAGTGTCTGCTGTCGCAGGCACCACCGCAGACCCAGTGGACAAGCCCATGGAGCTCCTGCCCTTAGGCCCTGTGCTATTCATCGATACCGCAGGCATCGATGATGACCAGGAAACCGTTGGCGAACTGCGCGCGCAACGAACCAAAAAGGTATTCGACCGTTGCGATATGGGCGTTATCGTAACCGAGGCAGGCATCTGGGGCCCCTACGAAGAAGAGATAGCCGCTCAGCTTTCCAGCCGAAGCGTCCCCTTCATCATAGTGTGCAACAAAACGGACTTGCTTCCCACTAACGCTCGGGATCCCGAGTCCGACCCACCGGACCCAGCCGAAATCCGCACACCACGGGGGACCGTCATCGACTTCCAACAAGAAGCGCTTACCGCAGCATGCCGCAGAGCCCTTCCCCATAGCCTTCAGCAGAAACCCCTGGTTTGCATGTGCGCGGCAAAGCAAGAAGGGGTGCTTGAGCTGCGTCAAGCACTGCTCGACAACGCGCCCGAGGAATTCGTGAACGATCCGAAAATCATCGGAGATATCGTTGAGCCGGGTTCGGTGGTTATCTTGGTTATCCCCATCGACAAAGAAGCGCCGAAAGGGCGCCTTATCCTGCCGCAAGTTCAGGCTATTCGCGATTTGCTGGATTCCCGTTGCCTTTCGCTTTGCGTCACCGATAAGGAGCTGCCGCGCGCATTGGCAGCGCTGAAAGAGCCACCCGCATTGGTAGTTACCGATTCCCAGGCGTTCGACAAAGTGGCTGCGATCGTGCCGGAAAACGTCCCCCTCACCGGCTTTTCCGTTGCATTTGCCCGCTTCAAGGGAGACTTACCCACCCAAGCCCTAGGAACGCTCGCCATTGGTGAACTCACGGAAAACTCCCGCGTGCTTATCGCGGAAGCCTGTACCCATCACCCCATCGAAGAGGATATCGGCACGGTGAAGATCCCCCGTCTGCTTCGCGCCCGCATCGGGCAAGGACTTACTATCGAAAACGTGCGAGGCGTAGATTTTCCAGAAGATCTTTCAAGCTACGACCTGGTAATTCACTGCGGAGGCTGTACCTTCAACCGTCGCGCCGTACTCTCCCGCATTCAAGCATGCGTACACGCGGGCGTGCCGGTTTCCAACTACGGGCTAACGCTTGCCTACTTGATGGGCGTATTCGATCGTTCCATCAAGGCATTTCCCGGCATGGAGCAATTCCTGGAAGAGAACCAACACTAAAATCGCAACCTTATAGCGGACAATTGCACCCATGGGTATCCGATTTCCATGGGTGCAATTTCATTTTATTGCCGCTCGTCGGTAAACCAACCCCGCTCGCCCTTGACCGTTGTTATACTTTGTATAAGCATGCGCGCTCACAGGACAAAGCGCCGATTCCGTTTCGGCGGGGCCGTATGCATAAGGCTGGGAACACCCAGCTCAACCATACAAACCGAGGAGAATTCCATGAGCCCATTGGAAATCCGCACCTCGAGCGAAGCGGAAAAGACCGTGCGCGGCGTATGTCAAGACATGGCCCGCCGTCTTGTTTCGCATCCTCAAGGTACCTGCCCCGTTGATGTGACGCGCGGCCTTATCGCCCTGTGCCGTACGCAAACATGCGGCAAATGCGTTCCCTGCCGCATCGGCTTGGCGCAGATCGAATCACTGCTCGACAACGTGCTGGAAGGGACGGCAACCGAAGCCGACCTTGCGCGAATTGAGGCACTCGCTGAAAACGTGCGCATTTCGGCAGATTGCGCAATCGGTACCCAAGCTGCCGAAATGGCCCTTACCGGAGTACGCGCCTTCCGCGAAGACTACGAGCTCCACGCAGAAGGCCGCTGCCTGTGCACGTCCGACCACCCTGTTCCTTGCGTTCAGGGCTGTCCCGCAAATGTCGACATTCCCGGCTACATCGCACTGGTAAAAGCCGGCCGCTTCGACGATGCAATTGAGCTCATCTGCAAAGACAACCCCTTCCCAAGCGCCTGCGCCTACGTCTGCGAGCATCCCTGCGAAAACACCTGCCGTCGCAGCTTCGTTGATTCCGCCGTCAACATCCGCGGCCTGAAGCGCTACGCCTGCGACCACGAAACGCCTAACCGTCCCACTATGGTGGCAGAACCTACCGGCAAGAAGGTTGCCGTTATCGGTGGCGGTCCTGGCGGTCTTACCGCAGCGTATTACCTCACCCGCATGGGTCATTCCGTAACGGTATACGAGCAGCGCGCCAAGCTTGGCGGCATGCTCCGCTACGGCATTCCCAACTATCGCCTGCCCAAAACTCTGCTCGACACCGAAATCGAGCACATCACTTCTTTGGGTGTAGAGGTCAAGCTGGGCGTTTCCGTTGGCAAGGACGTTGCAATCGCCGACCTCGAGCGCGACTTCGATGCCGTTTACGTATGCATCGGCGCTCACTCAGACAAGAAACTCCGCATCGAAGGCGAAGACGCGCCGGGCGTAGTTCCCGCCGTTTCCATGCTGCGCGAAATCGGCGACGGCGCTATCGCCGACCTCTCCGGCCAAGACGTTGTTGTGGTTGGCGGCGGCAACGTTGCCATGGATGCCGCCCGTAGCGCACGCCGTATGGGAGCCAAGTCGGTAAAGATCGTGTATCGTCGTCGCCGCGCCGACATGACAGCACTCGCCGAAGAAATCGACGGAGCCATCGAAGACGGCTGCGAGCTTATGGAGCTTGTTGCCCCTGCGCATGTCGAAGTTAACGACGAAGGCCACGCCGTGGCACTCTGGGGCCAGCCCCAGATGATCTCCACGGTACGCGGCGGTCGCCCCTCTCCCAAGGCAGCAAGCAAACCCGAGGTTCGCATTCCCGCAACCACCATTATTGTTGCCATCGGCCAGAACATCGACTCTGGCGCATTCGAGGAATTCGGCTTGCCCTGCAAGTGGAACGAAATCCAAGCCCAGCCCGATTCCAGCATTCCCGAAAAGCCCGGTTTCTTCACCGGCGGCGATTGCAGCTGGGGCCCGGCAACCGTCATTCGCGCTATCGAGGGCGGCAAGGTTGCAGCACGTGCCATCGATACGTATCTGGGTGGCAACCATGAAATCCGTTGCGATGTGGACATCCCCGCTCCCAACCTGGCAGATCGCGTTCCCTGCGGCCGCGTAACCATGAAAGAGCGCCCTGGCGCAGAGCGCAGCTGCGATTTCGAGCTGTGCGAAATCGGCATGTCTGAAGAGGAAATGATGCAAGAAGCAGGCCGCTGCCTGGGGTGCGATCACTTCGGCTACGGTGCATTCAAGGGCGGAAGGAGCCGAGCATGGTAACGTTGACCATCGACGGGAAGGAAGTCTCTGTTCCCGAGCACACCACCATCTTGAACGCCGCCTATCAGGCAGGCTCCATGGTTCCCACGCTGTGCTACCTGAAAGACATTAACGAAATCGGCGCCTGCCGCATCTGTGTTGTAGAGGTTGAAGGCACAGACAAGCTCGTTTCCTCATGCAACAACGAAGTTGCCGAAGGCATGGTGGTAAACACCATGAGCCCACGAGTTGTTGCCTCCCGCCGCGAAACGATGGCGCTTATCCTTTCGCGCCATAAGAGCGAATGCACCACATGCACGCGCAACGGCAACTGCATGATCCAGCGCAACGCAGCCGCGCTGAACATCACCAACATCCCCTACCCCATCGAATATGACCAGCAGAAGAACCCCACCGACTTCCCGCTCGTTCGCGACGCCTCAAAATGCATCAGCTGCATGCGCTGCGTAAGTGAATGCAGCAAGGTTCAGAACCTGAACGTGTGGGATCTCACGCGCACAGGTTCGAACGCCCATGTGGGCGCTGCGGGTTGCCGCGACATATCCGAAGCAGCCTGCGCGCTGTGCGGCCAGTGCATCACGCATTGCCCCTGTGGGGCCCTCTCCGAGCGCGACGACACCCAGAAGGTATTCGACATCATCGCCGACCCAGAGCGCATCGCCATCGTTCAGATTGCACCCTCCATCAGGGCCGCCTGGGGCGAATCCGTACATCTTCCGAAGGAAGAAGCCACGATGGGCCGCATGGTTGCCGCCGTGCGCAAGCTTGGCTTCGACTATGTCTTCGATACCGACTTCGCAGCAGACATGACCATCATGGAAGAAGGCACCGAGCTTCTCCATCACCTGAAGGAAGAGCCTGGCCAGCCCATGTTCACCTCGTGCTGCCCTGGTTGGGTACGCTTCCTGAAGGCAAAGCACCCCAGCCTGGTAAAGCACCTTTCCACCACGAAATCGCCGCAGCAGATCTTCGGCGCCATTGCGAAGAATTACTACGCCGAAATTCTAGGCATCGACCCTGCGAAGATTGCCGTGGTATCCATCATGCCGTGCGTTGCCAAGAAGGCAGAATGCGCTTATGAAGACATGGACACCACCGGAACCGGCCCTGATGTTGACGTGGTACTTACCACGCGCGAACTCGGACGCATGCTGAAGGCTCAGTTCATCAACGTAAGGAACTTGCCCGAAGAAGAATTCGACATGCCCTTGGGCGAGGCTACTGGCGCAGGACACATCTTCGGTTCCGCCGGCGGCGTAATGGAGGCGGCTCTTCGCAGCGCTCACTTCCTGGTCACCGGCGAAAACCCCGATCCCGACGCTTTCAGCGCCGTACGCGGTTGCGAAGGCTGGCGCGAGGTAACCTACAACCTGGCAGGCAATGAACTTACCGTCGCTATTGTCAGCGGCCTTCAGAATGCCGACAACCTGTGCAACGCCATCGAAAACGGCGAGGTGGATTACGACTTCGTCGAGGTTATGGCTTGCCCCGGCGGCTGCGTTGGCCAGCCTATCCACGAGGGCCGCGAATGCGCAGCCGAACGTGAGCTCATCCTGCGCGACATCGACACCAATTCGAAGCTGCGCTTCAGCCATGAGAATCCTTCGGTCGTTGAATGCTACGAAAAGTACTTCGGCGAACCGAACTCCGAAAAGGCAGAGCAGCTGCTGCATTCCGACCATTTTGCCTGGGGAATGCCTGCAGCACGCCAGCAGTAAGCATCATCTATACAGCGCACATGAAGAGCCTGCTCGTTCGAGCGGGCTCTTTTGTTCTACAATGGCAACGCTTACCAGTGGTTTGTCGAAATTCAGGGAAGGTATACCGTGCTCGATCAGTTTTCACGCACTCGTTTGACACTTGGCGGCAACGGCGTTGAATCGCTGCAGAAGGCCCGCGTTATCGTGTTCGGCTGCGGTGGAGTAGGCGGCTACGTCTGCGAATCGCTCGTGCGCAGCGGATTGGGCGCCATCGACATTGTTGACGACGACAAGGTATGCCTGACGAATATAAACCGCCAGATAATCGCAACTTGGAAAACCGTCGGCATGGATAAAGTCGATGCCATGGAAGAACGCCTGCTCGACATAAACCCCAGCTGCACAATCACCAAACACAAATGCTTCTACCTACCCGATTCGGCCAGCGAATTCGACCTTTCGAAATACGACTACATCGTCGATTGCGTCGACACGGTAACGGCAAAGCTTCATTTGGTTGCCCAGGCAAAGGAGGCAGGAACGCCCATTATCTCTGCCATGGGCGCTGGCAACAAACTTGATCCCACAGCCATACGCATCGCCGATATCTCAGAAACTTCTATTTGCCGCTTGGCACGCATTATCCGCAAAGAGCTGCGCAAACGTGGCATCCACAATTTGAAGGTTGCTTACTCGCCGGAACCTACCGTAAAGCCCAAAGAAGACAGCAGGGCCGGCTGTGCCGCAGGATGCGTGTGCCCGCCCAACAGCGAGCGAACCTGCCTCGACCGACGCAGCGTTCCCGGCAGCAACGCCTTCGTTCCTGCAGCGATGGGCTTGGCTATCGGTGCCGAAGTCGCAAAAGACCTGGCGAAACAACAGCTCTCGTAGCGCACCTGCAATCAGAAGGAGAAACCTTGAAAACAGCAGCGATTATTCTTTATGTTATCCAGGCAGTCGCGATAATTTGCGCCATCATCACGGGGCAAGAATTCATCGACTTCAGCAGCGGACCGGCACTGTTCGAAACCATCGGGTTCTTTTCCCCAGCTATCTTGGGCGCCATCCTTGAAATGATTGCGAACAACAAGGAACAGAAGACAAAATCTACCGCCGAGGGTTCAAGCGCAGACAACGTGGCCCCCTCCGCCTCTTCAGCACCGAAATCCAAAGCCGCTGCCCCCGCTTCGGCACCGCAAAGGGCCCCAAAGAAGGGCCAGGAAACCACTGCGGCCGCAGCAAAATGCCAGCCCGTTATCGACCCTTCCGTTCAGCACTGCCCTAAATGCGGAACGAAACAAAACGCCGAAAACGTCTTCTGCATCGCCTGCGGTTCAAAGATCGGACAATAACGGCAGCACAACCAACCCCCACTGTTTATCCGCAAGGGCGCAGCGGCTCGCGCAAAGCGCGCTTAACGAATATCCATACCAGCAACCACCAAAGGCTCGCCAACGCGGGCTTTTTTCTTTCGCATTCACAATTATTTTCTTGATGTCCACTGTGGTACCCACAGGCAAGCTGCGATCTGCGTATTATTCAAACCATCAAGAGGCCATTCCTACCGAGGCCGCCACATACAAGCAAACAAACTCCTAGTCATGCAACTCACTTTCATCCTTTCTAATTTGCTTGTCGTGGTCGAAGAAGGGGGCCGGCACCTTACCGGCCCCTCGCCTCTTGCCATCCAGCCGCTTTAAGGAGGAAGCCATGTATCAGCCCAGTCGACATCTCATAACGTTCTTCATTGCAGGATTCCAGCACTACGATGGCGCCCTCGTTATCAATCAGATGAGCATTGGCGACAGCATTGAGCTTTGCCCCGAACCAGGCAACCCCTACGACCCAGAATCAATCGCCCTGCACTTCAATGGCGTCATGGTCGGCTATGTTCCCGCCGACCAGAACAGCCTAGCTTCTACCTTGTTCCACTTTGGTCACAGGGACATCCTCGAATGCCGCATTCTCCAAGTCGACAAAGAAGCTGCTCCCTGGAAGCAGGTTCGTGTTGGCCTGTACGTAACCGACAATCGACCAAGGTAGGCATCATGTTCAATTCACCAACCAAGTTCCTCAAAACGCTCGAAAGCAGAGAATTCGATGAACTCATCAGCATCAAAGACGATCTAAACTACCTCATCGATGAACTGGAGCACGAAATCAGGGAGCCTGAGGATTTCAGAACCGAACACGACCTTCCTCTTAAGGTCACTTACGTAAACGCCCTCAGATGCATGACGGGGCTCACTTCCCATATGTCGCTTCGTGTAAACGAGTTCATTGATTCCTGGAAATGGGAGGAAATGTAATGAACGCTGCACGTGCTCAGTACTGTTCGATAATCCCTTGGAGGTACGTTCGGTACTCCTCTTTCAAGAATTGCGGCTGCTCAATTATTACGTTGGCTCCCAGGGTTGCCAACCAGCCGTAGAACGTAGGCGCCTGCATAACTTTAGTGCGCACGCGCATCGAGCCATCCTCGACCGCTTCGGCATCAGCTGCATCGCCAAAGCGGTCGATTACTGTGCTGATAGCCTCCGGTTTCACAAGCAGGGTAACCGCAACTGCCTCGCCGCTGTACATGCCGAATACCCTCTTCTGATACTTAGCCGCATCAAATTCGGCCGTTTGTTCATTGCTCGTTGCATCTTCTTCGGACACATCGATGTTCAGCATCCTGTCTACGCGATAGTTAGTAGTGTTTTCGTGCTTATCGTTCCAGGCAACCAGGTAATAACAGTCGTCCATATACACCAAGTGCAGCGGAGTTTCCTCATAGAACCGCCCGTCGTGCTGTAGAACCCTCTTTTTCCGATTGTCATATTTGAAGTAGCGGAAACGTACTTTTTTCTTAGCGGAAATAGCTCGCTGAATAGCATCTATGTTGTAGAACACCGATTCATTCTGCGATCTGATACGCCCTTCAACATGGAGGTTCCTTCTTAGATCGTCTGCCAAATATTTGCTGCCCAGCTTACCGATGGCCTTCACCAACGCATTCGATTTACGTTCGGTAAGGAAGCGGGAAGACTGCACCGCATCCGCCAACAACAGCAATTCGCTTTCCTGGAACTCACGCGAAGCAAGACCATATTCAATAGGTGAACGTTGATACTTCACGATGTTGTAGCCGAATTCGCGCAGGCAATCCAAATCGCGATAGAGCGTCTTCCGCTCAACCGCGATACCCAACTCAGCCAAACGCTGAATGATCTGCGGACCGGTAAGGCCATGCTCGTCATCAGTTTCATTCTCTAAGAGCTTTGCCAAATACATAAGCTTGAGTTTCTGAGCCGTAGTTGCCATGACCACCCTTTCACACGAACCGTTACTGGGAACTTTAATGTACACCATAATAGCATCCCATAAGCAACCCGGCCCCATCAAACAAAGGATGCCCCTCGACGCACCGTGAACCGCCCCCCCCTCATTCCTTGGATAAAGAGAAACATGGGGGCAGTTCAACGCTACATCAAGGGACATTTCTTGCTTTCTTAGGCAAGCCGATGCCTGACGCTATTCCTCGTAGTCAACATCCTTGCTTTCGCGGAAGAAGAACAGGGCAATAAGGGAAACAACCGCCATGCCTCCCAAGTACCAGCCCAGTGACATGATGCCGAAATTCATAACAAGCGCTGAAGCGATGGTGGGAGCAAAGGCACCGCCAACAATTGCCGCCAAGTTATAGGAGAGTCCAGAACCGCAATAGCGAACGCGAGCTGGGAACAACTCAGGCAGATACGAACCAGTAGGGCCGAAAACAGCGCCCATGCACATAAAGCCGACGCAGAGGAACAACATCACATTCAAGGCGCTGTGGACTGAAAGCAACATGGGGGCGAAGAGCGCAAACACCAGAGTTGCCACCGTGGCAAGAGCAACAACGGGCTTCCTGCCGAAACGATCGGCGCTCAAGCAGCCAACAACGATAAAGCCAGCAAAGAAGAACACCGATACCATCTGCATTCCCAGATACTGCTGTTGGGTGAAGCCCAGGGTTGATACCCCGTAGGAAAGCGACCAGGTTCCCAGCACATAGAACAGCGTATAGGTGATGCTGACTGCACAGGTGCCGAGCACAACCTGCCTCCAATTGTGGCGAAGGAGCATAGCAAGCGGCATCTTCACCGTGCGGTTTTCGCGCTGAGCTTTCTGGAATACCGGCGTTTCCGTCATGCGCAAACGCACAACCAGTCCAACTACCACCAACAATGCGGAAAGCAGGAACGGGATGCGCCAACCCCATGCAACCATCGCATCGGCAGGCAAAGAAGAGTCGAGCAACAGGTTTACGCCATATGCACAGAAGAAGCCAATGGGAGCACCCATATTGGGGAACGCGCCGTACAGAGCTCGCTTCCCCTTCGGAGCGTTTTCGGTCGCCACCAAAGCCGCGCCAGACCATTCACCGCCAAGACCCAGGCCTTGGCAGGCGCGGCATACGCACAAAAGGACAACAGAAGTGGGGCCAAGAACCTCATACCCAGGAAGCAGACCCACCACAAACGTTGCGATACCCATGAGCATCAGGGCAACCACCAACGTCTTCTTGCGGCCAAGCTTGTCGCCAAAGTGACCGAATATCAATGAGCCGAATGGACGAGCCAAAAAAGAAACGGCGAAGGTCACGAACGAAAGCAGCGTTGCCAGTACCGGATCGGACTTCGCAACATCGGTAAAGAAGATCAGCCCAAAATAGCTTGCCGCTGCGATGCTGTAGCAATAGTTATCGTAGAACTCGATAGCGGTTCCCACCATCGAAGCTGCCACGATTTCAGCTGTTGAATTCTTCCCTTTCGACCCAACGCCCACAGGCGCCATTGCCGATGCTGTTGCTGCCGTACTTGACATTCCGTTTCCTTCTTTTCCTTCAATCCGTGAACCGATGAATCAAGGTTTGGAATCGAAAGGCTGTTTGAAGAAAGCAACACGGAAGAAATTTAATGGTAAAGGCATAAAAAAATCCGGAAGCCGTTTCTTTAAACAGCCTCCGGATTCAAAACCATCAGCTGCCCGATTAGGGTTCGGGCAGCTGATTCAGGCAACCCGAGCCCTAAATAATGGAGCTGATAATTTCTGTATGCAGGTTGAGGTAATTCAAAAGTTCGTCCTAACGTGTAAGTGCCGAAGCGCTTATTCCGAACGCCCCTTGCGTTCGATGGCTCTATATTCGTCCTTTCAGCAAAAGTTGCAATTGTTCAACACCGATTATTCTCACATCGTCACAGAGTCTGGATATTTTAGAAACAGAGACGAAATAAAGCCTGATGAGAAAAGACCTACACACCCAGCCCCTCATAGCGCCAAGCGGAAGCCAAGCACTTCAGGCTATTTCACGGAATACCGCCTAAGGCGCCCAACCGCCACAGCCAAGCAGAACAAAACCGAAACCACGCCGATGATGCCGCCCGCATAAAACACGCTCGCAATGCCCAGCGTATTGACCACCTGGCCGCCCAAAAGAGCACCGGTACCGATGCCGAAGTTGAAGATTCCCGAGAAAAACGCCATGGCAACCGTCTCTTCTTCATCGGAAGAAACATTGATGATCTCTGCTTGGTACACAACGCTTACCGAAGCCGCGCTTATGCCCCATAGAACAACAACACCAAGTATTGCCGCAAGGCCCAAACCCGCCGCAGCGTGCATCAGTAGCAAAGCTACCGGCACACCGATGGTAATGACCTTAAAGAAGGGAAAACGGAAGCGGGGATACAGCTTGGAGCACAGTATGCTACCGATGATGCTTGCAACGCCAAACACGGAAAGAACCAGGGTAACCACATCGTTCTCCAATCCCGCCACCTGCAGCAAGAAAGGCTCAATATAGCTGTAGCCCGTGTAGTAGCCCCATGCGTACAGCGCGGTAAGAATGAACAATGCCACCAAGCCCTTGTTTTGGAACAGCCCCGGCAACTGCCCAACGCTGAAAGGCTCCGCACCAGGAACCCAGGGCAAAGTGATAAGCAGATACACCAGCAAGAGCGCAGATATTACCGCCACAATGGCAAACGTCAGGCGCCACCCCACCGCCAAACCAATAGCTCGACCCAATGGCAATCCTACGATAGCGGCAACGGCCGTGCCCGTTTCGACGACGCTCAAAGCAAGAGCCCGCTTGTTTTTCGGTACCAGACGCACCGCGATAGGCGCGGCAATGGCCCAAAATACCGAATGGGCACAAGCAACCACCATACGTGCCGCCATGAGCATCCAGTAGCTCGTTGACAGCGATGTAAGCACCTGCCCAATAAGAAACACCACGATAACCACCAGGAGCAGCCTGCGAAAATCTAAGCGCGTCGCAATGATCATCAACGGCACAGAAAGCAGCATGACCGCCCACGCATACACCGAAACCAACATACCCGTCGTGGCCTCGCTGGTTCCAAACGTTTTGCCGATATCGGTAAGCAAGCCTACTGGCATAAATTCCGAAGAATTAAACACGAACGCCGCAACAGCGATGCCCGCAAGGGCGAGCCATTGCTTGCCTGTCATTTTCTGGGTCACCAAGCGCTCCTGAAACTTAGCCTCTTAAACAAAACGAAGCCATTCT
Source organism: uncultured Eggerthella sp. (assembly GCA_900547965.1). Lineage (GTDB taxonomy): Bacteria > Actinomycetota > Coriobacteriia > Coriobacteriales > Eggerthellaceae > Anaerotardibacter. Next base: position 5,762 of record URJE01000023.1, on the reverse strand, counting down.
AAGCCGAAGCGAGCCTTGTTACTTTCCCTTTTCAGGCTATTCGGGAAAGATTTACAAAAATGGAAGAAGCGCCTGAGGTTTTCTAGTCCTCTTGATCGGCAGCCTCGAGCAAGGCGTTTTCCCCTTCCTTCAGCGCAGCAAACTTCGCCTTCATCGTAGGGTTCTTGCGCGTAAGCTTCTTGATGGTAAGGTCTTGCGCCTTGTCGTTTGCCAGGCGTAGATTCCTTTCGCTGCCCAACAGCGCTTCTTTCGTTTTCTGCAGGTGGTCGATGGTCTTATCGATTTCATCTATAGCCGTCTGGAACTTGCGGCTGGCAAGGTCGTAATTGCGCGCAAACTTTGTTTTGAAATCTTCCATCGAGTTTTCGAAGTTCGTGATGTCGATGTTCTGGTTGCGCACTTCGGCAAGCTCGGTTTTGTACTGCAGGGCAGACAGCGCAGCGTTGCGCAAAATGGAAATGATGGGTATGAAGAATTGCGGACGGATAACGTACATCTTTTCATATCGGTAGCTCACATCAACAATACCTTCGTTATAAAGATCGTTGTCGGGTTCAAGCATAGTGCACAGAACAGCATACTCGCACCCCTTCTTTTTGCGGTCGGAGTCGAGTTTGGCAAAGAAATCCTCGTTCTTGTGCTTAGTGCGGGTTTCATCGTTTTCGTTCTTCATCTCGAACATGATGGAAACCACTTCTTCGCCCGTTACCGGATCGGTTTCGCGGAAGACGAAATCACCCTTGGTGCCCTCGACCACATCGTTGTCTTTTTCGAAATACGCATGAGGGAATGCCGTGGCACGGATTTTGTTGAACTCGGTTTCGCAATGACGCTCGAGCGATTCGCCAACCATTTTGGTGGAAAGACGTGCCTTCATTTCCTTAACGCGGGCGATTTCTTCGTCCTTGTACTTGATGAGCTCGTCTTTTGCGGCAAGTTCGTTGGTCATCTTCTCACGCAAGGCAGCCTTCTCCTGCGCAGACTGGGCTTCCTGAAGCTTAACCTGAGCAGCCAGCTCATCGCGCTGACGCTCAGCAGCAGCACGAGCTTCACTTACCGCAAGCTCTTTTTCGGCTCTGAACTGCTGGGTTTGCGACTCTAGCTGCTGCTTCTGCGCAGCGATGGTCTGCTGCAGCTTTGCCGATTCTTCAGCGGCCGCACGAGCACTTTCCGCCTTATCGGCAGCCATTTTCTGGGAATAGTGCTGAACCTGCGATTCAAGTTGCTGTTTGAAGGCGCTTTCCTGAGAGGAAATCTGCTGGCGCAATGCCGCAATCTCCGCATCACGCTGGGCGGTTGCATCGGAAAGCAGACGTTCATGTTCTGCCTTGGCAATGCGATTTTCCGCATCATGGTCGGCCGATAACTTTTTCACATCCGCCTGCAACTGGGCGATTTCAACTTGCTTCTTCGCAAGCGCTGCTTCAAGTTCGTTGGCATGCTCAAGCTGAGACGACTTTTCCGCCTGTTCGCGTTCGCGCTTTTCGGCAGCAAGACGCGTTTCCAATTCAGCAATGCGAGCATCACGCTGAGCGGCTTGCGCTTGAGCATCCTGCTGGGCCTTGGCAACCGCGAGCTTTACCGCCTGGGCATTCTGCTCTTGCAGCATGCCTTCGCGCTGAGCTATTTCCTTGTCGAATTCGGCAGTGCGCACCTGACGCAAGATATCGGCAAAACCGCGCTCGTCTACCTGGAACACCTTTCCGCAGTGCGGGCATTTAATTTCGTTCATGCTTAAGCTCCTTAAAGCGCAGTTTCTTTTCGCTCTATCATACCAACCCATTACCATGCTGCGTGGACAGCGCAAAGGACAGAAAAGTGCAGCGCCCAGCTAAAATGTGCCGTCCAACGAAAGCACAGCAACGCTCCCCGACCAGTGCCCCACGCATTTGCCGAAACGTCATACTGAATATGTTGCGCATGTGCTCTCTGCTTTGCTTGCTTAGCACACAACGCGCATTACGAATAAACTCGGGGCAACCCGCTTACTACGAGAAAGAGAAGGAATCATGACTGATTCGACCATGCAACTCGTCTTGGTTCGCCACGGCGAAAGCGAATGGAACAAGCTGAACCTTTTCACCGGCTGGATGGATGTCGACCTTACCGATACGGGCCGCAAAGAAGCATCCGATGGCGGTCGCGCCCTTGCCGAAGCTGGCTTTGACTTCGATGTGTGCTACACCTCGTACCTCAAGCGCGCCATCCACACGCTGAACCACATTCTTCAGGCAATGGATCGCGAATGGCTGCCCGTCAACAAGACGTGGCGCCTGAATGAGCGTCACTATGGCGCCCTGCAGGGCCTGAACAAGGCTGAAACCGCTGCAAAATACGGCGAAGACCAGGTTAAAATCTGGCGTCGCAGCTTCGATGTACGTCCTCCCGCACTGGAAGAAACCGACGAGCGCAATCCTCGCCTTATGGCTCCTTACCGCAATGCTCCCGCCGATGAAATGCCCCTGGCAGAATGCCTGAAAGACACCATCGCTCGCGCATGGCCTTACTTCGAGGAAGAAATCGAACCTCAGATGCGCGCCGGCAAGCGCGTGCTCATCGTTGCTCATGGCAATTCCCTGCGCGCCCTGGTAAAACAGTTCGACAAGCTTTCCGATGACGAAATCGTAGGCGTGAACATCCCCACAGGTGTACCGCTGGTTTACACCTTCGACCAGGATTTCAACGTTCTTGACAAGAAGTACGTTGGCGACGAAGAAACCATTAACGCCAAAATCAACGCTGTAGCAAATCAGGGCAAAGCCAAATAAGTTTCGATCGCTTCAATCCCAGCAAACTTACACATGAAAAGGCAACCTCTTTCGAGGTTGCCTTTTCTCTTTTTTTGCACATTCGCACTATTTCGATTTTCAACGCTATGCCGCTGTGGCTGCCTTATTCCGAGCGCAATCTAGATGTCCGCGGCGAAACCTGCCAACAGAAAAAGAGGCAACCTCGAAGGAGGCTGCCTCTCTGCTTGGGTGTCCGAAAAACTATCTGCTGAATGCTAATCGCGCGTAAGCTTGCGATGCAAGCGATGAGGCTTTGCCGCTTCTTCGCCCAGGCGTTCGATCTTGTTCTTCTGGTAAGAATCGAAGTTGCCTTCGAACCAATGCCAATTGCCGGGGTTTTCATCGGTGCCCTCCCACGCAAGAATATGCGTGGCAATACGGTCAAGAAACATACGGTCGTGGCTGGTGATTACTGCGCAGCCAGGAAACGCCAGCAACGCTTCTTCGAGGCTTTCGAGCGTTTCTACGTCCAGGTCGTTCGTGGGCTCGTCGAGCAGGAGTAGGTTGCCCCCCTGCTTCAGCGTAAGAGCAAGGTTCAAGCGATTGCGCTCACCGCCAGAAAGAACGCCGGCGGGCTTTTGCTGGTCAGAGCCCTTAAAGCCGAAGTTCGCCACATACGCACGGCTGGGAATCTCGGTTTCGCCTACGCGGATATAATCCAACCCGTCGGAAACAACTTCCCAAAGCGTTTTTTTCGGGTCAAGACCTTCACGATTCTGATCGACGTAGGAAATCTGAACGGTTTCGCCCAGCTCAAGCGTGCCGCCAGAAACCGGCTCTTTGCCCACAATCATCTTGAACAGGGTCGACTTGCCAACACCATTGGGACCGATAACACCCACGATGCCGTTGCGCGGCAAGCTGAACGAAAGATCGTCGATAAGAACACGATCGCCGAACTGTTTGTGCAAATGCTCGACTTCAAGGACCTTAGAGCCCAAGCGAGGACCGACGGGAATGGTGATGTCGGTGAAGTCGACACTCTTGGCACTTCGTGCCTCAGCCTCCATCTGCTCATAGCGCTCAAGACGAGCCTTGTTCTTGGCCTGGCGTGCCTTCGGGCTGGAACGAACCCATTCCAGTTCGTTCTTCATGCGTTTTGCCAGTTTCGCCTGCTGCTGACCCTGAGATTCCAAACGAGCCGCCTTGGTTTCCAGGTAGGTAGAGTAGTTGCCCTTGTACGGATACAGATGGCCACGGTCAACTTCGCAGATCCATTCAGCAACGTTGTCGAGGAAATAGCGATCATGCGTTACCGCAAGCACCGCACCGGGGTAATGATGGAGAAACTGCTCAAGCCATAGCACCGATTCGGCATCCAAGTGGTTGGTGGGCTCGTCCAAAAGAAGCAGGTCGGGCGCTTCAAGCAGAAGTTTGCACAGCGCAACGCGACGGCGTTCACCGCCGGAAAGCACCTTTACAGGAGCGTCGGGGTCGGGGCACTGCAAGGCATCCATTGCCTGAGAAAGCTGACTGTCCAAATCCCAGCCGTTTGCAGCGTCGATATCGTTCTGAAGCGTACCCATTTCTTCCATCAAGGCATCGAAATCAGCATCAGGATCGGCCATTTCCGCACCGATGGCATTGAAACGCTCAACCTTAGCAAGCACGTCGGCAAACGCCATGCGAATGTTCTCGATTACCGTGGCCTCTTCGTCGAGCGGGGGCTCCTGCTGAAGAATGCCAACCGTATAGCCAGGGGTAAGACGCGCGTCGCCCGCGGAAACCTCTTCGAGGCCAGCCATAACCTTCAGCAAGGTAGACTTGCCCATGCCATTAGGGCCTACTACGCCGATCTTGGCGCCAGGGTAAAACGAAAGCGTCACGTCGTCCAAGATGACCTTGTCACCGTGAGCTTTGCGCGCTTGATACATCTGGTAAATGAATTCAGCCACAAAGATTCCTTTCACGAGGGATGCTGGTGGCCAGCAATGTGCATACTTATTTCATTATCCTATATTCGTTTGATTTCACCAAAGGGTGTTTACGCGCATCGGCAAGGTGCGTTTCGAGTCACAGCAGGGAAAGCAAACTACAGGAAGCGAACCCAAAGCACGTGCACGGATTCGGTTCACAGGCAAGAAGGGCTTCGCCGCCCCCGGCTGCACTCCGCCCGCTTTCCGCTTGCTATCATGCACAAACGCACAGAAGCGCCCCCGCTCCTTACAGGAAACGGGGACGCCTCAAGAAGAAAGCAAGCATTTCTTACTTGAAGTACTCTACGCCACCCTCGAACAGGGGCTGGTACAGATCGCCGGGAACATTCTTGTACAAACCGTTGCCGGAGCGCTCGGTATGGCCCATCTTGCCCAAAACACGACCGTCGGGGCTGGTAATGCCTTCGATAGCCAAAATGGAGCCGTTGGGATTAACCGAAAGGTCCATCGAAGGATTACCTGCCTCATCAACATACTGCGTTGCAATCTGGCCTGCCGCAGCAAGCTGAGCAACCGTTTCAGGACTTGCCACGAAACGGCCCTCGCCGTGGCTGATGGCAACCGTGTGAATATCGCCCACATTGCAGCGTGAAAGCCAAGGAGAAAGGCTCGAAGCAATGCGCGTGCGAACCAGGCCGCTCTGGTGGCGACCGATGGTGTTGAACGTAAGCGTGGGAGCCTCGGGCGTTGCAGGAACGATATCGCCATAGGGAACCAAACCCAACTTGATAAGAGCCTGGAAACCATTGCAGATACCCAACATCAGGCCATCGCGCTTCTGAAGCAACTCACGAACTGCTTCGGTAACGGCAGGCGCACGGAAGAATGCCGTAATGAATTTCGCTGAACCATCGGGCTCGTCGCCGCCGGAGAAACCGCCGGGAAGCATAACGATTTGGCTGTTGTTGATGGCCTTCACCAACGCATCGGTGCTTTCGGCAACTGCTGCGGGCGTAAGGTTGTTGATCACCAGGACCTCGGGTTCGGCGCCAGCGCGCTTGAAGGCATGAGCGGTATCGTATTCGCAGTTGGTACC
>URJE01000022.1 GCA_900547965.1 uncultured Eggerthella sp. | reverse complement strand
GGCATACCGCCTCTTCTTCAGGCACATCAACGGGCGGCACAGGGTTCAATACCGCTTCGTTGAGCATGAAGCCCAAGCGCTTCGGATCAGCATCGAGCAGCTTCGCCACCCTTTCGCGACTTGCGAGCAAGCCAATAGCAACACGTGCATCGGGATGACCCTTAATGTTATTGAATACCATGGCGGGGCCTTCTTGTGTGGGACGGGGCACCGTACCACCTGCGCCGACGTGGCGATACACGCCGCACAGCTCCGCCTCAGGGTCTACCTCGACGTCGGTTTCCACCAGCTGGCCAGGGATCCCACGCAGAAACTCAAGCGCGCTGCGAAGATCGTCGACGTTATTACTCATAGGTTCTCCCTCCTCCAGAACATGTTCACAATTATAGGGGAATAGCCCACTTGTCATTAGCAAGGAACTGGGAATATAGGGACAGATCCCCGGAACAAAAAAAGAACCCAGAGCGTGCACTCTGGGTTCTTTCAAGCTTTGAAGCTTTTAGCTCCGAGTTTTAGACGTTTCCGTCAGGTGAGGTTATTTCTCCTCGTCCTGAAGTTTACCAGCCTTAGCGGCCTCCAAGCGAGCATGGAGTGCAACCAACTGGCGCTCAGTCTCTTCATCCTCGATGCGCTGCAGTTCCTTGTTGTAGGCGTAGTCTGCGCGGATCTTGTCGTTGTCAGAGATGAGCAGGTAGAGGACGATTGCGGCAAGGAAGCCGACGCCGCCGCCGCGGGCTACGATGAAGCCTGCGATCATGCCTGTCATGCCCTTGTCAAGGTCGTCGCGTACCAGACCGAATGCGATCTGCGAGCAGAGCCAGCCTTGGATGAGCAGTACAACTACGAGGAGTGCTGCAGATGCTGCAAGGGATGCCTCGTACAGAGGATAGATGAACAAACCAAGTACGGTGAACAGCAGGTTGGTGCCGGAACCATCGTAGATGGAGTCCATGCCCTGGCGACCGGACTGCTTATAGCGAGCATAAGTAGCTACGCAGTAAGGAGCGGACAGCGGGCCTGCGAGTGCAGGATAAGGAGCGAGCAGGGACAGGATTACATTACGAATACCGCAGATGACGTTGGTACGGTTCGGGTCGAACTCGATGTACTCGTCGTCACGAGCTGCCTGGAGACCAAGCTGCTGAACGGTTACGAAGTCGCCGTATGCGATAACCCATGCAACGATTGCGTAGGGCAGAGCTGCGATCCAAACGCCAGGATCAGAAGCAAAGCCGATGAACAGAGGCGAAACTACCATGAACAGGCCCATGAAGTCAGGAACCTTGATGATTTCGCCGGACCACTGGAAGTTGAATTCGCCAGCAACGCCGCCTGCGATGAGCAGTGCGATAACAGCCCAAAGGAAGCTGTAGTTACCGAGAATGGCAACGAACTTGTTGGTATCCATGTACTTACGTACGCGCTTGGAGAACATGAGCATGAATACAACTACCAGACCTGCGAGGCAGCCAATGGTAACGGTGTCGATAGCGCCACCGGTCTTCAGGCGAACAGCTACGGCGTTAACGCCAGCGCCCATTACGATACCAGCCTTGATGGCGGGAGGTACCATAGTGTTGAGCTTCTTCGATAGGCCTGTTGCACCCAATATGATAAACAAGAGGCCTAATTCAAGCTGAATAGCTGTCAGCATCTGCAATCGAGCAACACCTGGGTCGAGCGATTCCAAGAACACGACGATAATTGCCATTGCCGGGGTGATCCAACCGCAAATGGAAGGTTCACCGAGCAGCCAGTTCAGGGTGTACATTGCCGTTTCAAATACAACCAGTGCCCAAGCCACTGCAGGGTCGAGACCCAGAGAAGTAATAAGAACAGCCAGAGCGCCGTACGAAGTACAAGCATTCATCAGGCCGGTTACTACTTCAGGTGGTGAGATCTTGAAGTGAATGAACGGAAGACGAATACGGAATAGGCCAACTTTCCAACATGGCTGAATACCACCGTATTCACGCTTTAGCATAGCCATCGCTTAGCCCCTCTCTCCTCTTGCGCATCCCTGCGCAAAAATAAAATCGACCATCTTTCTCCTCCTTTTTTGATTACACCAGGCTTGCACGTGCACGCTTGCTTGCCTGATGCCTTCAACCAATCGGGGAAAGAATTGGAGAGAGTTCTGCTTCACTTGGCTGTTAGAGCTTTTTGCCCCAAAGGCTAAGCCAAACGGAAATCCCAACTTCCCCGATCCCTTGAAGATGGTCCCTACTACGAACTATTGCGCCTTGTGCCCGATCCCCCGATGGGCGGCGCTTAGGTTCATTTGCGATTATTCTCCATTAGATGAACATGTTCTAATTGATTGCGAACGTGTTTTACATAGCTCATGCGAATGATATTCACCGAAATTATGCAAAACGCTGTATTCATCACCTGAATCCGTATTTTCACCCCTCAATATCGCTGACTTGCGGCGTTACCTTTCTGTCAACCGATTAATGCAAATGACACTCATTGCGAACGCAAATGAAACCCCACAATCTATTGATTTCCGTTGGTTTCATCGTTTTTTGCACACTTGCCGTTTCGTTCTTGACGTAAATGAGCAAGATCCCGTAACTTTTCCCGAGGATCTTTTTTTGGAGTCGGTACGCCAGAGTGGGGCGTTGCTTAGCGCAATGGACGTGTGTTACCCGGGACTCTGTGCTTCAAGACGAGAATTCGCATCTGTTCCACCTATATAAGAGAGGAGCACTACGGAATGATCGCCTTAACTACCGCTCAGATCATCGCGATTGTCATATTCGTTGTCGTGATGGCACTCATCATTTCCGAAAAAGTGCATCGCACCACCGCCGCGCTCGCTGGCGCAGTAGCCCTAATCCTTTCGGGGGTTCTTACCTTCGACAATGGAGTAGAGCACATCGACTTCGGAACGCTTGGCGTTCTGGTTGGCATGATGATCTTCGTTGCCGTCGTTAAGAACTCGGGCATCTTCGAGTACCTGGCAATTAGAGCTGCCAAGCTGGCAAAGGGCAACCCCTGGATAATCATGGTGCTGTTCTGCCTTATCACCGCAGTTCTTTCCGCTTTCTTGGACAACGTCACCACCGTTTTGCTTATCGGCCCTGTTACCTACACCGTTTGCAAAATGTTGGAGATCAACCCTATTCCGTTCTTCCTGACGGAAATCATTTCTTCGAACGTTGGTGGCACCGCAACGCTCATCGGCGATCCGCCGAACATCATGATCGGCTCCGCTACGGGCCTCACGTTCTTCGACTTCTTGGCAATCAACGGCCCTGCCGTACTCATCATCCTGCTTGTTTCGTTGCTGATGTTCTACGTTATGTACGGCAAGAAGATGGGTGTATCTGCTGAAAAGCAGGCTTCAGTCATGCAGCTGCACGCCCATGAGGCCATTAAGAGCCAGACGCTGTTCAAAAAGAGCGTCGTGATGATCGCCCTGGTTGCGCTTGCCTTTGTAGTGCACGGTGCGCTTCACATCGAACCGAGCGTTGTTGCCCTCACCGCCGCGGCTATCATGCTGCTTATCGGCAAATCCGACGTTGAGCACACGCTCATGGACGTTGAATGGGCCACCATCGGCTTCTTCGCTGGTCTGTTCGTGGTAGTTGGCGGCCTTGCCGAAACCGGCGTTATCGAAATGATGGCTTACGCGCTGATCGACATCACCGGCGGTGACATGATGATCACCATCATCGTGCTGGTATGGGCATCGGCCATCATCTCTTCCTTCTTGGACAACATCCCGCTGGTTGCCACCCTTATCCCCATCATCACCACGATGGAAGCAACGGGTATGGACGTAATGCCTTTGTGGTGGGCAGTATCGCTCGGCGCTTGCATCGGCGGCATCGGCACGCTCATCGGCGCTTCCGCAAACGTAGTGCTTTCGGGCATGTCTGGACGCTATGGCTACCCCATCAGCTTCATGGACTACACCAAGGTTGGCTTCCCGCTGATGCTGGTATTCACCGCTATCAGCTGCGTATACCTGGTAATCCGCTTCTGCGTGTTCTAAGGTTTCGCCGTTTCGCACAACCGCAAAACGCCTTGAGCCTTCGTGCTGCCTAACGCAGCAAGAAATGAGACTGAAGGCATAACCACTAAGACCCCGCTTCGGCGGGGTCTCTTTGTGCACGCCGAATTACTTTCTTAGGCGGCTATTGAGGCACTTTTTAGCACGATACAGGTATTGAGCTTCCAAGCTGTGCACAAGCAGGTACACTAGCTGCTAACACTTTTATTGAAAGGAACCCATTATGAGCAATGAAGGCAAGCGCGTCCGCGCCCACTACACCGGTACGTTCGATGACGGCACGGTATTCGACTCTTCCGTTGAGCGCGGCGAGCCCCTTGAATTCGTGTGCATGGCCGGCCAGATGATTCCCGGCTTTGACGCTGCTGTTAAGGAAATGGAAGTTGGCGAAACCAAGAACGTTCACCTGCCCGCATCCGAAGCATACGGCGAGCATGACGAACAGCTGGTTCAGACCATTCCCACCGCTCAGATCCCTGGCGCTGAAGACCTCCCCGTTGGCCAGCGCATCTACCTCCAGGGTCCTGGCGGCCAGCCCATCCCTGCCCTGGTTGTTGAGGTTACCGATGAAACCGTAACCTTCGACCTGAACCACGAAATGGCAGGCAAGGACCTGAACTTCGAGATCACCCTTGTCGAAGTAGTCGAATAAAACCGACAAAGACGGCACCAACCTAACTCAGGCTATGCCGATAGACAGAAAAGCCCGAGATGCGCGCCTGCATTGCCGCACGCATCTCGGGCTAAATAACATTCGGAAGATAGCCTATTTCTTCTTGCCGTACATGGTCATCTGGGAAACATTGAACAATTCGCCATCGGACTCGCGGTATTGCTCGACCTTCCATTGGGAAATGCGACCGCCAGCGCGAATGGGCGTTGCCACCGTTTTTACCGTATCGCCCACCTTAACGGGAAGGAGATGGGTGCTGGAAACCTCAACGCCCAGGAAGAACATCTTGTCGTTGTCGTAATGGTCGGTGCAGCACTGGCTTGCAGCATTTTCAGCCAACGCTGCGCTGATGCCACCATGCAACACACCATGGGGCTGCAGCATGTTTTCAGTAACCAGCATGCGCGTGACGTACTTTTCGGGAGTGCTCTCAACGAGCTCAATACCCAGAAGATCAGAAAGCGCCATAAGGCTCCCTTCCTCGAAGCAACAATACATCGATACGTATTATCGCATGTTGCCCACAGCGAAAGATGATCCCCTTGGCCCATCTACCCATTACGGTAGTTTTGAGGAAATGGACTTGGCCTCTTCATGGACCTGGGCCAAACCCTCTGCCTTTGCTTTTTCAAATTGGGCTTTCACATCTTCCAGCTCTTCTTTGGCGGCAGCAAGCTCAAGTTCTTTTTCCCTCACCGCTTCCTGGAGCAAACGTTGGTCGCGCTGGATGGGCAGCTCGTCGTCTTCGGGTTTCGGGTGATTGTCGAAGTAACCCGTTTGGCCACGCACGTTCCAAGCGCAAGCAGCATAGGCAAGCACCACAACAAGGGAGAAAACCATGGCAGGATCCACCTGGCCCATCGACCACGCGCTGACCACCTGCCACACCGACAGCAGCGCCGTAAGGAACGCCGACCAGAAGAACAGCGTAATACGTCGCGGATCATAAGCACCCCATAGTCCAGACAAGGCGATGATCAGGTTAAACACGCCGCTGAGCACCGTGGAACCACCAAACGTGATGTTGGGAACGAGCTCGGTCGGATCAAACAGGCCAATAGAGCGAATAGTAAGAAAGCCAGCGCCTACCGCAATTTCCAGCAACGCCCAAACAAGATAGATCAAACACAGGATACGCGTACGGGATTGCCATACGGTATAAGGTGTTCCATCTGCGGAAATGCGCACTTTCTTTTGGCGTTTCTTCTTTTCAGCGAGCTCTTTTCGAACCACAAACTCCCCTTCCACTGTTCTTGCCCATGATAGCGCATGGAAACCACCGCCTCGCTTGCATATCCTTCGAAGTTCCGCAGAGGTAAGAAAGCGAGCCCGAAATGAATCGGACTCGCTTTCTTGCTGACTGCTTCAAATTGGCTTTACCGGACCAGGCGGCAGAAGCCTTCGCCAAGAACGGAAGCTACCCTCGAACTTCAGCACCCGTAGCGCCGCATACCTTCTTGATAAGACGCGCGTGCTGCTTGTCTACCTCTTCGGTGGTAAGGGTGCGGTCGGCAGCGCGATACTCGAGCGCATACGCCATCGACTTCTTGCCAGCACCCACGCGCTTTTCATCGCGATACACATCGAAGAGCTGAGCGGAGGAAAGGAGCTTGCCGCCTGCAGAGCTGATGCAACGGGAAAGCTTTTCGTGGGTAACCTCTTCGTCTACCACAAAGGCAACATCCATAGTTACCGCAGGGAACACCGGCACGTCAACGTAGTCGCGGGCAGGACGGGCTGCTTTGATCAGAGCATCGAGATCAAGCTCGAAGGCAACAATGGGAGCCTGGGCTTCGAAGGCCTCTGCCGCCATGGGATGGATTTCACCAACCCAGCCAAGCACGGTACCGCCAGAAAGAACCTGAGCAGCACGTCCGGGCTGCAGATGGGGAGCTTCCTCTGCGGAAAGCGCCTTAAAGCGAGGCTTCGGGATGGCCAATTCGCGAATGAGGTTTTCGATAACGCCCTTGCCATCGAAGAAATCGAAGGCCACGGTCTTGCGATTCCAGGCATCGTCGCCCATTCCGCCAGCCATAACAGCAGCAAGACGCTGACGCTCCTTGGGCTTTTTGTGGCCCTCGGCGCCAAAGAACACCACGCCGGTTTCGTAGAGCTGAACGTTGTGCACGCCACGAGACTGGTTGTAGGCAACGCTGCGCATAAGACCGGGGATGATGGACTGACGCATAACCGACTGCTCGGCATTGAGCGGATTCAGCAGCTCAACGGGAACGCCCATGCCCTCGGTGGACATGCGCAGCTGCTCGAGCTCATGCGGATCGGCAAACGAATACGTCATGGTCTCGTTTAGGCCCGATGCACGCATGGTGTCGTTAACCACGTCGAGCGTACGCTGAGCCTCGGTGCGAACGCCGAAACGACCGCGGCCACCAGGCAAGGTAGGCTCAATGCGATCCATGCCGTACAGGCGCAGAACCTCTTCGTACAGATCGATTTCACGCGGAAGGTCGGGGCGGAAGGTGGGAGCCGTAACCTCAAGGACGTTCTCGGCTTCGCCGTCTTCAACCTTGCAGCCCAAACGACCCAGAATGTCCACGATGAACTCGCGGGGAATCTGGGCGCCCATCATACCGTTGAAACGATCGATGCGGAACTGCAGGTGAGACTCTTCCGACTTCACCGGCCATACGTCGATGATGCCGTTTTCGTTTCCTTCGGCATAGCTTACGGTACCGCCCGAAACGGCAGCGATAAGGGCAGCAGCGGCGGCAGAGCGCTCTTCGATGCCATGATCGTCTACGCCGCGCTCATAACGCATGGAGCTTTCGGAGATAAGCCCCAAGTTGCGGCTGGTGCGGCTGGTGCGGCCAGCTTCAAACGTAGCCGTTTCCAGCAAAACGTCAGTGGTTTCTTCCGTAACCTCGGTTGCCAGACCGCCCATAACGCCAGCCAAGGCAACTGCGCCCTGGTCAGGCGTTGAGATAACCGTCATATCGGACGTGAGCACGCGCTCTTCGCCGTCGAGCGTGGTAAGCTTTTCGCCTTCCTCGGCAGCGCGAACAACAATGTTTGCCTTGCCTTCGGCGTTCTTCAGCTTGTCCAGGTCGAATGCATGGAGCGGCTGACCGAACAGGAACAAGATGTAGTTGGTTACGTCAACGATGTTGTTGATGGAACGCTGACCGATAGCAGCCAAGCGCTCCACCATCCAGTCGGGGCTAGGGCCCACCTTGCAACCGCGGATAACGCGAGCGGTATAGCGAGAGCAGCGGGTTTCATCGGCGATGGAAATGCTCACCTCGGAATCAAGGGCGGCGGCATCCTTGTTAAGCTCAAGCTTGCCAGCCATCTCGGCCAAGGGGCTCGTGTAGGGCTCCTGGTACATAGCCCCCACTTCGCGAGCCATGCCAACCATGGAAAGGCAGTCGGGGCGATTCGGGGTGATTTCCAAATCGAGCACCGTATCGGACATCTTCAGGTAATCGGCAATGGGCTGGCCGGTAGGGGCATCGTCGGGAAGCACCCATATACCATCGTGCTCGTTGCCCATGCCCAGCTCGCGCTGAGAGCAGCACATGCCACAGCTCGCAACGCCGCGCAGCTTCGACTTCTTGATCTTGAAGTCGCCGGGGAGCACCGCACCGATGGTTGCAACGGGAACCTTGATTCCAGCAGCAATGTTGGGAGCGCCGCATACGATCTGTACGGGCTCTTCCGCACCAACATCTACCGTGGTTACGTGCATATGGTCGCTATCGGGATGATCGACACAGGTGAGCACATGGCCCACAACAACACCGTCGAACACATCGCCGGTGCGCTCCACGCCTTCAACGCCCGTACCGGTAAGGTCCAAACGGTCGCAGAATTCCTTGATGTCCTGCGGGACCTCAACATAATCAGAAAGCCATTTCAAAGATACTTTCATGTTCGTCTCTTTCTAGTTAGAACTATTCAACCAACCAAGAATCCCTGGTTGAAACAAAGTCAGCGAGGGCAATTATGGCGAGCAGGGCTGGCGCAAAGAAGGGCGCTAGGCGCACGGTGTACGCGTAACCCTCTTGAGCGCCAGGTGCGCTGCCATAGTTGGCCATAGCATCGGTTCCGTTCGTTGGCCGGCCGATTGCCGGCGCAACTCCGCTAGAACTGACGCAAGAAGCGCATATCGCCCTCCAGCAGCATTCGGAGGTCGGGTACGTTGTACTTCAGGCAAGCCACACGCTCCACGCCTACGCCGAAGGCGAAGCCGGAATACACCTCAGGGTCGATGCCGGACATGCGCAAAACGTTCGGGTCAACCATGCCGCAGCCCAGAATCTCCAGCCAGCCAGTGCCTTTGCACATGCGGCAACGTTCGCCGTCGTGCAGGTGGCCAGTACCACCGCATACGCCGCAGCTTACGTCGGCTTCAGCGGAAGGCTCGGTGAACGGGAAGAAATGCGCACGGAAGCGAGTCTTGCGATCGGGGCCGAACATCTGCTTGCAGAAGTATTCGAGCGTGCCCTTCAGGTCGCCGAACGTGATGTTCTTGTCCACCACCAGGCCTTCGCACTGCGTGAACTGGGGAAGGTGCGAAGGATCGGCAACGTCGCGACGATATACCTTGCCAGGAGCAATGATGTAAATAGGAAGATCCTGGTCTTCCATAACGTGAACCTGAACACCGGAAGTCTGAGTGCGCAGCAGCACGTCGGACTCGCCGCGAACGTTCGACTGCTCGCCCGAAAGGTCGCGCACATAGAACGTATCCTGCATGGAGCGGCTGGGGTGATCGGCAGGGGCATTCAGCGCCGTGAAGTTGTACCAGTCGGTTTCAACCTCAGGGCCGGTTGCAACGGTGTAGCCGAGACCCAGGAAGATCTCGGAGATTTCATCGGAAATGGCGTTGATCAGGTGACGCGTGCCCATTTGCTGGGAGCGGCCAGGCAACGTGATGTCGATGGCATCGGCTTCCATGCGAGCCTCGAGTTCTGCATGGGCGAGTTCGCGCTTCTTGGCTTCCAGCGCTGCCTCGATTTCATTGCGGGCAGCGTTTACCGTCTTACCCACTTCAGCGCGATGCTCTTTGGCAACCTGACCCATAGCACGCAGGTAGCCGGTAAGCGTACCGGATTTGCCCACAACCTCTACGCGGATCTTCTCCAGCGCATCGGTGTTAGGCACTTTGCCGATAGCAGTGAGCGTATCGACATGCAGGGACTTGATATCGTCGATAACTGACATTCCTTGCAACCTTTCTTCAACTTCCGCAGGAACGCTGCCCAAGGAAAGCGTTCCCAGCACATAAAAAAGAGCCCTTCTCGTCTTGGTAAATCCAAGGACGAGAAGGGCTCTCGCGGTACCACCCTGGTTGATGCTGTCCGGTAAAACCCGCACAAGCACCCACTTATGCTGCTCTGTAACGGGAGCTCCCGTCGGGGCTAATAACATCCATGGCAAAGCCACCCTGCTTTTACTCCGATGCTGGTGAAGGGAATCGCACTGCACGCTTGCTGGAACCTTTCAGCCAAGGGCCCCTCTCTGTGAGCTTGCGGTATAGCACTGCGCTGTCTTCGTCATCGCATATGTTGGGAAGTATAGCATTTCATAGCGCGCACCCTCACGAAAGCCATAAAACTTGCGCTTAGACACGTCGGGGCAAAGCCATGCACTCGACCGGCTGCGCCGAAAGCCGCAAGCTAGCCACCGCAGGCTACGAACTTTGCTGCTGGCTGGCCAATTCGCGAAGGCGGGCACTGGATCGATCCAGCTTTTCTGCCGCAACCACAATACGCCTTCCCTCTTCTTCCGGATTGGCCCGTTCTTTCTTGCCCGGTCGCCTCATCAAGATGCGTCGCAGCTCGGCGGCATCGGCTTTCACCTGCTTTTTCTCCGACTTTTCAAGCTGCTTTCCTGCCGCAGAGAGTGCCGAATCCACTTCGGAAAGGAGCTTTTCGGCGCGTTGGCGCACTTCCATGGTGGCGCGGCGGAACTCATCTTCCTCGGCATATTCCTCAGCATCATTGATAGCTTGCTGTATTTCATCGTCAGACATACGGTCGGAATCATCGATGGTGATCGACTGTTCTTTTCCCGTGTCCAAGTCCTTGGCGGAAACAGTAAGGATGCCGTTGGCATCGATATCGAACGTCACCTCGATTTGCGGAACCCCCGCAGGAGCGCGCTTAATCCCCTTCAAACGGAAAGTACCAATTGCCTTGTTGTCCTTAGCCATAGGACGTTCGCCCTGCAAGACCTTGACCTCAACGCTGGTCTGGAAAGATGCCGCCGTGCTGAAGGTCTTTGAGTAATGCACAGGCAGCGTGGAATTGCGTTCCACCAGACGAGTTGCCACACCGCCCACGGTTTCAATAGAAAGCGAAAGCGGTGTCACATCAAGCAGCAGCAAGCTGTTTGAGCGAACGATGCCCGTAGTAGCACCAGAAAGCGTATCGCCCTGAATCGCAGCTCCCGTTGCCACGCATTCGTCAGGGTTGACCGATGCAGAAGGCTCTTTGCCCGTAATACGACGCACATGCTCCTGAACAGCGGGGATACGCGTCGAACCGCCCACCAGCAAAACACATCCAAGCTCGAATGGGGCAATGCCCGCATCATCGAGGGCCATTCGAACAGGAGCGGTGGTGCGTTCTACCAAATCGCGCGTCATCTGCTCAAATTCGGCGCGGGTAACCGTCATATCCAGATGAACGGGACCTTGGGAATTCTGCGAGATAAACGGCAAGTTTATCTGGGCGGAAAGCGCAGTGGAAAGCTCTTTTTTGGCCTGTTCAGCCGCTTCCATCACACGCTGCATTGCCATAGGGTTCCCATGCAGGTCTTCGCCCTGTTCACGCTTGAACGTCTGAACAATATAGTCCACCAAACGCTCGTCGAAGTCGTCGCCGCCCAGATGGTTGTCGCCCGATGTCGCCAGCACTTCAATGACATCACCACCGATTTCGATGATGGAAACGTCAAAGGTGCCACCACCCAGGTCATACACCATAACCTTCTGGGGCGTGCCGTTGTCCAAGCCGTACGCCAACGCAGCACTCGTGGGTTCATTGATGATGCGCAGCACATTCAAGCCAGCAATACGGCCCGCATCTTTGGTAGCTTGACGCTGCGAATCATCGAAATATGCTGGTACCGTGATAACGGCATCGGTAACATCCCTACCCAGGTACTGTTCGGCATCTCGGCGCATTTTGCGCAGGATCATGGCAGAGATTTCCTGAGGGGTAAACGACTTTCCGTCCACCCGGGCCTTCCACTTACCGCCCATATGGCGCTTAACCGAAGAAATTGTTCGGTCGGGGTTTACCACCGCTTGCCGCTGAGCGATGCTGCCCACCAAACGTTCGCCTTCTTTCGAAAAAGCCACCACACTTGGCGTGGTTCGTTCCCCCTCCGCGTTGGGGATAATGGTTACGCGGCCACCCTCCATTGCCGCCATGCAGCTATTGGTGGTGCCGAGATCGATTCCTATTGTCGCACCCATACGGGTCCTCCTTATTTGTTTGTCTTTTCCATAAGACGTCGAGAGAGCAGGTGCGCCAACTTGCCCCAAAGGATCGAGCTTTTCAAACCACGCTGGATGCCCAGCCGAAACCCAATGGCGCAAACCGCACTATGCAGCTGCTTTTTCATTTCCCATCTGCACAACAACAAAAAAAGCGAAGCCTATCGGGAGCATCGCCCCTTCGGCTTCGCTTTTTTGCTAAAAGTACACGCCACGCCCCAGCGCCGCACAAGCGTACTGCGCCAAGCACAACCCGCAGCAGATAAGGCCCGGATCCATAGCGCTTATGGTAAAACCACGCTTGGTGCCCTCTTGCTGATAGGATTGCCCAGCCATCTGGAACTGCTGATAGGCGCGGCGATAGTCGGTATTGTTCGGATCGAGCTTCACCGCTTTGCGAATATGCTCAAGCGCAACCAGCATATTGCCCGCGCCTTTATTCGCAAGCGCGCTTAGGTAGTACCAACGAGCATTGCGCTCAGCGCTCACAACACTGCCCAGCAAAGAAAGAGCCTGATCGTAGCGACCGGCATTGATAGCCTCAATGGCACTACGCACCGTAGCGCTATCGGTAGCCGAAGCCTCGGGGTGAATGGGAGCAGAAGCGCCAAAGCCCCCAAAGCCGAACAGATCCTCGAAATCGACCGTGGTCCAACCGTAAGGCCCTTGCGACTGGTGGCCGCCCTGCCCCTGCTGGCCAGTTCCCGTGTACGATCCGCGCGTGTAAGGGTTACCCGCAAAAGGGTTTCCCTGGCCCTGATAGCCTGCGCCTGCGCCACTTGCTGCAGCACGCGCATCGCTTGCCACATACTTTTCGGGATTGATTATGCGATCGTATGCCTCGTTGACCTCATTCATGCGCTCGGCGGCCTTGGGGTCGTTCGGGTTCAAATCGGGATGATTCTCACGTGCCTTCTTGCGATAGGCCTTCTTTACTTCATCCGCCGACGCGCCAGGACTTACGCCCAGAACCTCGTATGGGTTCTTAACCATGTTCTACCTTGCTCTCTTCTGCGTTGTAGCGTTGCCATATTCCGGAATACAGCACGCTGCGCAGCACATGCACATCACGCTCCAGCGGCAAGCGCTCAAACGCATCGGCTGTAGCTGCAGCGAGAAACTCCAAGTCTTCACGAAAATCTTCGATCAAGCGACCGGAAGACGAAAAAGGGTTGTAGCTTCCCGTCTCTTGATCTTGCCGCAGATCCATTACGGCATCCATGACATAGACGAATTTTCCCAATCTCGCACCAAAACGCCGCAAATCCGTTGCCCAAAAGTCATCCTTGGTGGCAAACAAGTTGCCTAAGAGAATCCCAAAGCGATTCGCCGCCGCATCAGGGTTCGACGCTCCACCCACCAACGAGTCCTCGGGGGCTTGGGGGCAGTTGCCTTCACCCAGCGCTGCTTCTTCTATGGCATGGATATCCGCCATGGCTTCCTCTATAGCTTGGCAGGCTTGGGGGATGCGGCGCTTCGCCTTACGATATGGAACTTCCAGCGCCACCGCAGCCGCCCTTGCCTTGGCGGAACGATCGTCGCGCCAATCGTCAAAGCACTTGTGGTACGCCATGGCAATGCTAAGATCTGCCGCATAATCAGTGAACTCAGACTGAGCCACCTGTCGTGGCTGAATCGGATGCACGGGGCAACGCTTTTGCGAAGCATGTTCTTCTGGCTCGTACAGCGAACCCAAAACCATAGCCAGAAACGTCATGTCGTAGGAAACGGCCAAGCGGCACCGCTGCCCATAGCGGGCACGGATCGATCGGCATACGCCACAGTACACCGCATGGTAGCGAAGCTTCTCTTCTTCGCCCAAGCTTTCCAAGTTGGGAAGAATATAGCCAAACACCCAGATCACTCGGCCTTTCTGGGTTTTTTAACCAAAGCCGCAACCAGCAGAGCAGCCACAGTAAGGCCAAGCAAGAGGGGCGGTGCTTCCGCACCTGACGTTTTCAGCGAGCCGGCCATGCTAGAAAGATCGGTAGAAACAGGTGGTTTCCCCCGTATGGCAGGCAGGGCCTGCAGGGTTCACTATGGCGAGCAAGGTGTCGGCATCACAATCGTAACGAAGCTCAACCAGCTTCTGCGTATTGCCCGATTCTTCGCCCTTGTGCCAGAATTTCTGACGGCTACGCGACCAAAACCAGGTTGTACCCTGGCTGATGGTGCGGCGCACCGCTTCTTCGTTCATCCAGGCCATCATCAGCACTTCGCGGGTTTGCTCGTCCTGAACGATGCACGGGATAAGTCCATCGGCGTTATAGGTAAGATCCTCAACCTGCAGCGCAGCGGTTTCACGTTCGTTCATGGCGGCCCTTTCGTTGTGCGCAGATCTGCGCATGCTTCCTTTTATCACCTGCAAGGGTGGCACAACTACGCTGCCAAAGGACAAAAGAGCAAACGAGTTCCATAGAGGGCGAGCTTGGTGTCCCCTGCCGCAAAACCCAGCAGCACCAAGGCAACGACAGCCCCGAAGAAAGCAAGGAAACGAGTTTGCTGGGAGCGAATGGCTTCGGCGCTTTTCCTTCGCGTGGGCATCGTTAAAGCCTTACGGGAATCCCCTGGGAACGCATGTATTCCTTCACTTCACGGATGGTGAGCTCGCCGAAATGGAAGACGCTTGCCGCCAACACAGCATCAGCTTCGCCTTCGATGATGCCTTCAGCAAAGTGCTCAAGTTTACCAACACCACCGGAAGCAATGACGGGAATGTTCACCGCACGGGAAACCGCTCGCGTTAGCGCCAGGTCGAAGCCGTCTTTGCTGCCATCGCGATCCATGCTGGTAAGAAGGATTTCACCTGCGCCGCGTCGTGCGGCCTCGGCAGCCCACTCAACAGCATCGAGACCGGTGTTCTTGCGGCCGCCATGCACGTACACTTCCCATTTGTTGGGGTTGCCAGGAACCCGCTTGGCATCGATGGCGCACAGGATAGCCTGCGTGCCGAATGCCGCAGCAGCCTTCGTGATAAGCGAAGGGTCGGCAATAGCGGCTGAATTCACGGAAACCTTGTCGGCGCCAGCAGCAATCATGGTGCGAATGTCTTCCACACTGCGGAACCCGCCGCCCACGCAGTAAGGCAAATGCAATTCTTCGCTTGCGCGGCTTGCCATGTCCACCGTGGTTGCACGGCCCTCATGCGTTGCCGTGATGTCCAAGAAGATAACCTCATCGGCGCGCTGCTCGTCGTAGCGTTGAGCCAGCTCGATAGGATCGCCCGCATCACGCAGGTTGACGAAGTTGACACCCTTCACCACACGACCGTCTTTAACATCCATGCACGGTATTACACGCTTCGTAAGCATTGGTTTCCTTTCTTGTGGCCTTATCGGCTGACTTGCTGCCCGACAGGGCAAAGCTAGTCAAAGCAGGTTGCGGGGTGCCTTGCGGGTAAGCGAGATCGCTCGCCGTTTCAAGCTTTCCATTTTTTAAATTGAACGGCGGAACGGAGCGCATAGCGAGCAACGCGAGTGGTAGCGGAGTGGGCGGCTCGATTACCCGCAAGGCACCCCGCAACCGGACAAGCAGAATTTACTCGCAGAGCTTCGCTGCCTCTTCGACGCTCAGCGAACCTTCATACACCGCACGACCTGCGATAACTCCCTCGACAGAATCGGCGACGGAAGCCAAGTTCTTCGCGTCTTCAATGCTTGCCACACCGCCCGACGCAATAACAGGATTGCCGAACACGCGCGCAACCTCGACATAGCGCGCTGCATCGATGCCCGTTTGCATGCCGTCGCGGGAAATATCGGTATACACCAGATGTTTGAACCCAAGCTTGCCCATTTCAGCGATAAGCTCTTCAGCGGGAACGCCCGCACCCTCACGCCAACCAGCTACGGCAACCTCACCGTTCTTCGCGTCGATGCCCGCCGTGAGCATGTCGGGATACTTGGCAAGAGCAGCTTTGGCGAATTCGGGGTCGGTTACCAGCGTAGTGCCCAGCACCACACGCGAAACGCCGGCTTCAGCCAAGCGATCGATGGTTTCAAGGCTGCGAACACCGCCACCCACTTCGATCTTCAAACCGGTTTCCTTGATAATGCGCTCGATGATATCGATGTTTTCAGGCACGCCACTTCGGGCGCCATCGAGATCGACCACGTGGATCCAACGCGCACCCTGCTCCTTGAAAAGAGCTGCCTGGGCCACCGGGTCGTCGTTATATACGGTTACCGCGTTGTAGTCGCCCTTTGCCAGGCGAACCGCTTTACCATCCAAAATATCAATAGCAGGAAGAATATCCATGATGTTCCTTTCGCTGATGCCCAATGCGTTCTATTCGACTGGGCAAACCTAGGCAGGCCTTTGCCGCTGCTGCCTATTTGCTGGCTTCGACCACTTTGAGGAAGTTTGCCAAAACCTTAGCGCCGGCATCCGATGATTTTTCCGGATGGAATTGAACACCGAACACCTTCCCTTTCTGCACTGCGCACGGGAACTTTACCGAATGCGTGGTAGTGGCCACCGCGCACTCGTTTTCGGGGGCGATGTAGCTATGCGTGAAATAGAAATACTCACCTGGGGCAATATCCTCGAACAGGGGGCATTCAGCGATGAATTCAACAGAGTTCCAACCCACATGGGGAACTTTGTACTGCGCGCCCTGAGCATCCGCGGAGGGCATACGAACCACCGTGCCGGGAACCACACCCAACCCAACGGGCAAATGAGGGTCTCCCTCAACTCCATCGGCACCTGGGCCAGCCGCACCTTCCACGCCTGCCTCGAACAGCAAGTGCTCACCTAAGCAAATGCCCAGAAAGGGCTTCCCGACAGCAATGGCATCGCGCACTGCTTCCATCTGCCCCGATTCCACCATATGCTGCGAAGCGTCGGCAAACGAACCTACGCCGGGCAGCACAACAGCATCGGCAGCTCGGATTACCTCGGGGTTGTCGGTGATATGGGCATCGCCGCCTACCGCCCGAAGCCCGCGCTCGACACTCTTCAAATTTCCCTTGCAATAATCAACAACGGCAATCATCGGTTGCTTTCAGCCTTTCTGGTAGAAGAATCGGGAAGCGGGGATGCACCCCGATTCCCTACAAAGAGCCCTTGGTGGAGGGAAGCTCGCCTGCAATACGCGGGTTGATCTCAAGCGCTTGACACATAGCGCGACCAACCGCCTTGAAGCATGCTTCCACGATGTGATGGGCGTTTTCGCCCGCCACCATGCGCACGTGCAGCGTAACCTGCGCATTCGTCGCAAATGCAATGAAGAATTCCTTGGCAAGCGAAGTATCGAACGTACCAAGCAGGCACAGCGGCACGTCAACATCCCAATGAAGCTGGCCCCTGCCTGAAATATCAACAGCAGCAAGCAACAAGGTCTCGTCCATGGGAAGGTACTGGGAAGCAAAACGCGTGATGCCGCGCTTTTCGCCCATAGCCTGCGCGAACGCCTTGCCAAGAACGATTCCCACATCTTCTACCGTGTGGTGGGCGTCCACCTCGATATCGCCTTTGGCCTTAACGGTCAAATCGAACAAACCATGACGACCGAATGCATCGAGCATGTGGTCGAAAAAGGCGACGCCCGTTTCAATGTTGGTCTTGCCCGTTCCGTCGATATCGAGCGAAAGCGCAATATCGGTTTCTTTAGTGGTGCGGGAAAGCTCCGCTGCGCGTACTTCCTGAGCCACCGCTAGCTCCTTTCGTTCAAAATCTCCGCCAACGCATCCAAGAACACCCGGTTTTCCTCGGGGGAACCGACGGAAACACGCAGGCAGTTTTCCAGATACTGAGAGCGCGAGAAATCGCGGATCAACACGCCGCGCTCATAGAGCTCCTGCCAAACCTGCCCGGCGTCAGCCACACGGAACAAGACGTAGTTCGAATCGGAATCGAACACGGTAACTCCAGGCAGTTTCCCCAGCTCTTCAAGCAAAACGCCGCGCTGCTCGATTATCTGGTTGATACCCGGCACAAACAGCGAACGGTTTCGGTACACCGCCGTAGCAATAGCCTGAGAAACGGAATCTACCGAATAGGGCTGGCGAACCTTCAGGAACTCGCGGATAACGCTGGCATTGGCCAGCAGATAGCCCATGCGAACGCCCGCGAGGCTGAACGCCTTCGAAAAGGTACGCAGGATTACCAGGTTCTCATACCGATCAAGGTACAGGCGCATCGAAAAACGGCTGAACTCGAAATACGCCTCGTCGACCATGATAAGGGCATCGGAAGAGTCGAGCAGCTTCTTCAAGAACGTCTCGTTTGCCATCTTGCCGGTGGGGTTATTAGGGCTGGTGATAACAGCGAAATCGATGTCGCCTTCAGCCATACGGGCAAGTACCGCCTCTTCGTCGATATCGAAGTTTTCCTTGCGGGGGATGTTCACTATCTTGGTGCCCGTGAGGCGCGCATTGGCTTCGTACACCGAAAAAGTGGGCGGCACGTTCAAGAAGGTGCGCCCAGGGCCACCCCAGGTAAGCGCCAAGTTGAAAAGCAATTCGTCGCCGCCGTTGCCCAACAGCACATTCTCACGTGAAAGCCCGTTTGCCCCGGCAATCAGATCGCGCAGCTCATTGCCCAGCGGATCGGGATAGCGATTGAAAGGAAAACCCTTCAATGCCTTCCTGATTTCCAGCTGAACTTCCTCTGGAACATTGCTGGGGTTTTCGTTGGCGGAAAGGTACTGCTTGGCAGGCAGGTACTTTGGATCGTAGGGCACAATACCTGCAAGGTTCGGATGGGAGGTGCGTACGCCGTGCATGAGCTACTTCGCCTCCGCAGCGCCATCGACCTCGCCAGCAGCCTGGGCATCCTCGAATGCTTGCTCAACCAGCTTGCGACGCAGGCGAACACTTTGAGCATGAGCCCAAAGTCCCTCGTGATCCGCTAGAGTAATAACGGCTTCCGAATCGCGCATCAAGGCAGCAGGAGAATACTGCAACACGCTGCTCTTCTTCACGAATTCGTCGACGGAAAGCGGGCTAGAGAAGCGAGCCGTGCCGCCGGTGGGAAGCGTATGGTTGGGGCCAGCAACGTAATCGCCCACCGCTTCGGGCGTCCATTCGCCCAGGAAGATGGCACCTGCGTGGTGAATAGCGCCCAGCAGCTCCATGGCGTTGGACAAGTGCAGCTCAAGGTGCTCAGGGGCAATGATGTTCACGGTGTTCAGGGCGGTTTCGGTGTCGGGGCATACGATAATCAAGCCCTTGTTGGTAAGGGAAGCCGTGGTGATCTCGGCACGCGTGGACCCTTCCATATGCTTTTCAATAGCGGCTTCGACAGCATCAGCATATTCGGCGCTAAAGGTTACCAGGTAGCAGCTAGCCAGCGGGTCATGCTCGGCCTGGGCCATGAGATCGATAGCAACCAATTCGGGCAGAGCGGTTTCGTCGGCAACCACGCATACCTCGGAGGGGCCTGCGATCATGTCGATTCCCACATCACCGGAAACAAGCTTCTTTGCGGCAGCAACAAAAGCATTGCCAGGGCCGGTGATTTTATCTACCGGCTTGATGCTCTTGGTTCCGTATGCCAGCGCGCCGATAGCCTGGGCGCCGCCTACAGCATAGATTTCGGTTACGCCAGCAACGCGGCAAGCTTCCAGAATGGCAGAATCGAGCGAACCGTCTTTCGTGGGCGGGGTTACGCACACAATGCGCTTCACGCCTGCAACGGAAGCGGGAATAGCGTTCATCAGAACCGAGGAAGGATACAGGGCTCGGCCGCCGGGAACATAGATGCCCACCGAATCGAGCGGCTCGACCTTCGCACCAACCAAAGCACCATCTTCGCGCATGGTGAACCAGCCCTGCTGCTTCTGGCGCTCGTGGAAATCGCGGATCTGGGAAGCGGCCTTCTGAATAGCTGCAGCTACCTTCGGATCCACCTTGGCGACAGCCTCGTCAATGGCCTCCTGCGAAACGCGGAACTCGTCCATTTCCACGCCGTCGAATTTAGCAGTGTACTCACACAGGGCCTCATCGCCGCGCTTGCGCACATCCTCGACGATATTAGTTGCGGCAACCAGGGCATCGGCATTGAAAGCGCCAACGCGGTTGAGCATCTTCTCTTCGAAAACCTGACCGGGAGCAAGTTCGATTCTTCTCATGGTTTAGTTCTCCTTCGTCTGGGAATAGAGCACGTCGGCAAGCTGGCCAACACGCGGATTGGTACGGTACGAGCACGGGTTGGCAAAGAAACGAGCGGTGGAAGCAAGGACGTCGTCAACTACCACCAGGTTGTTCTCACGGAGCGTAGTGCCTGTTGCGGTAATGTCGATAATGCGTTCTGCCATACCGGTGATTGGAGCGAGCTCGATGTTTCCGTGAAGCTTCACGATTTCAACGGGCATACCCATCTTGGCATAGTAGGAACGGGTGATGTTGGGGTACTTCGTGGCAACACGGATGGACCCGAGCTTGCGATAGCGGCTTTCCACCGCCTCGGTAGTGCCCGCCGATTCCGCTACCACGAAACGACAACCCCCGAACTTCAGGTCGGCAAGCTCAACAACGTCAGGCGATGCTTCGATAAGGGAGTCCTCGCCGCAGATGCCACAATCGGCAGCACCCAATGCAACGAACACCGGCGCATCGGTAGGACGCACGAAGAGATACTCCACGTCACCGTTGCGCAACATAAGGGTACGCCCCGCATCGGCCAACCCGGTAACATCCAAGCCGGCAGCTTCGAGGGTTGCAATGGCATCTTCCTTAAGCGACCCCTTCGGCACAGCAATGCGCAGCGGACGCGCTGCTTCCGAAACCTCGAGGGCGGCCATAACCTGCTCTAGATAGAACGCAAAGCCAGCTGCGGGAACTTTTTCGGCACCATACTGCGCAAGCAGATTGTCATAGCGGCCACCGCCGCCCAAAGGCGAACCTACGCCAGGGGCATACGCTTCGAATACCAAACCCGTGTAATAGTCAAACGAGCTCATTACCGAGAAATCGATAAGGACCTTGCCTTCCAAGCCCGATTCGATCAA
The DNA here is from genome assembly GCA_900547965.1 of uncultured Eggerthella sp. Taxonomy (GTDB): domain Bacteria; phylum Actinomycetota; class Coriobacteriia; order Coriobacteriales; family Eggerthellaceae; genus Anaerotardibacter. The sequence goes on along the minus strand of URJE01000022.1, from coordinate 808 downwards.
TGCGTTGTACACGCCTTCCAGCTCGCTGATGCCGCGAGCGCAACCCAGCGGCTCAAGCATTGCGCGCACCTGCGCAAGCTCGGCTTTTCCGCCACGTAAGCGGGAAAGCGAGAAGATGGCACGGGCAATGGCGGGAACCACACGACCGGGATTGGCGATGGCGGGGTCGGCCAGCTTGAAGCGGGCTTTGTCCTCCGCTTCGCTCGAACCGCCGTTGGCGGCGCGCTCGGCGGCGGCAACAAGCTCTTCCAGGTACACGAAATTAGAGGTGTGGTACGCCTGCATAACAGCCGTTTTCCACTGGTCGGAAGCGCCACTGGCATCAAGCAAATCGCGCAAAACGCCTGCCGAACCCAAGGCAATGGTAAACGTTTCCAGGCCGCATTCGGAAAGGGCAGAAGCAAGCAACGAAACCAATTCGACGTCGGCTTCGCTCCCTGCCGCGCCAATGCATTCAGCGCCACATTGCGTTAATTCGCGGGCGGCAGCCTCTGCCGCTATGCGACGGATCCGGTCGTGAATTTTACGATCATGGCCCTTATCATCATCGGCGGCCTCGGCTTTGCCGTCTGGGGCGATATCCGGCATCACCGCCGGTTTTCCCGCCTGAGCGTCTATTCCCGGCTCGTTGTGATCATCACGACGGTGCTGATCTTCGGCGGCGCGGGCGTCTTTGCCGCGCTGGAATGGAACAATCCCAATACGATCGGCGATCTGACTGTGCCGCAGAAGCTGATGGCAGCGCTGTTTCAGTCGGTGACACTGCGTACAGCGGGGTTTGCGACCTTTGACCAGAATGCGCTGTCGG
>URJE01000021.1 GCA_900547965.1 uncultured Eggerthella sp. | reverse complement strand
GCTACCGCGCTTTCGTTCAGGCAGCTGATCGTGGCAGCCTTTCCAAAGCAGCAAAAGCACTCAATTACACTCCATCTGGGGTGAGCCAATTGATTACCGCCCTTGAGCGCGATCTGGGATTTTCGGTGCTTGAACGCAGTCCGCACGGCGTTCATCCTACCTCTGAGGGTTCGCGCATCTTGCCCGCGGCACGCGCAGTGGTCCAAGAAGAAGAACGTCTTCTGCAAATGAGCTCCGAAATAAAAGGGCTGGCGATCGGCGAAGTAACGATTGGATCCTATCCAAGCGTTGCCGCCCATTGGCTACCGGGCGTCATCAAAGCATTTCGTGAACGATACCCCAACATCGAAGTTCGTATCATGGAAGGCATTCATCAGGAAATAACCGCATGGCTCGATTCAAAAGAAGCCGACATTGGGTTCATGAGCTACGAACCCACACTTACCTATGATTGGATCCCTCTTGCACGAGATCCAATGGTTGCAGCATTGCCACTAACCCATCCGCTCGCAAAAGAAGAGTTCTACCCCATCGAAGAATGCGCCAACGAGGCATTCATCATGCCAGGCAAGGGCCAAGACATTGACACCACCGGGGTTCTTTCGCGTCACGGCCTCAACCCAAACATTGCCTACGAAACGATCGAAACCGTAGCAACTCTGGGAATGATCGAAGCGGGAATGGGAATGACCATAATCAACAGCCTGGCTGTTCAAAAATACAATTTCGACCTGGCCCTTGTTCCCATTGAGCCACCCGAGTCCATCCTTTTCGGTATTGCAACTCCCTCATTGAAAACCTGTGCGCCAGCAACGCGTCACTTTATCGACTGCGCCGTAGCCCATCTGGAGGAGTAAGCCGACCCGTTCCTTTATTTCACCAGGGAATCGCCGCGATCTTCAACGATCCGATAACCTATACGATCCATCCTCATATCAAGGCACCAACGACATTCAGCAGCCTCTTCGCCTGTGCATATCTTATTGTCGTAAAGACTGTAGTCTTTACGATGAACGACTGGGGAAAGATTGGGCATTACAACATTAGCGCCTGCCTGAATTCCCTGTTCTCTGCCATCTGGAGCAATTGTTCCCAGCGCAGTGGTGGCAGGAATGAGCGCATCAGGAAACGCCAAGCGCAACGCTGAAAGCATAAACAATGTCAGCTCGAGCGAGCCTTGCGGCTCATGAGCAAAGGGCGTGTCTTTGTGCGGAACAAAAGGGCCGATACCGATCATATGGGGTTGTAGCTCTTGCAGAAACACCATATCCTCAGCAAGGCACCGAGCAGTTTGGCCAGGCGACCCCACCATAAAACCGCTACCTACCTGATAGCCAAGGGAACGTAAAACCTCCAGACACTTCTTGCGAGAGTTGACGCTCATTTCATTCGGATGCAGTAAATCATAATGAAACGGATCTGCGGTTTCATGGCGTAGCAAATAGCGATCAGCTCCGGCTTCGCGAAGGGCGCGATACGATTCCTCGGAGCGCTCACCAATCGAAAGCGTTATCGCACATTCTGGATAGGCTTCATGTATGGAAGAGACGATAGAGACCATACGGGCATCGTTGTAGTACGGGTCTTCCCCGCCCTGAAGCACAAATGTGCGAAAGCCAAGCCCATAACCCTCCTTGCAACATTGAAGAATCTCTTCTTCGGATAGGCGATAACGATTTACAAGCCTATTGCTTCTACGGATCCCGCAATATAAACAGTCGTTTTTGCAATAATTGGTGAATTCAATCAAACCGCGCTTAAATATCTTCTTGCCATAGCGCTCGTCTCTTAGCGCGCAGGCACGAGACTTCAAATCGTTCGCAAGCTTAGGGGTGCGCCCAGAAATCAGGCACTCCCATTCATCAACTAAAAGAGCATGATTGCATTCAAGCCTATCGACCAAGGCATACAACGAATCCGACAACACAGCCTCCGATCATCTCGCATCATTGTAGCGACTTGCAAGGTCAGAAAAAGAACGGCAGCCTTTATAGACAATAAATACTAGATGAGCTGCAGAGAGATCGCCCGCAAAGTTGGCCATCACGTACAATGTTTACCATGGATAAAGAAACGTACAAAAAAATGACGGGTTTCCTGCATAGCCATCCCAAGCAGGCCAAAACCGTCGTTGCCACCAATAAAGCCATTACCTACGCGATCTATCTCGCTTACCCGTGTCTTCTTCTGTGGCTCACATTCCACAATGGTGCATCAGCACTGCTCGAAGGACGAATCGACCCCTTGCTTCCTAGGGCGATTCTCGTTCCCGCGATCAGCTTCATCGCCGTCAGCATATTCCGTATCTTGTTCAACGCCCCACGCCCCTACGAAGTGTTTGACCTTCCGCCGGTTATCGCAAAAAACACCAATGGAAAGTCATTCCCCAGCAGACACGCGTTTTCTATTTTCATTATCGGCATGACCTTCCTGGCAGCATGCCCTCTGCCCTTTGCTGGATGGTTCATCTTAGCGTTGGGGGTCTGCCTTGCATTGGTGCGCGTACTTGCTGGCGTGCATTTTCCTCGCGATGTGGTAGCGGGTGCTTTGCTAGGCATTGCCTTCGGCTATTTTGGATTTTGGGTCATATAGAACAACCACTCAAAATCAAGTCCCGCTGCACCTAGAGTCTAAAAGTGCGCCATCGACATCACCCGTCGGCTCAAGAAATCCGATTATCTGCCGAAAGAACGAAACACAACCGAAACAAAACCAAGAGCAAAACGCCTTTCACCGAGTAAAAAACAGGTTCAAATTAAACCCGTTACCCTTTTGTCGCAATTTCGTAAAAAAGTTATTGCACATACGAAACAAGACGCGCATAATCACCCCCACAACATATTTCCGTGAAGCTTTTGGAATCAAACGCGAAACCGAAAGTGGAGAAAACTCTGGAGAATCTCTTAAATGAGTGCCGACGGTGCAAGGCTTCAAGCCAAACGCTCCCAATCAGCGGAGCGGCTTTGAAGCTGAATCTCTCAGGCAAAAGGACAGAGACGGGTTTCAATCCGCCCCTTATCTTATTCAAGGTTTCCCTAGGGTTTTCCCAAACAAGAACCCTAGGAGGTTATCCAACGTGGATGAATTGCTGTTAATCGTCCAAACCATCAACTCGTATCTGTCGAACTATGTATTGATTGTCCTGCTTATTGGCGCAGGCCTGTTCTTCACTATTCGCACCCGTTTTGTGCAGGTTCGCTGCTTTGGCGAAGGCCTTAAGCGACTGTTTGGTGGATTCAACCTGAACGGCGAAAAGCACAAGAGCGGCATGAGCTCTTTCCAGGCTGTTGCAACCGCAATCGCCGCCCAGGTTGGTACTGGCAACATCGTTGGCGCCTGCGGCGCGATCCTCATTGGTGGTCCCGGTGCTATCTTCTGGATGTGGCTCATCGCGTTCCTGGGCATGGCAACCAACTATGCAGAAGCAGTATTGGCGCAGAAAACGCGCAAGGTTGATGCAGACGGCACAGTGCATGGCGGTCCGGTTTATTACATCAAAACTGCATTCCACGGCAAATTCGGCACTTTCCTGGCAGGATTCTTTGCGGTTGCCATCATCTTGGCATTGGGCTTCATGGGCTGCATGGTTCAGTCGAACTCTATCGCATCCACGATGAACACTGCATTCGGCATCCCCACTTGGCTGATGGGCATCATCATCGTGATTTTCGCAGGCTTTATTTTCTTGGGCGGCCTGTCTCGCCTAGCATCGGTAACCGAAAAGGTAGTACCTTTTATGGCTATCGTATACCTGATCGGCGGCATCGCAGTTCTTATCGCTAACGCCTCTCACGTAGGCGATGCATTTTTCCTTATCTTTGAATTCGCCTTCAACCCCAATGCGGAACTTGGCGGCGTTACCTTCGGCATCATCGCTGCTCTTTCGCAGGGCGCTAAGCGAGGCCTCTTCTCCAACGAAGCAGGTATGGGCTCTACTCCTCACGCTCACGCTATGGCCAACGTGAAGAACCCCCACGATCAAGGCGTTCTGGCACTCATCGCAGTATTCGTTGACACGTTTGTTGTTGTTACCATCACCGCTCTGGTAGTTATCACCGTTCTGTACACTGGCGATGGTGCCCTTGCCCAGGGTGTTTACGACGGCATCGATAAAACAAATATGGCACAGATCGCATTCGGCAGCCTGTTCGGCGAAACTGGCGGCAACGTATTCGTCGCAATTTGCCTCTTGTTCTTCGCATTCTCCACTATCCTGAGCTGGAATCTGTTTGCAAAGATCAACGTTAACTATCTGTTCGGCAAGAAAGCCGTGCCAGTGTTTAGCGTTATTGCTCTGTGCTTCATTTTCGTGGGCTGCATCCTCTCCAACGACCTGGTGTGGGAACTTGCCGATATGTTCAACCAGCTGATGGTTCTGCCTAATGTAATTGCCCTTATCGCTTTGGGAGGCGGCGTATCGATGTGCGCACGCACCCGCGGCAAAAAATTCGAGCTAAAGCAGCAGCAAGAAGAAGGCGCAAAGGCAGAATAGCCCCAACCAAACGCTTCACGAAATAGCCTCGCCCTAGAGGCAAACTCCCCAACAAAGAAGGCAGCCACCACGGCTGCCTTCTTTACATATTTCGATACAACCACTCAGAGCGAACTTGCAAAGAGCAGGCGTGTCAAAAACAAAAAAAGAATAGCGTGAAATACGATGGGCACAAGCAGCACTCACCAATCAATTCTTCTCCGGCTAGCCCCGGCTTAAAATCAGCGTATGGCAAGGGCACAATCGAATCGTCTCGAAAAAGCTGCATAGTATCTATCCGGCGCACAAACCAGCCGAAGAGTAAATCTTACCCTTATGCCACCACGAATATCTATGCCTCATGATAGACGCTATCAACGTAGCAACTATCCCTAATTGCCATAATTGCAAAGCTAACGCGAAACGAAAAACCATCTCAAGCTATAAGCCATAATTGCTTCTCCCATATCAAAACCCCAAATCAGACCCACTACTTAAAAAATAATGATGGATTTGATTATGCGTATCGTAAGTCTCATAGAACCCTAGTGATGCTCTAGAACGTGTTCATATCTATTATCAAATCAACGACGTGAGGTTTAGAGCTTTTGAGTAAGCGGGGATCGGCCTTACGTCACAGCCACACAACAAAGGAGGACACAATGGCTGATTACTATGGCATTGATACGGTTGTATCGGAACTTCGCGAAGACGGCTTGCTGATCATTCGCATCAATCGCCCCGATATGGCAAACGCCCTTAACGGAGCAACTTCCAAGGCCATGGAAAACATCATGAACAACGCCGAAACCGATCCGGCTGTTCGCGCAATCATCGTTACTGGCACTGGCAAGGTATTCTGTGCTGGCGAAGACCTCTCCGAGCTCTCCGAAGGCGGCGAATGCCAGACCGTAACCGAGCATGGCTTTGGCGGTCTTACTGCTCGCACCTGCTCTAAGCCCGTTATTGCAGCTTGCAACGGCTCCGCAGCTGGCGGCGGTATGGAAATCGCTCTTTCCTGCGACATGGTTGTTGCTTCTGAACGCGCTAAGTTCGGTTGCACCGAGGTTGGCCTGGGCATCATCGCATCTACCGGCGGTATCGTTCGCCTCGCTCGCGACATCAACCGCAAGGACTGCATGGAGCTCCTGCTCACCGGCAAGAAGATCAAGGCCGATGAAGCTCAGAAGCTTGGCTTGATCAATTATGTTGTTCCCGCTGAAGAGGTTATGGACAAGGCTATCGAGCTCGCTGAGCAGTGCCTGAAGAACGCTCCTCTCGCTCTGAAGTGGACCAAGTATCTGGTACATGCATCCGACCAGATGTGCGAAGAAGACGCAATGCGTTATTGCGACGCTGCATATCGCTTCCTCGAGAAGACCGAAGACGGCATCGAAGGCCCTGCCGCATTCGTAGAAAAGCGCGAGCCCAAGTGGGTTGGCCGCTAATCATCCCCCACTCCTTCCAAAAATACCCTTCCTAATCAAAAATAACCCTTCTTAAATAACCCTTCCTAATCACCCTACATATACCCTCCTAAACGAAAGGCGCTCGCAATGAGCGCCTTTCCCATTTCTATGCACAACTGGGGCAGCTAAGCCATCCCAGCCCGAAAACGCATTCCCCAGAACAACGGCAACATCCCCACAACCGGGCCCTTCGCCTTACAGCAAACTAAAACAAACAATTACAAGCGATCGGATATGAGCAGACGCCCCTTGGAAAACCCCGACTCCAATGAGCGTCTCAACTTGACCGTGATCGTCATAGCAAAGCGAGGGGATACCGCATCAAGAAACGACACACATGGTGTCAAATTGGCTTATATAAGCCACCATATGACTGAATCCATACCGACCCGGCACCAACCGTCACCAAACTAGCTAGGTCCCATACAATACGAGGGTACGCTTATGCTCTCAAGCTAAATGCCTATGAACTATCGAATCCGAAGAACACCCTATTGCATGCCCATCTTCATCTACAACATGCCGTATGCCGGCGCAATGCAAGGCACCCGGTTACAAGTTGCAGAAACTGAACCACGCATAGCAAGCTATCCCGAAAGCTCAGGAATTCACGGTTTCGTCCACAATACAAAAAAGAGCCCATCTGGATCTCAATGAACCAGATGGGCTCTTTAGTAACCTTTAGCAAATTGAAGAACACCGCAGATCTAATAAGCCTACAGCTTGCTCGCCTCAGTAAGCGACTTTCCTTTTGTTTCGGGCGCCATAATAATCGAAAGCACCAAACCAACCAGGAGCAAGCCTGAAGCAGACAGCATCGTAGGCCCAACGCCAAAGGAGCTTAGCATTATAGGCAAACTATACGTTGCCGCAATGGTTCCAAGACGAGAGATGGCGATAGAAACACCTACTGCCGATGCGCGAACCGAGGTCGGAAACAATTCATTGGGATAAAGCCATTGAAGGATTCCCGGACCACCGCTGAAGAAGGCGTACAGACCAAAAGCGGCTATGATAACAAGCGCAGGGGCGGTTGGGAAGATACCCAAAACCATCATTCCGATAGTCATAAGGGCGAGAGAAACTATCAAGAGCCTTCGTCTTCCCAGGGAGTTGAGCCAGAACATAGCCGGGAATGTGCCCACAAGGAAGAAGAGGCTTACGGCGCTTTCACCAAGAATTGCTTCCTGACCTGCGCCCAAACCAAACTCAGTCATAATCTGGGGGCCGAACGTATATATTGCATACATAGGAACAACCTGGCAAAGAGTTAAGATGCCCAAGAAGATAATGCGTTTACCATAACCACCGCGGAACAGTACCATGATCGGCACCTTTGCACTGGGCTCTTCGAATTCCAAGACAACATCTTCGCCGTAAACACGCGCAACAATAGCATTTGCTTCTTCAGAACGACCATGCTGATTGAGCCACATAGGGCTTTCAGGGATGTTGTGGCGGCCAACAAGCAGAATTACGCAGGGAATAACGGCACTGCCCAGCATCCAACGCCAACCATCATCGTAAGCGTAGAGCGCATACCCAACAAATGCAGCAGCTGTAGCGCCAAGATACCAGGCCGCGGAAACCATGCCCATCGAAATGGAACGATGATGCGTGGGGGTAAACTCGGCAATCATCGACGTCGCAATAGGATAATCCGCCCCTACAAACACGCCAATAAAGAAACGCGCAATTACCAAGCTCAAAGGATCGGCAGCAAAGACCGAGAAAATCGAGAACGCTGCAATAGCAATTAAGTCGATGATGAACATAACGCGGCGCCCAATAAGGTCGGTAAGATAACCACCAACAACAGTGCCAATCAAAATACCCAAAAATACCGAAGCACCGATCAATGCGCTCCATGTCTCAGTAAGATCAAAGAGAGGAGTAATCTGCGTCAGCGCAACACCGATCAGCGCAAGCACATAACCATCCAAAAACGATCCTCCACTCGAAAAGAAAACGATCTTACGAAGGAACGGCGTCATTGCAACATCATCAATGGTGCGTTTCGCTGTCCGTTTAGCAGCGCTCTTGGCCTTTCTTGCAGGATTCCCCAGGCTTTTTCCTATAGAAGCGGTAGGGGGTCTTTCCGTTTTAGATTTGTTATTACTCGATGCGCTCATTTGCTATCAGCCCTCTGCGCGGCGCTGCACAATCCCACGCGCCGCTCTCCTTAGCGTGAGACAATGCCCCACTATATGATAAGGAGGAGCAAACGATGTGCCCCTCCTCCCCTCTAATCCCGTTAAAAACGGGCTATTTCAGAAGCTTCTTCTCGATTTTCATGCTGCATGTTCGAGGAAAATCGGAAACAATCTCAAAAAACGACGGCACCTTGAACGATGCCATATGGTTTCGGCAATACTCCTCAACCTCTTCAGGGGTCAGCTTTGCACTCTTTACGGGAAGAACAAATGCCTTAAGCGCCATGTCGCGAATCGGATCTTCAACGCCAATTACCGCAGCTTCTGCGCATAAAGGATGTTCTTCGAGTATCTTCTCGATTTCGCTCGTTGAGATATTCTCTCCGGCACGCTTCACCATGTTCGACTTACGGTCAACAAAGTAGAACCAACCATTGTCATCCTGATAACCCTGATCGCCCGTCTTCAACCAACCATCGGTGCTAAAAGTTTCTTCCGTTGCCTTGGGGTTGTTCAGGTATTCGAGCATCACGGTCCTGCCTCGGACGCCCTTGACCTGGATCTCGCCCGTCTCACCGTGCGGGAGCTCATTGTCATTCCTATCGGCGATACGAACCTCGTAGCTCAATCCAGCACGACCAACAGAAGGCCACATGCGCTTGCCAACAGGAGGATCGGTCAATACCCAGCCGATGCTTTCGGTCGAACCATAGGTATTCATGATCCTGACATTAAAGCGCTCTTCGAAAGCCTCCTTTTCCTCATCGGAAACACTGATGAAGTACAGAGCCTCGCGTACGCAATGGTTCTTTTCTTCAGGATCAACTTCTTGAAGCATCACCGTACGAAGCATCATGGCAACAAGTTGGATTACCGTGGCGTGATAGTGCCTTACCTGCTTCCAGAAGCGATGGGCAGAGAACTTTTCAACGATGATAATCGTCGCTCCAGCGGTAACAACAGGCATAAGTGCGGCAAGCTGGAAGTTGGAATGACATGCTGGCATAGTCGAAAGAACACGATCGGAGCCGCGAAGGGAAACTTCCCAGTCGCCATACAGACCAGAGAAGATCATATTCGCATGGGTAACCACAACACCCTTCGGGCGTGACGTGGTACCAGATGTGAAGATAATCTGAGCAGGGTCAGAGGAGCTAAGCGGACGCTTTTCGCGCAATACCGGTTGCTCAGCGCAACGCATGCTCCAAAAATCATAAAATGCCTGTTCATCCTGCGGCTGCTGCCTGGAACGACAGAACATTGAAGGATACTCGATGTCGCAAACCGGCGAATCCTGACCTGCGCGGGCAACAAGGATTCCTTTCTCAAACTTACGGCCGCGCTTTACGAGCTCTTGGTAAGTGGCAAGATACAAAGGCTCAACAACTGCACATTTGACCTGGGCAGTATCAAGAATGTATTCGGTCTCATCCGCAAGATACTGCTCGTTTACAGGGACAGCAACAGCGCCGATTTTTGCAAGGCCGAACAGACACATCAAAAACTCGGGAGAACTATGCAAATGCAGAGCTACAAAATCGCCCTTCTGCACATCAAGGGAAAGGAAAACGTTGGCAATTCGGTTAACGTCTTCGTCAAACTGAGCGTAGGTATACTCGAAAACACTACCTACACGATTCTCAAAAACCATGAAGTCGCGGTTAGCGCATCGATCAGCCATGGTCTCCCATAAGCTGCGAAGTGTTTCATTTCCCACGATATCGGTCATCTTATTCATCCCCCTTTATACAGCGAAGGCATTTGGCCTTTCGCACTTTAACGACACCCCCATGCCGTTTTACATTTCTCAACGAAAGGACGGACAACTCCCAGTAACCCGTCCGCCCTTTCGCGGAGAAACGCAACCCCCTCTCATTCACCCCTCCTGGGAAACCCAGGAGGGGCACAGGAATAACGAGCCAACCAATAAGGGAGGGGGAAGAAGGTCGAATTGGCGGCTATTAGAAAGAATGCTTAGCTAGCTTTTACCACGCCGGCCTCGAGGAGCTCATTGATCTGATCCTCGGTGTAGCCAAGCTTGGTGAGTACATCGACGGTGTCACCGCCCTGGTGAGGCATAGGACGCCAAATCTCGCCGGGGTTGTTCTTGAACTTGGGGAATACGCCCAAGCCATGGAAGGTGTCGCCATCGGCGGTCTTCCAGTCAACCCACGTGTTACGCAGAGCAAGATGCTCTTCCTTAACCAGATCTTCCATATCAAGAACAACCTGAGCAGCAATGCGATGAGCAGCGAAGTCCTCTTCGATCTCATACTTGGAGTGCTCGAGGCAGTAGTCCTCAAATGCCTTCTGGATCTCATCGGCATGAGGATTGGAGAGCCACAGACCGGAGGTATCCTCGGGGATATCCTCGGTACCCCACAGGTGACCAAGACCGATGGTTTCCAGGAAGTGCTTGTTCTGGTCTACGCCGTAGAGGCATACGCCCAGGAAGCCGTCCTTGCACTGGAACTCGCCGATGCCGCAGAGGTTCTGGTTGCGTGCGCCAGGACGAGGCCACTTGATGCCTGCGTTGAGGTAATCAACGAGGTAGTACTGGCCGATGGACAGCAAGGTCTCATACATAGCAAGGTCGATGGACTCGCCCTTACCGGTCTTCTCTGCACGATACAAAGCAGATAGAGTGGATGCAGCGATCATAAGGGTGTTCAGGTAGTCGCCCATGTAAGGTCCAGGAAGCATGGGCTGCTCCTCGGTACCGTTCTGCATGATAAGACCAGAGTAAGCCATTACCGTCAGGTCGTAAGCGGCGCGCTTAACCATCTTCGGATCGCCCTCCTGGCCAAAGCCAGAGATGTGAACGATAACGAGCTTAGGATTGATGGCCCAAAGGACCTCGTCAGTGATCCCCTTGCGTGCCCAGGTGCCGCCCTTGGATGCCTCGAGGAAGATATCTGCATCCTTGATCATCTTGAAGAAGATTTCCTTACCCTCTTCAGAGAAGTAGTTGAGGGCAACGGAACGCTGGTTACGGCGCTCAGCCTGCTTGATGTAAGCGGTATCGCGGATGGTGTCGCCTGCGCCAGTGTTCTCGAGCCAGGTAACGTCAGCACCCCAGTCAGCCATGAGGTCGCATGCCTTGGGGCAAGCGAGTTCTACTGCTGCGTAAACGACCTTAACGCCGTCGAGTGTACCGAATGATGGTTTTTCAGTTGGCATTGCCATAATATTTTTCCTCCTTGATGTGGGGCCCCGAGGGGCCCCTCTTAGCAGAAAATCCGTCACAACTCCGCGATCCCCTCGCGGTGCTGAGAGAGAAAGCTACTGACGATACTTCTTCAGAGCGTTCTTAGCGGTGGTGAGAATCATCATCTCGTCGGTACCACCGGAGATGCGATCAACACGCAGGTCGCGCCAGATGCGGTTGATGCGGTGCTCGGAAGCAACTGCGATACCGCCCATGATCTGCATAGCGTCGTCTACGACCTCGAAAGAAGCATTTGCGCAGAAGTACTTGCACATTGCGGCTTCGCCTGCGTCGAGGTTGCCACCGTTCATGTCAGCCTTCCATGCGGTTTCGTAAAGCATGTTCTTCATGGCGTCGAGCTTAATGGTCATTTCAGCGATCTTGAGCTGGTTGAGCTGGAAACGACCGATGGTCTTGCCGAATGCCTCGCGGGTGTTGGCATGCTTGAGGGCATCCTCATAAGCGCAGATTGCCGTGCCGTAGTCGCAAGCGCCTACCAGCCAACGCTCGAAGTTGAAGTCGCCGATGCCGCGGTTGAAGCCGTTGCCTTCCTTGCCGAAGATGTCAGATTCTTCGAGCTCAACGTCGTTGAGGTAAACCTCACAGCAGCTGTCCATGCGAAGACCAAGCTTGGTCAGAGGGCCAAGTTCAACACCGGGCTTGGTCATATCAACCATGAACTCGGTGAATACGGAAGGATCGTCAGCGTTCTTAGCCATGATCACCAGCCACTTAACACCCTTGGAAGAGGTGATGAAGGTCTTGGTGCCGTTCAAGTAGATCTTGCCGTCGCGACGCTTGTAGTTGGTGGTCAGACTGGAAACGTCAGAGCCAGCGCCGGGCTCGGTGCAAGCGGAGTTCCAGATCTGCTCGCCGGTGCCGAGGTAAGCCATTACAGCATCGATCTGCTCCTGAGTGCCTTCGCGAATGATGGTCTCGAAGCCAGGAAGCTGGTACAGAACGTAGGTAGGTCCACCGTACTGACCAAGAACCTCATATACAGCTATCAGGGTTACGAGAGGCTGCTCAAGGCCGGCACCGCCATGGCTCTCGGGAAGCATGATCTGGTCGAAGCCAAGATCGCACAGACCCTTAACCCAGCGAAGCGGATACTCATGCTTTTCGTCGCACTCCAGGAAGTACTGGTCCCAAGGCTCGCTCTCCATGTAGTCCTTGTAGGCCTGAACGATGAGTTCCTGATCATCACTCAACTTGAAATCCATTGTGTCCTCCTTTTCCGACGGCCCGTGCCGTCAAATTTTTGTTTTGCCCCTGCAAGCCATCGTGGTTCCTCTCCCGGGCTTGCAAAAGCTATTTCGAATCCCCGTCGCTCGCAGCGCTGGGATAATTCGCTAGTTGATACCTCTCAAACCCATGCCGCAGATTTCACGGAAGAAGCTAGCGCCATGTTCAAGAGCATCATTTGCATCATCGAGCACTCGCGTGTAATGCAGGAATGCGTGGATGGTGCCTTCGAACAGCTCGTACTTGCAAGGAGTTCCGTACTGATCGCAAATTGCTGCGAGAGTTGCCGAGTCGTCCTTCAGAGGGTCGTACTCAGCTGCCGCGATGTAGCACGCAGGCATATCGCGAGACAGATCGTTGAGGAAGAGGTTGCAATACGGCTCGTTCAGAATCGCCACAGGGTCTTCAGCGTAATTGCCGAGATAGAACTTCCAATCCTCTTCGGTCAGGCCATCCCAGGCACCGCCGAGAAGTCGACGAGATGCGGAATCGGTCAAACCATAGCAGCCGTAGTAAAGAAGCAGTGCCTTGATATAGGAGGCATCGCCCACTTCCTGGCGAAGGTAAAGGGTTGCGGCAAGATTCAGGTGTGCTCCACCAGAGTCGCCGGCCATACCCATGCGATCAGCATCGATACCGTACTGATCGGCATTTTCATGAAGGTGCTTTGCCACCGCAGCAACTTCATGGACTGCCGAGGGGAACTTAGCTTCGGGAGACAGGCGATAATCAACTGCCACCACGATTGCCTCGCTCTTTTCGGCAAGCACACGACAAATGCGATCGTGCGTTTCAAGGTTGCCCAGAACCCAGCCGCCACCGTGTACGTAAACGATGGTCGGGGTCTTTGTCGTACCGTCGGTACGCCCCTTGAAAGATTCCTCAGTGGGATAGTAGAAGCGAACGGGAATTGCGCCGTTAGGACCGTCAATCTCCGAGTCGAACTTAGCCACCATTTCGGGACCGCCCTTAACCCAGAACTTACGTCCCTCGATGTAATTCGCGCGCATCTGCTCGAAACCTACGCTGGTGTCGTTAGCATCGCCAGCAAGGCTGTCCTCCACTTCCAGCACCGCTTTCATCTGCGGGCTGATCAGATTAAGAACGTCAAGCTTGTTCATGGTACTTCCCTTCTTAGCGCCCGGGCATTGCTGCCCGGGCCGATGAGTCGTAACTACTTGCCGCTATTCGGCAGTTTCCTCAGTTTCAGCAACCTCGGTGGTGCCAAAGTGCTTCTTGACCGTGCGGAGAAGCATGAACAGGCAGAAGACACCGATTACTGCGAGAACGATCTCGATGGTGAAGATGCCGGTGTAAGCCGCAGTACCCTGGGCATCGATCATGGAGCCATACCAGGTGTGGATGAATACGTCAGGCATGAAGCCAACTACAGAGAGCAGGCCAGCTGCGGTACCAAAGATTCGCATCGGAATCCTTACCTCGGACAGAGGAGAAGAGCCAATGGAGAATGCACCGTAGGTGGTGAAGCCGAAGAGAACAACCAGAGCGGATGCAACGAGTGCGCCTTCGGTGGACTGCGGGAACATGATGAAGCCGATAAGAACTGCTACCGAGAGGATGAACGTGCCGATGATGGTCTTAGAGGGGCTCTTGATCTTCGTAGCAATGAAGCCAACTACCGGACCAGCGAGGAGACCAATACCATAGGTACGAATGAGACCTACAACGTTTACCAGGTTGCTGTCAGCGCCGAAGCACTGAGTGAGGTAAGGCGTGGTGTAGGTTGCGCCCTGGTATACAGCATATACGCAGAAGTATGCAATACATGCCCAAATAACGCCGGGGTGCTTGAAAGCTTCAATTGCTTCGGAAAGGCTGAAGAGCTTAGCGTCCTTGTTGATCTCGCCCTTGAAGTCAGGGATCAGGAAGAAGGAGACAACGCCCAGAATTGCAATAACAACACCAAGGAAGATGATCATAACCTGAACGCCTGCAGCAACGCCGAGCGTGTTGGAGAGTGCAGCAATGATGGCTGCATTGATAAGACCAACGATAAGACCGGTTACACCATAAATAGAGTAGCTAATGCCGATCTTGGATGCATACTCTTCTTCCTCGCAGCACAGACGAACAACCTTAAAGCGGGTGCCCCACCATACAAGGATGGAGGTTACGCCCATTGCAACGAAGAGCGCCAGGCAAACACCTACGGAAGGAAGCGTTGCGTAGATAAATACCAGAACCGCCGTTGCGAGGAAGCCTGCCGTTGCCAAGGTGCGCATGCGGAACTTGTCTGCAATGATGCCGGAAGGCAGGTAACAAATCATAGCGGCCAAACCGTATGCAGAAACCATCATGCCGAGGTCTGCATTGGTGCATCCGAGAGCCTGCATCAGCGGATCGTAGAAAACGTTCTTAAGATACATAGGCGCATAGATAATAGACGACCCCATCGAGATCAAAATAACCAGTGCCCACTTGTGCAGGGACGAGATGTCTTTGTATGTCACCTCGCCCATGCTTTTAGCCATAATTGCCATTGCGGTTCCTTTCTCCTTGCAATAACTCCAATGGAAAGCTTCGTCAGATCCATCCCCATGTCTCTATTGGACGAAGCCCTTCGGCATTTCTTCTTTCGTGATTGCCGATACCTGGATTATTGGAAAATAAATGAACACGTTCATCGCAAAAGTGGCATGATTGCCAAGCTGCAGTGAAAATAGTGATGCCTACAGTGAATAGAAACGCCGATTACCTAGAAACTAGTGATACATAGTGAGGGGTAGCTTATTAAGATTAGGTAGCAGTTTGATATGGGGTTTTAATTGCAGAACGTTATGGAGGGACCATGACAACGTCCAAAACGGACCTTGAAGGCTCAATCGAAAAGCACGATGAGCAAATTGACAAAACAGCGAGTCAAGAAGGTCAGAACACCAAAGATTACGTACGTAAGGTACTCACAAACACGTCGTTTAAATACCTTGGAATCTCATTTCTGCTTACGTACCACTACATTCTTTGGTTCATTCCGGACTCGTTTTTCGGAACCGAGCTCTTAAACGATCAAGTAACCGAAGCATGGCTTGTGAACCTGCTGGCGGGATCAATCACCATGCTCTTTACCGCTTTTGTAATAAAGAGAGGAACGCACCTTTCCGATAACAAGAACCTTTCATACGGCATCCCGATAGGCTTGGCGCTTTGTTCAATTACCCTTCAATACATGCCGGGCTTTTTCCCATCCAACTTGTCGATATATGTTCTTGCTTGCGTCGCAGGAGGCCTTGAGGGCCTGATGCTCATTTTGTGGGGCGAGTGCTTAACGCGAATGCACGCGCAGTTTTCCATGCCACATATCGGCATGGTTTTCGGTGGCACGCTTTTCATTTTGGTCTTAATTGGCCTTGCCTTACCCACCATCCTAGTTCCCGTGTTCACAACGGCGCTTGTTGTTGTTTCGGGAATGCTGCTCGTTTACGAGGAAAAACAAGAAACGCGCGATTTTCCCGTTTTGCTGCCAAAAAGCACCACGAAGCCAGCGCTAAGCAATGTAATCGTAATATGCATCATTGGATTCTTGGTCGGTGCTGCCTGCTACTACTTGGCGGCAATCATCCCCTGGGAAAACCTCCCCTTGGAACAAAGCTCCTTTGTTGTAGGCGTAATAGCCATGGGCGCTTGCTTCTTTATCGCCTCGGTGGCTACAAATTATCTCAAACAGCAGTACGGCATCTTCAAGATGTTCCCTTGGTTCCTGGTACTCACCATCCTTGCCTTCTGCCTCTATATTGCAGATGACATGTTTAACACCCCGGCATTCTTGATGAGCCTGGTTATCTCTTGTGTACTCGAGATATCGCTGCTTGTTTACTTCGGAGTCTTGGTTAAACGTGGCTTCTTCCCACCCACCATCTCATTCGCACTCTCGATCGGCTGTGCGCGTATGGGCATAGCAGCAGGAAACGCATTAGCAGTTTTCTACGAAAGAGCCGGACTGGCGTCCACTGATGTAGTGACCTACACCTGCCTCGGCTTCATTTGCCTTATAGCCATAGCGCAGGTTCCCATGAGCAAACGCGAATCTAGCATCGTGCACCTAATTAGCGCACCGGCAAGCCCGGCGCAGGTAGACGTAGTGTGCGAACAGATCATCGACGAATTTGCGCTTTCGGAGCGCGAAGGAGAAATCCTTAAACTTATTGCCCGAGGAAACACCGCATCGAATATCGCGAACAAACTGGTGATATCGCCTCATACCGTGAATACCCATATTCGTCACATATACGAGAAAGTGAACATCCACAAGAGAAGCGAGCTTATTGAGTACATCAATATGAGGAAAAGCGACCATTAAAGCCGCACCCCCCCATGACACATATCCCACAATCACGAAGGAGCCCCGAGGGGCTCCTTCTTTGTTGCATCCAGGTGTTCCGAACTCGCTTCAGCGTTGTGCAGAAACTAAAACAACGTGATGCTGAACGTGCGGGTATCGGTTTCGCCGGGCTGCAGGATAGTCATTCCTGCCTTTTCCTCGAAAACATCCCCCTCATCGCATGCAGTTGCATGGCCCGTCCAAGGCTCAAGCGCAACAAAAGGGGCATCGTTAGCCGCCGACCAGACGCCTAAATACCTAAAGTCAGGAAAGTCGACTTGAATCCCGTGCCTGCTCTTTGAACCCAACAAGGTCAACCTTCCTCCAGGGACATCGGTGAAGACTAGGGCATCGTGATCGAAGCAACGATGGTTGATCGGAACAATATCAGTACCCGCCGGACACTCATGAAGCATGTCCCGGCGCATAAGACCATCCTCTCCGATTGTTGGCAGCATGCAGCTCCAAGGCTTCTCGAACTTCAGGACGTAATCCTCAAATGATTCGTCCACCGCACCAGGAACAGGGACATTGAAGGCTGGATGGCCTCCGACGCAAAAGGGCATTGGGACAGAACCATCATTAGCTATACAAAATGTTTGAGACAACGTTCGTTCATCAACCAATGAATACGTAGTTTTCAGCGTAAAACGAAAGGGGTACGCCTCCATCGTTTCATTATTACTAACCAGCTTGAACGTAACTGAATGCTCATCCTTATACGCAATGCAATGCTCATAATTTCGGGCAATGCCGTGACGTCCCATGGCGCAAGTTCCTTGAGCCGATTCGGCGCGGTCATTACGAAGCGAACCGACTATAGGGAATAGAATAGGCGCATGACGCGACCAAAAAGCTGGATCGCCTTGCCACAAATATTCGTTTTCGCTCAATTTCAGACTGCACAATTGAGCACCCATGGGATCGACTGCAGCAGTAAGCTCCCCCAAATTCAGTGATACCAAATCGGACATAATCACCCCTTAAATGACTCGCCAAATGATACCAATCAAGCGACATTCCCTACCCCGCAAAAATATTCATGCGAATTAACTACGGGCTTCATTCACATGGGTGGCATTCCAACGCTCAAGATGAGGAAGCACGGCGCCCATCAAAGAAACCGCTTCATCATGTGTCATACCTGTATTTTCCGCCAAACGGGGCGCGCAATCTTCGATCATTGCCTCCATTGAAGTTTCGTAGGTGTATTTTCCCTGTTCATAGCACCATTTACAGTAATGATCGGTTTTCGCCCCATTGCAATCGGTGCCATATTCCTCTGGCGAAAGTATCATGCCGCAGCTTTCGCAATAATGTTCGGGCATATCAAGCAGATGGACAATGGGCTCTTCGAGGACCATAGCGATAAGCTTCAGCATATCGATTCCAGGAACCACTTCCCCTCGTTCCCACCGAGAAACCGCCTGACGCGTCACGAAGAGCTTTTCAGCAAGCTGTTCTTGGGTGAGTCCCCTGCGTTTTCTTGCTTCTGCTATCGTTTCATTAAGCTTCATTGCCATCACCTTTTTCATCAATCCGTCAGGCATTTTCCACTGTAATACCCTGCATCCTGTGAGACCAGCAACAAGTTGTTGCTAGACAAAACGGGATACAATTGCCTAAACGCAAACCGCTTCTTTAAGGCACCATCATGATTCAAAAAATGTTTCCCACCAAACAGGGATCCATAACCTACTGGATCACTGCCTCTAAAACCCCATCGAAACCATGGCTCGTTTTCCTTCCGGGCCTTACGGCCAATCATCACCTTTTCAAAGATCAAATAGAGCACTTTAAGGGAAAGGCAAACCTATTTGTGTGGGACCCGCCATCACACGGAGCATCACGTCCGTTTAACCTCAACTGGAACATTCAGCAACTTGCAGAATGGCTCAATGCCATCCTGAGCTCGGAGGGTATCACCAACCCCGTACTCGTCGGTCAATCCATGGGAGGCTACGTATCTCAGGCGTTCATAAAATACTTACCCGGAAAAACGCTGGCCTTCGTCTCAATCGATTCCGCACCCCTCGGGCGCAGCCATTACCGAACATGGGAGCTTTGGAGCCTTAAGCATACGTTTCTGTTTTACCTATGCCTTCCCTGGCGGCTTCTCCTCTGGGCCGGCTCAAACGGATGCGCCGAGACCCCCGAAGGGAGGTCATCGATGAAAAGAATGATGCTCGACTATCGAAAACTGGAGTACTGCAAACTCGTCAGCCATGGATATAAAGCGCTATCGCAGGAAATAGAGAAGAACAAAACTTATAAGCTCAACTGCCCCACACTGCTTATCTGCGGGAAAGAAGACCAGGCAGGATTTATCACCCGATACAATCGGCAGTGGGCAGCAGACGAGAACATTCCCATCTGCTGGATTCAGGGAGCTGGCCATAACGCAAATAGCGATAATCCAACTGAGGTGAATCTGCTAATTGAAGCATTCCTCGAACAACAGCACCTGGTCTAACACATATTTCAATTGGGCAGCGGCCTAGTTGAATGAGATCATGAAGAAATGAAAATTAGCTATTTGCGCTTCCCTACTCGGTCTGCAGCAACCAAACAATTGCCACCAACAATCGCCCCATAAACCAACAAAGCGCAGGTGATAGTTTCGTTTTACTCAATTAGCGATATGCTACGCTTACAAGGAAACACGCATCTTTATGGGGAGGACGCACTATGTCTTATCAAATTGTCACCGATTCTTCTTGCAACCTCACCGAGGTTCTCATCGATGAGCTCGAACTGGAAATCCTTCCCCTAACCTTCATGGTCGACGGCGTGCAGCACCAAAGCTACCTCAAAGGAGAAACCACCGACCTGAAGCAGTTTTACACCATGATGCGCGAAGGAAAAGTAATAACCACATCGCTGCCGAATCTCTCCAACTCCGAAAAACTGCTCACCGAAATTCTCGAATCAGGAAAAGACATCCTTTACCTGGGCTTTTCCAGTGGTCTTTCCGGTACCTACGATTCTATCGAGACGTTGAGCCACGATCTGCGCATACGTTTTCCCGAGCGCACAATCGAATGTGTTGACACACTTGCGGCATCCATGGGAGAAGGCCTCCTTGTGTACTATGCCGCAAGAATGAAACAAAAGGGTGCTTCTTTGGCCGAAGTTGCTACATGGGTACGCGATAACAAACTGCATCTGGCTCACTGGTTCACCGTAGATGATCTGATGTTCCTTTATCGCGGCGGACGCGTGTCGCGAACCGCTGCCTTCGCTGGCAGCATGTTTAAAATCAAACCCGTGATGCACGTCGATAACGAAGGCCACCTTATCCCTCTCGAAAAAAAGCGCGGACGCAAAAAGAGCATCCAAGGCCTGATCGAGCACATGGAAGCTACAGCAAATGCCCCTGTTGTCGATCAGGTGGTTGGCATTTCACACGGCGACTGCATTGAAGACGTGGAGTACTTGCAAAGACTCATAACCAAAAAATTTGGCGTAACAAAATATCTGGTGAATTATGTCGACCCGGTAATTGGCGCTCACTCTGGACCTGGTACTCTTGCTCTATTCTTCTTGGCAAGCGAGCGCTAATCCAGTTACTTTGAGCATTCTCGACGATCCAAACGCCAACCGCCCTGCACTGCGATTCGCACAGATCGAAGAAGCCCAGCCCGCTATACCTTTACAATCCAGTAGCCCTAAAGGACCCACTGGTACACTGGTGTCATGATTCAAGCCGAACCACATAGCCACGTACTGCGCCCTTGGAATGGGACAGCCATCATCCTCATGGACCTTGATGCTTTCTTCGCGTCGGTCGAGCAGCTTGACCATCCGGAATGGAAAGGGAAACCCGTCATCGTCGGAGGAGATCCCGCAAAACGCGGCGTCGTGTCCACGGCGTCCTACGAGGCACGTAAATTCGGCGTACACTCTGCCATGCCCTCATCCACTGCAGCCCGCCTGTGTCCGCAAGCCATCTGGGCACCTGGCAACTTCCATCGATATCGCGAACTATCGCAGAAGGTAATGAGTATCCTGCAAGACGAATCACCCCACCTGATGCAGGTAAGCATCGATGAAGCGTTTCTTGACATCACGCCAACGAGGACCAACCGCGAGCACCCTGTATCCGTAGCAAAACGCATCCAACAACGCGTTGCCGAACTCGGCATTACGTGCTCGATCGGTCTTGGCGAATCGAAAGCGGTGGCAAAAATTGCTTCAAATCAGAACAAACCTCGCGGCCTTACCGTGGTGTATCCCGGTGAGTCGGCAGCTTTTTTAGCTCCCCTCCCCGTAGCCGAAATGAGCGGGATTGGACCTGTGGCGCAAAAAAAGCTTAACGCCTACCACGTGCGCACGTTGGGGGACGTAGCCAATGCGGATCCAGTGTTGCTGAAACAAGTTTTTGGCAAAAACACGAAACTGATGATGGACCGCTGCCGAGGGATCGACACTGCGGTAGCAACTATTCGCGAACCGGCAAAATCGGTTTCTAATGAAATCAGCTTTGCAGTTAGCCTTACCGATAAAAAGGAAGTCCAAGCTCGCATCGCCACCATGGCGCATAAGGTCGGTAGGCGCCTGCGCCGAAAAGGAATAGAAGGCACCACCCTTCATTTGAAGATCAGAAGAGAAGATCTATCCGTACGCACCTGCCAACGACACAAAGCCGACCTCGGAACAAACGATCTTTCGTGGCTCCCTGAACTCTACAGCATGCTCAATGAGGTATGGGACGGGTGGGAGCCTTTGCGTCTTGTGGGCGTTGGGGTAAGCGGCTTCAACCACGATCCAGTGCAAGGAACCTTGTTTGATATTGCGCCAAGCAGCGAAACAGACGAAAACAGCATCAAGAGCCCCCTCATCAGAAGAGCAGAAGCAAACAAGAAGCTTCTCGAAGCAAACGACCTGATAGCTCAGCGGTTTGGAGAAAACGCCGTTCGATTTGGCCACGAATTGCGTACCTACCAAGAAACCACGGGAAGTAGCGCCAAAAACCCAGAAGACTATAAAGACTAGCTACCTACGCATCCTAAAGCAGGAAGCAAGGAATTGTCGGCGAGCATAGGGTGCTATTTTCAAAAACGGACATTACCATCGGGCACCCAGTGCCCCTCTCAACCCTTCTTAGAAACCCCTAAGACACGCAATGCGATGTATAGAGATAGAGCAAACCCAAACTGATAGCAAACGTGCCGGGCAGAAAGTCGGACAACAGAGCACAACTAT
>URJE01000020.1 GCA_900547965.1 uncultured Eggerthella sp. | reverse complement strand
CCGCGGCGATCTCGCGCAGCTGGGCTACCAGCTCGGTGAACTGAGCGGGCGTAAGCTGCTGGGGGCCGTCGGAAAGCGCTTCAGTGGGGTTCGGATGAACCTCGATCATGATGCTGTCGCAACCAGCGGCAACAGCAGCATATGCCAAAGAAGGCACCAAGTCGCGCACGCCAGCGGGATGTGAAACATCCACGCAAATAGGGAATATCGACTGCTTGTGAATAACCGGCACAGCAGAAATATCAAGCGTAAAGCGCGTAGCGGTTTCGAAGGTGCGCAAGCCGCGCTCGCACAGCACGATGTTGTCGTTGCCGCCCATGGTCAGATATTCCGTAGCGGAAAGCCACTCGGAAATGCTGCCCGCAAGACCGCGCTTCAACAACACCATCTTGTGAGACTGCGCGGTAACCTTGCCAACGTTCTTCAGTAAGCTGAAGTTCTGCATGTTGCGAGCACCGATCTGAAGACCGTCAACATAGGAATGCACCATTTCGCAATGAGCGGAGTCCATTACCTCGGTGAGGGTTTTCAGACCGTACTTTTCAGCACCGGCCTTCATGATCTGCAGGCCTTCTTCGCCCAAACCCTGGAACGAATGGGGGTTCGTGCGGGGCTTGAAGGCGCCACCGCGAATCCAGGTAAGGCCAAGGCCGGCAATGCATTCGGCAACTTCATTGAAC
Source organism: uncultured Eggerthella sp. (assembly GCA_900547965.1). Lineage (GTDB taxonomy): Bacteria > Actinomycetota > Coriobacteriia > Coriobacteriales > Eggerthellaceae > Anaerotardibacter. Next base: position 22,422 of record URJE01000020.1, on the reverse strand, counting down.
TGCTCTTCAGATTCAACGGAGCAGGGACCAGCGTAAAGGGTAATCTCGTTGGTGCGAGTGCCGTAATTGGGGAGTGAGGAAAGTGGATTAATCACGGGAGGGTACCTCTTTCATAACCTTAAGGATTCCACGGTAGATCTCAGTAAGGTTTTCGTTATACAGAGGGCCCTCGTTATACGTTGCAACACGCGCAAAAATCTCTTCCTCGCGCTTCGGGTCATACAGACCCATGTGGGCATCGGGCTTGAGAGCTCGGATGTCCAGGGAATGACCAGCTCGCTCATTCAAAAGAGCGACTAGCTTCTGATCGATTGCGTCGATCTCGGCACGATGCTTCTCGATTTCCTCGAATGCCTCGTTCTTTTCCGACATCTCATACTCCTTTCACGAAAAGACGGTAAGCGCACCCTAAAGGCGCTGTTAGCCTATGATAACAAAGCGCCAGGCCAATAAGCCTCCTTGCACCGCTATTGCCCGAGTTGGGCGTTATTGAAACACGCTGGAAACATTAGAACCCGTTCATACAAAAAACGGCCCCGAAGGGCCGCTGAAAAGGTTCTATTTTCGTGCTGGATCGTTAATGGCCGCTATAGCCAATAACGCGATGGAAACCATAATGCCGAACTGACCGAAGAATACATCGCCCTTCCCCACCACATAGGAAGCGAGCGCCACCAGGATGATGACAAGCGCAGCATAATTGCAATAACGGGAAATGCACTTATTAGACCGTTCCCGCAGTTGCTTCTTTTCCTCTTCGGAAAGAGCTTTGCGTCGAGTATGTTTTCTTCCTTCGCTCATGGTTTAAGGATACCATTCAACACCTTAGAAAATACCAAGGGCCTTGGTTCCGAAGTAACCCAACACAACCAAGCCAACAAAAATACGGTACACACCGAAAACGGTAAAGTCGTTCTGCTTGATGTAGCCCATCAAGAAGCGAATAGCGATCATGCCCATGGCGAAGGCGGAGACGATACCAACAACCAGAACCACAATCTCAACCTGCGTCATGGCGATGCCCGCCAAGAAGAACTTGATGGCCTTAACCATGCCCCAGCCAAACATTACCGGAATGGCCAAGAAGAACGTGAATTCTGCCGCAGCGGTACGAGAACAGCCGCACAGCATACCGCCGATGATGGTGGCACCCGAACGGCTGGTGCCGGGAACGATTGCCAAAACCTCAAAGAAGCCGATCTTCAAAGCGGTTTTCCAATCCATATCATACGGATCGGTAATGCGGAACAAGGCGCCTTCGACCGATTCAGGATCAGACACGTCGATTTTACGAGCATGTTTGCCGCGCGGCTGCTCCGCCGATTCGATTACCGCGCGAGCGCGCTTGCGGTTGTGCGCTTCCAGGACAATGAAGATAACACCGTACAGGATAAGCATGGCGGCAACGGTATAAGCGTTATAAAAATGATCGTGAACCCAGTCGTCCAGAGCAAGGCCCAAAACCGCAGCAGGAATACTGCCGATAACAACCATGCCCCACATATGCCACGTGTTGCGGCGCTCGGTTTCGTCCTTCGTACGTGAAACGGGATTTAGCTTATGCCAGAAGGTAACCACAACCGCCATGATGGAGCCTATCTGGATAACCACCAAAAACAGCTCTAAGAACTTATCGCTTACATTGAGCTTCACGAATTCGTCGACCAAGATCATATGACCCGTCGAGGAAATAGGAAGCCATTCGGTAATGCCCTCGGTGATACCGAGCAGCAACGCCTTTAGGGCTTCAATAAGAATGTCAGGCGACATGCGCTTCCCTTCCGTAGAGTGCTTGATGCAGTTTGCCCAGCAATGAACAACAAACAGCAAACTACCCACGCAACGGTGGGTAGATGGTTTCATCGTACGCGAACGCACGGTGCTGTGGTGGTTTTTCATAAAAGACCCACCAACACCGTGTTCACCTGGGGTTTTGTAAATTGTTCGCAAAAACGGCTAAATTTTTTCAAAAAAGGGGGTTGACGGAGGGTGCCCCGATCCGTAATATACTGATTCGCGCCTTGGCAAAGGGTAACACCACCGAGGAAGCGATGCGAAAGCAACGCACAACTCATTGGGGTGTCGTCTAATGGTAGGACAGCGGTTTCTGGTACCGTATGTGAGGGTTCGACTCCTTCCACCCCAGCCAATATGCGCTCATGGCCTCGTCGTCTAGCGGTTTAGGACGCCGCCCTCTCAAGGCGGAGATCGTCGGTTCGAATCCGATCGAGGCTACCAAGTTTTCAGCCTGCGACTTCGGTTGCAGGCTTTTTTATTTACCCGAAGGATTTTAGTTATAGCAATAGTGCGCTCGAGCCATTTTGGCTCTTGGAGCCATTCCAGGCCCCACCCCGAACCGCCCACATGGGTGAGCAACAAACTAGCCAAGCGCGCTTTCCACCCTATAGCCCACTTTTCACTAGCCCCACTTCGGTGGACTTCCCGATGATGCGCGCGCCGCGGCCGAGTCACCCCGCCCATAGCACTGCCAAGAAGCCGTCCCTGGGAGACCAAAAACAAAAAATCGACCCAGACTGCAACTTTTTTGCGATTGCGGATTGTTGCGGAACTATTGAATGCCAATAACGCCGTAAAAACGCAGCGGATCCCTTGCTTGGCGGCTCATTTCCGCCCTTTAAGGGCAGGCGAGGATCCGCAATCGCAAATAAGTTGCAAAAAGAGCGAAATTTTTGTTTTCGCAACGGGCAGATCGCTGTGACGGGAGCAAGGTCCCACGAAAAGCGCGTGAACTCCCCTAGCAAGGGAAAAGGACAGACCCTCCAAAAAGCAAGAAGGCAAACCGTACAAAACCACACGAGCCAGCGAGGTTAACAGGGCAGACTCTGCGAAAGACGCTGCTGCCGCCAGCAACGACAACGGAACAGACCCCTGCAAAAACCACACGGCCCGACAACAGCAATCGGGCAAATCTCACGAAAGGGAGCTATATACAAAAAAGTCCGCCGATTTTCGGCGGACTTTTTCAAAAAGATAATTCACTACGCAAGCGAAGTATCCCACTCCACGATGCAGCTGTTCAGGAACGGCTTGGAATCGGGGGCATCGGCATTGACCATACGGAACCTTGCCTCACCCTCGGCGGTCTTCCAAACCTCAGTGCGCAAACGCACGCCAGGAAGAACCGGCGAAGTGAAGCGGCACTTGAAACGAGTCATCGCCTCGGGACGACCCGGGAACAGCAGGGAAATTGCATGGCGCATTGCCACGCCAGCGCTGCTTACACCATGAGCGATAGGGCGCTCAAGGCCAGTCTGCTCGGTGTAGGACCAGTCGATATGCTGCTGATGCCAGTCGCCCATCAAACGATACACGAGAGGCCAATTCAGGCCATAGGTTTCCTCGTAAACGAAATCGGGCTCACGGTCGGGATACTCGACAACATCCTTCGGGGGCTGCTCGCCGCCCCAGCCGCCATCATAGATGCAGCAGTCGTAGGTATCCACCGTGCACAGATGCGTACCATCGGAAGAATAGGACTTGCCTACCTGCTTGGAAAGAGATCCGCGTCCCTCGCCACGATCCCAAATGGCTTCCTGGGTTACATAGGTCTCAATGTGGTCGGCCATCTTGAACGGCGCATGAAAATGAACGTCAATACCGTAATGCAGCGATCCGGAATAATCGAAACCGTAATCGAGCGTTGTGGTCATTTCCTCGTTAACCGTAAGCGGCACTGCAAAGATGGGCAGAACCTTAAGCTCAGGGTTTTTCGCATCGCCCTCGTTAACATAGTCAAGATCGACGCGGCCGTCCCAGCCAGCACCGCACCCCAACGCGCAAATCCCCAAATCCTTGAAGGTGTAGTCGCGCACAAACGGTCCGAAGGTCTTGCCTACGATCTCAGTCGAAATAGCCATTATTGCTCTCCTCTCAGATCCTCAGCTGCCTTTGCGCGGCAGCATTAGCGCGAATTATGCCTACCTATCGGGGGAAGCGCATCGCTAGATATTGGTTAGTAGTGGTCAAGACAACGAAATCGAGTGGTTTCGGCGTGCTTTTCCCGCATGACGTCGGCTAACTTTGCCCAGTCGCGTCCCACCGGAGTTGTCGGCACCAATCCGACCGCAGACATACGCGAAAGGGCTGTGCCATCCCGGTAGCCGGTGGTAGGCATACGCGACAAGGGCGACGTCATCTTTGCGGCCGGAGATATTCGCGAAAGGGCAGTGCCATCTTTGTGGCCGCGGTAGGCATGCGCGACAAGGGCTGCGCCAATCTGGCACCCAGCTTGCACAGAAAGGGCGGAGCCACTCAAACAGGCGATCAGCGCCGTAACAAAAGGCGTCAATCCGCCAAACAAACAGCCAACAACACAATTATTCTCGAATCGGATAACCAGCCGACAGCCGTGAAGTTCCTCCACTCACTCCAAGCTCGCCTTCCCTTCCTCCGCGCGAATGAAAGAATGCAGATGTACCCATTCCGCTCCAAGGAGGATGACATGGAATTGCTCAAGGGAAAAACTGCAATCGTTACTGGCGGTACGCGCGGTATCGGATTCGCTATCGTTAAGGCATTTCTGGACAACGGGGCCAAGGTGGCTCTGTGCGGCTCGCGCGAAGGAACGGCAAGTGCAGCCGTTGAAAAGCTGAAGGCAATCAACCCCGACTATGAGGTAATGGGCATCTGGCCCGATATGACGGATCCCGACTCCATTGCCGCAGAATTCGCGAAGGTGAACGAAGCCTTCGGCCGCATCGACATCCTTGGCAACAACGCTGGTGTTTCTGCCCGCGAATCCATCTACGACTACGATCCCGCCGCATTCGACAAAACCATGGCACTCAACGTCAATGCCGTGTTCTATTGCTGCAAGGCGGTTGCACCTTTCATGCGCGCTCAGGGCGGCGGCGCCATCATCAACACGAGCTCTATGGTTAGCATCTATGGTCAGCCTTCCGGCTGCGCCTATCCCGCATCCAAGTTTGCAGTGAACGGATTGACGAAGTCGCTCGCACGCGAACTCGCCGCCGACCAGATCCGCGTCAACGCAGTGGCGCCAGGCGTCACGCACACCGACATGGTAGATGCTCTGCCCAAGGAGGTCATCGATCCCCTTATCGCTACCATTCCGCTTGGTCGCATGGGGGAACCGGAAGACATCGCCAACGCTTACGTGTTCCTCGCCTCGGACATGGCAAGCTACATCTCTGGCGTGGTTCTTTCCGTGGACGGCTTGGCACGCTCCTAACGCCGAAGAACGCAAGACAATCTCAAAGCTGCTAGCTATTAAAGAAGCGGCATCCGCAGTTAACGCGGATGCCGCTTCTTTTAACTCGAGGAGATTTCCACCCCACCAATCGCAGCAACGTCCACCAAAGCTTCGCCAACACTATTCATCAGCAGCAATGGAGGCGGGCTTTTGCGAAACGGGGTGCTTGGAAAGATCGAGGCAAATACTGATGTACTCCCATACCAGAAGCACCATCAGAATGGTCATAACAATAAGATAGCCAATCACGGCGCCCGGCAAGCCCGTGAAATCAATGAGCAAGATGGGCACGAACAGGGAGAAGCCAAAGGTGATAACGTACAGCTTCATAACCGACTTCTGGCGGCGCAACACCGTGATTACCTGATACAGGAAGTCGATAATGGCCGTTACGCCACCTGCGGCAATCATGATGAAGCTCAAGCCCCTGAATTGCTCGAAATCGATGCCGTACATGAAGTTCATGATGGGGATGCCGATCCAACCCATAAGGAAGATAACTACCAACGTAAGCGCGATGACCATAGCAACAATGGCCAAGATAACCAGATGGAATCGATTGCGCTTTTCGGCATCGGCCCACATCTGAGCCATGCGTACCAACAACGGCTTGTATACAAAACCAACCGTAAGCAGGATAGCCTGCGCAGGGAAGTACAACGCGTTGAAATACAGTTGGTTGTCGTAGCTGAGCGCCGTTTCCATAACGAACTTCGGCATGTTGTCGATAAGGGCATACATGAACAGCGCGATGAACACTGGGAAACACTGTTTGAACAGGGCGATGATGCTCTGCGTGCTCTGCCTTCGCGATTTCGGCGTTTCCAGCAACGCCAAGGGGAACGTAAGCACCAAGAATGTGGCAATGGCAGCCACCGCCATTGCGATGCTGGAAATCCCCAGGTCGCGCGTTACCAGAAGGAATAGCGAGAACACCACAAACACAACCACTGAGCGGAAAGCCTGGGAGATTCCCGCAAGGTACAGCTTGTCTTTCTGCTGGAGGCGCCCTTCGTACACATCGGCAAGGCCGTCGATCATCTTGTATACGCACACACCCATGCAGATAGTGAACATCTGCTCGCTGTAACCGCGAATTCCGCAGTACACATATGCCACTGCCATCATCGCGATACACGTGATCACACGACTAATCTGGTAGTCCGAAAACGAATGCGTTTCCTTGATGTCGGACACTTGATAGGTACGCATGCCATAATTGCCGATGATCATCAGCAGCGTGCCGATGATGAATGCCATGGAAAACATGCCCGCCTGTTCAACACCGCACAACTGCGTTACCACGATAGTAAGGATAGGGAACACCATGCCCCATGCACCCGTGCCGATGGTGTTGCAAATGTAATCGCGCGTTGTTTTATGGGAGGCGAATTCCTCTTCCTGGTCAAACGACCCCTCAGAAACAACGCCCAAAAGACGGTTGCACCAATTGTTAACCGCCTTTTTGACCGGGTTCAACTTGCGGGGTTTGCGGGGTTTGCTATCGGGCCGCTGCCGACGCCTGCCGTTGCCGCGCGTTTCGCGGAAGGTATCGGCAAAAGAAACTGTCGACCCTTTTTTGCCCGCCTGCTGCGCAGCGGTGCGTGCGCGCTCCCTGAAGGATTGACCGCCTTGCGTATTCTTCGCGTGTCTTCCCTGCATGCTGATAGAGGCTAGCCTTTCTTTGTGCGGCGCCAAAAGCGCAAATATCATAAACGCAGGACATAACCCTGCGTTCCAATAAGTATAGATCTCTCAACTCCGCACCGCGCTGCCCGAAGGAATGCAACAGGAAACGCGCACGGGGAATGCATGAGATCACCAGATCCTTTGCCGATATGGGAGAAACGATTCCCCATTAAGTCCTATCATGGGAAGTAACACCGAATAACAACGCAAGCACAGAAAGGATCAAACCCATGAAAATCGGATCGGTGATTCTTGGTTTTGCAATGATATGCATCGGCATCGTTGACCTTACCGGGCAAGCACCCGTGCTGGGCATCCACCCTGCCGTCTGGTTTATCTTAGGCGCGCTTCTTGTTTGCTCCGATTCAGCCTGGGCAAAACTGGCGAAAAAAAAAGCTGGCAAAAACAAAGGCGACGATCCGGAAAACGACGAAGGCCCAACAGGCCAGGAATAGCACCCGGTCTAGGCACGCGGCCAGCGCCTGGCGAATAGTCCGCAATTCGCCTAAACTTCACGGAAACGCCAGGTAGACGCCCCGCGTATATCCACGCGGCATCAACACACCCTCATTTGAACATACCCGCATGTGTTATCGAAAGTTCTCAGAAATGAGAACTTTTCTCATTTCTATTGACTAACGACTCCACACCAATAAAATGAGATTCGTTTTCATTTTAGACGCTACCCCTTCCGAGGACTCATCCACGCACACGAACGAAAGATAAGGCATGGCAAGCACGGGCAATACCAAGCAATACCGCACCAAACAAAAGGAGCTCATCCTTTCATGCATCCAGGCCCACCGGGGTGCTTTTTTCACGAGCAAAGACATCGTAAGCGCCTTGGCCGACCAGGACACTAAAGTTGGAACGGCAACGGTGTATCGCAATCTTGAGCGCCTTGAAGAAGAGGGCATCATCGCCCGCACCAGCATCGAAGGCGCTTCCAGCATTTGCTACCGTTTTCTTCCCGACGCCCCCGAAGATGTGTATTTCTTCCTGAAGTGCGAGGAGTGCGGGGGTCTTTCCCCTATCGATTGCGGTGAGCTGCAGAAGCTCTACGAGCATGTTATCGAGCATCATCACGTACGCATCAATCCCACAAAGACGGTGCTGTACGGCCTATGCGAAGCATGCTTGGCAAAGCGCGGTGAATAGCAGATGCTCGAACTTGTCCCCCACCTTCTCGAACACGCCTTTGAAGACACCATCTATCTGGTGCCGTTTTTATTGGTGACGTATTTTCTTCTTGAGGCTCTCGAGCACAAAGCGGGCAATCGAACAGAAGAACTGGTGCAGAAAGCGGGCAAACTCGGCCCCGCTGTGGCGGCCGTACTGGGCGCTGTTCCGCAATGCGGCTTTTCTGCCGCTGGTGCTGCACTGTTTTCTAGCAGAGCCATCACTTTAGGCACCCTCTTTGCAGTGCTGCTTTCCACGTCCGATGAAATGCTGCCGTTGTTCATCGCCGAACAGGTTGATTGGTGCGTAATGGCAAGCATCGTTGGCGTGAAAGTCATCATCGGCATGATCATGGGCTTCGCAATCGACGGAGTTCTACGTCTTCGTCTTCACCTTGCCCAAGCCAAAGCAACGCAAGAGCATGCTCACGAACATGCCCATTCCTGTAATTGCGAGCATGAGCGTATCGAGGAACACTCTTTCGGCCCCGATCACTGCCACAACCCCAGCTGTCATTGCGCCAGCACGCATACCGGCTGGGCCGAAATAACCATAAGCGCAGTTAAGCACACACTTGAAGTTTCGATCATCGTGTTTCTTATTTCGCTCGCACTGGTTGCCATCATGGAAGTTGCCGGCGAAGAAGCCGTTGCCGCATTCCTGGCATCGAACCCTGGCCTTGCCATCTTTGGCTCGGCGCTGGTTGGGCTTATCCCCAACTGCGGAGCAAGTGTGGTGATAACCCAGTTGTACCTTGACGGCATGCTAGGCACGGGCGCCATGCTTTCCGGCTTGTTGGTATCTGCGGGCGTAGGCATCCTGGTGCTGTTTGGAGAAAACCGCCGCATCGGGCAAAACGTGGCGATCCTCGCTGGACTGTATGCTACCGGCGTTGCATGGGGCCTCTTGTTCCAGGTGCTAGGTATCACCTTTATGTAGCTGCTACTTCCCCGCTTTAAGCCATTCCAGGATTTCCGGTAACTGGTTCTGATACTGGTTGTACCCGTCGAAATAGCTGGCACGTAAACGCTCCAGGTCGGTGGTGCTGTTGCTTACCGCCATCTTATCGGCGTATACGATGTACACCTTCCCCTCTTCCGCCAGCGCTTCGAGCTTTTCAAGTTCAGCGTTATAGCGCTCATTGCGTGTAAGCAGGGCTTCTTTCACTTTAGGATACCGGTGATAGCTATTGGCGATCGCCTTGGCGCTTGCGCCGATATCATCAACAGGCTTGCGGAAGCCCTTGGCTCTCGTGAGAACAGCCAGGATACGGGGACATCCCGAATCGAGTGCCAGCTGCAACGGAATGCCGGCGCCAACACCCAAGCCGCCATCGTAGTACACGCGGTCGCCGATATGGACCGGCGGCATTACCACCGGAAGAGTGCTGCTGGCGCGCACACGCACCATCACGTCCTTCAACGTAGCCATATCTTCTTTGTGCCAGACCACCGATTCGCCCGTATCGCGATCGAATGCCTGGATTGAGCAAGGAGTTGGATTCTGGGCAAACGCCTCAAAGTTGAACGGCAATACGCCTTCGGGCAAACCCGCTTCCTCATAAATCCAGTGAGCAGAAAACATGCCCTTACCCTGGGCAAACGTCTTAGCGCCGCCAAATTCAGGCTCCATTACCAAATCGGTAAAACTGGCACGGGTGCGCCAAATATCGCCTGAAAGATAATTCACCGTGTGGCTTGAGCCAGCAGAAATACCGCACACATGACCGAAGGTGATATTCTGCTCAAGCAAGAGCGATGCCATCGCAGCCGTATAACTGGCGCGCATCCCACCGCCTTCGAACATCAACACGGTGTTAGCAGCATGGAAGTTTGCTTTCTTCATGGGTACCCCCTCTTTTTTCCATTCACAAGAATACCCCTGTTCAACCGCGCTAAAAACCAACGGTCACCATGCTGTTGATGGGATTCGATTCACCGCTGTCCCCTATCGAAGCCATCCCGAGCAGCTACGTACTCCTATTTTCCCAATGACGTTCGCCCCCGTCACTCTGTCGCTCTACAAAGACGCATTGCTGGATCAACCAGCTTCTTACCCGTCCTGCTCCACATTGCCTTCAGCTTTCGGCACCGCTAAAAAGCAAGACCAACCTTGATCACAAGAACGAACCTTACCTGGCTCCCAATATATGAATCGCCAGGAAAATGCAATGGAAAAGAGCCAAGCACCCCGCGAACACCGACAAGGATAACGGTATACTTTTTAAAGATGAGCTGGGATTTTACTATTAACAACCAGCTTCAACGTCAAGCTGGTTGCTGCACGGGGAATCGCAACGGCCGCCTGAACAAACCCGCCTTACGGCCAGAGGGCGACGGAATCGGGGGGATCATGGACAAAGACTGCCGCGCTAATTTTCTGCGTAAACTGCACTCTTTCGCAGGCGTATTTCCACTGGGAATCTTTCTCTGCTTCCATATGTGCGTAAACTACTCGGCAAACTGGGGAACCACCCCTTACGACACCATGGGCTCGTTTATGGCCCACATGCCCTACAAGGTAGTGCTGGAAACATTCGTGATTTTCCTGCCTCTTTTATTTCATGCCCTCTACGGCGTGTATATCGCCCTCACTTCAAGCGTTACCGTGCAACGCTACCGCTACTTCCGCAACTGGTGCTACGTGCTGCAGCGCATAGCGGGCATCGTCACGCTGCTCTTTGTGATGTGGCATATTTACGGCACAAAGCTGCAAGTTGAGCTTACCGGCGTCGATCCGAGTTATTCCATGGTGGCAGGAATCGTTGCCACGCCACTCGGGCTTGCGCTGTTCGCCATAGGTCTTCTTTGCAGCATCTACCACTTCTGCAATGGCCTTTGGACATTCCTTATCACCTGGGGAATCACCGTTTCGCCCCGTTCTCAGAAAATATCAGGATACGTACTGTTCGCCCTGTTCATCGCATTCGCTGCGTTTGGCTTAAAGGCATTGTTCGCCTTTGTCGGCTAAACCCGCACGCTACAAGAAAGAGGCTGTTATGAGCAAAGGATCAATCGCAGTTGTCGGTGGAGGCCTTGCGGGGCTGATGGCAACTTTGAAAATCGTAGAAGCAGGTCTGAGCGTCGACTTGTTTTCGCTCGTGCCCTTCAAACGCTCGCATTCCGCCTGCGCTCAAGGGGGAATCAACGCCGCGCTGAACACCAAAGGCGAAGGCGATTCGGTAGACGAACACTTCAATGACACCATTTACGGCGGCGACTTTTTGGCGAACCAACCACAGGTACGCGCCATGTGCGAAGCTGCCCCTAAAATAGTCAACATGTTCGACCGCATGGGCGTAATGTTCAATAGAACCCCCGAAGGCTTACTTGACCTGCGCAGATTCGGCGGCACGCAAAAGCGACGCACCGCCTTCGCTGGCGCCACAACCGGCCAACAGCTCCTCTATGCGCTCGATGAACAAGTACGCGCCCTTGAAGTTGAAGGCAAGGTTCACACCTATGTTGGTTGGGACTTCGTTTCCGCCATAATCCATAACGGCACCTGCTGTGGAATCACCGCACAGGATCTTACGTCTATGGAAATACGCGCCTTCCCTGCCGTTGCAGTCGTTATCGCAACCGGTGGCTGCGGAGCCGTATTTGGCAAATCAACCAATTCCACCATCAACACCGGCTATGCCGCAGCTCGTTGCTATCAGCAAGGAGCGCTCTACGCCAACGGCGAGTTCATCCAAATCCATCCCACCGCAATTCCCGGCTTCGACAAAAACCGCCTGATGAGCGAATCGGCGCGCGGTGAGGGCGGCAGGGTTTGGACCTATAAGGACGGAAAGCCTTGGTATTTCCTGGAAGAAAAGTACCCCGCGTACGGCAACCTGGTGCCGCGCGATATCGCTACACGCGAGATCTTCGACGTATGTGTGAACCAGCACTTAGGTATCAACGGTCAAAACGTGGTGTATCTGGACGTTTCCCATATTCCCGCATCCGTTTTGAACGCAAAGCTGGAAGGCATTTTGGATATCTACCAGAAATTTGTGGGCGATGATCCACGCAAGGTTCCCATGCGCGTGGCGCCCAGCGTCCACTACTCAATGGGCGGGCTCTGGGTTAGTCTCGATCAGCAAACAAGCATCCCGGGCCTGTTTGCCGCAGGTGAATGCGATTACACCCAACATGGCGCCAACCGCCTTGGGGCAAATTCCCTTCTTTCCGCCGTATTCGCCGGCATGACCGCTGGGCCCAATGCCGCCGTCTACGCTAAGGGGCTCCCAGAAGGCAACAGCATTCCTCAAAGCGTCTACGAAACAGCTGTTGCAAAGGACGAATCGAGCTACCAGAGCATTTTGCAGCTTGATGGCACCGAAAATGCCTACCGCCTGCATCACGAAATGGGCGAGCTGATGACGAAGAACGTCACGGTAGTTCGCAACAATGCAGATTTGGCTGAGACGCTTATCAAGCTTGAGAACATCGATGAACGACTTTCCCATATCGGTGTACAAGATAAGGCAGCCTGGAGCAACGCAAATGCGCCGTTTATTCGCCAACTTCACGGCATGCTCGATCTTGCAAAAGTCATAACAAAAGGAGCGCTGGAGCGAAACGAAAGCAGGGGGAGCCACTTCAAACCCGAATTCCCCGATCGCAACGATAACGAATGGCTGAAAACCACCATCGCTCGTTATGATTCCGCTACGCACGGCCCCGTCCTTAGCTACGAAGAGGTAGACACCTCTCTCATTGCGCCACGCAAACGCGACTATACGAAAGTTCATTAGAAGGAGGCCTGGCATGAGTACCGAAACCGCAGGCCATGACCCTATTCGCCTTATCGTTAAACGACAAGAGGGGCCTGAGGCAAAACCATATTGGGAAGAATTCAGCGTTTCCTACCAACCACGCATGAACGTGGTTTCAGCCTTGATGGAAATACGAAAGAATCCTATAAACGCCCAAGGCAAGCCAACCACCCCCGTGGTTTGGGAAAGCGTGTGCCTTGAAGAGGTTTGCGGAGCCTGCACCATGATCATCAACGGCACGCCACGTCAAGCCTGCTCGGCTCTTATCGACAATCTAAAGCAGCCCATTCGCCTGGAGCCACTTACCAAGTTTCCCCTGGTGCGCGATTTGAAAGTCGACAGAACCCTTTTGTTTGAAGCGTTGAAAAAAACGCATGCCTGGATCGATATCGATGGCCCCTTCGATTTAGGGCCAGGGCCTCGCATGTCCGCACGCACCCAAAGCTGGGCCTATGAACTGTCTCGCTGCATGACCTGCGGCTGTTGCTTCGAGGCCTGCCCCAATACCGGGCACGCAAATAAGTTCGTCGGGCCTGCCGCCATTTCCCAAGTTCGTCTGTTCAATGCCCATCCCACCGGCAAGCTGAACAAACAGGAGCGTCTGCGTTCAATCATGGGAGCCGATGGCATAACCAGCTGCGGCAATGCCCAAAATTGCGTTCGGGTATGCCCCAAAGACATTCCCCTTACCACCTCTATCGCTCAAATGAATCGCGACACCACGGTGCAGAGCATCCGAAATGTCTTTGGAAGCGATGTTTAGCGCATAAAACGATATCAACGCATAAAAATTGGGCTCCCATCAGGGAGCCCAATTGCTTTGCCAAATGCTATTTCAGCAGATCGGCTACAACCTCTTTTGCGCAAGCCAAGCCGTCAGCGAGTGAATTAACCACCAAGGTGGAACCATGCTTCGCATCGCCTGCAGCATAGATGGGCGTATCGCCCGCATGCTTGACGCGATGCGTGCCCTCGACCATTACGGGGCGTACTCCGCGCCCATCGACAACCTCAGCACCCAGAGCATCATAAATGCCACGTTCAGGTCCTGTGAAACCACATGCAATAAGAACCAGCTGAGCGGGCATAACGCGCTCAGTATCCATCTGGCGCTGGGGAGCGCCCTGACTCCAATCAAGCGTAACCACGCGCAAACCGGTTACTTGTCCTTCTTCGCCTAGAACCTCTACCGTATCGGCAGCGAACGAGCGCGGATCTTCCTTGAAATGCTCGATTGCCTCACGTTGGCCGTAGTCGGTCTTTTTCACGAAGGGCCATTCGGGCCACTGGTTGGAAGCAGAGCGTACCTCAGGAGGCGCAGCGTTGTACTCAAGCTGATGAACGCTTTTCGCACCCTGACGAAGAGCCGTTGCGATGCAGTCGGTGCCCGTATCGCCACCACCGATGACGACAACGTCCAGGTCCTTGGCAGAAATTGCCGGTTCAGTGCCGCCAATTACCGACTTCGTTGAAGAAGTAAGGTAGTCAACGGCGAACACTACGCCTTTTTGGTCGGCGCCGGGAGCGGCAAGACCACGCGGGGCCGCCGCGCCAACAGCAACAACAACAGCATCGAAGTCGGACTTCAGACGCGCTGCCACTGCTTCTTCTGATGCATCGGTGTTCAGCTCAAAGGAAATGCCGCCTTCTTCAAGGAACTTGATGCGGCGATCAACGATTTCCTTTGGCAGCTTCATGTTCGGAATGCCGTACATCAGCAAACCGCCAGCGCGGTCATGACGCTCGAACACGGTTACGCGAATGCCTGCTTCAGCAAGCTGCCAAGCAGCGCCCAAACCGCAAGGGCCAGAACCGATCACCGCAACCCTTGGCGCATCGGCAGCAGGTGCTGGCAAGGGCTTAGGACCGCCCGCTGCCCACTGATGGTCGGAAATGGCACGCTCGTTGTCGCGAATGGTAGTAGCGCCCTCAATGGAAGCAAGGTTGCAAGCAGCCTCGCACAGCGCCGGGCATACACGACCCGTGAACTCCGGGAAGGGATTGGTGAGCGCCAATCGTTCTGCCGCCTCATCCCACAAACCGCGATACACCAAATCGTTCCATTCGGGAATTAGGTTGTGCAGCGGGCAGCCTGAAGGACGAGCCTTACCGAAGCTGTAGCCAGCCTGGCAAAATGCCACACCGCACATCATGCAACGGCTCGCCTGAACCTGCTGTTCCTCTTCAGAAAGAGGCAGGGCGAATTCCTTGAAGTCTTCGATGGCCTCCAACGCCTCGCGTTCACCATGAGCAACGCGATCGTGCTCGAGATATGCTCCTGCTTTGCCCATTACTGGCGCCCCTTTCCTACGATCTCGTATGCCTCTTCAAGCGCTTCTCCGTGGCTCTTGCCCTCAGCCTCTGCTGCAGCGACAATCTCCAAAACACGCTCGTATTCAACCGGGATGACCTTTACGAAGTGCTGCTTCATAGCTTCAAAGCGGTACAGCATCTTGATGCCACGCGGGCTCTGCGTATAGCCAACATGCTCTTCGATAAGGCTGTGGATAAGCTCGATCTCGGCATCGGTGGGAACTTCAAGCTTTACCGAGCCCATGTTGCAACGGCTTTCCAAGGTGCCGTACTCGTCGTACACGTAGGCTACGCCACCGGTCATGCCCGCCGCAAAGTTCAAGCCAACTTCGCCCAGGATAAGGGCAGTGCCGCCGGTCATGTATTCGCAGCCATGGTTGCCAACACCTTCAACCACGATGGTGGCGCCAGAGTTGCGCACGCCAAAGCGCTGACCAGCAAGGCCGTTCACGAAACCACGACCCGACGTTGCACCGAAGAAGGCAACGTTGCCAACGATAGTGTTTTCATCGAACTTGTACGTGGCATCTTCGGAAGGATGAACCGAGAGAATGCCGCCGGAAAGGCCCTTGCCGAAGTAGTCGTTCGCATCGCCCGTAACGTTGAGCGTAACGCCCTTCGGAATGAAGGCACCGAAGCTCTGGCCGGCAGAGCCTTCGCAGTCAACCGTTACCGAACCATCAGGCAGGCCTTCAGGGTGCGCCTTGGTAACAGCAGCGCCCAAAATGGTACCGACGCAACGGTTTACATTGGCAATATCGGCACGGAAACGAACTGGCTTCATGTGCTTGCGGGCTTGTTCGGTCATAGGCAGGAACAGGGTCGAGTCAAGCGACTTCTCCAGCTCCACGTCGTACTTCATCTGAGGCAAGAAATGACGACCAGCCGCACCGGGAATATGGGCGCCGAACTCGCATTCGCCATTGGCGAGAACCGAGGAAAGATCCAACAGGTTCGCCTTCCAGTTGCCCGGCACCTCAACCTGGCGCAAGCACTCGGGATGGCCAACCATTTCGTCTACCGTGCGGAAACCAAGCGACGCCATAACTTCACGCAACTGCTCGGCAACGAACAGCATGAAGTTCACCACGTGCTCGGGCTTGCCGCGGAAGCACTTGCGCAGACGGCAGTTCTGCGTAGCGATACCAGCAGGGCACGTATCCTGCTGACAGTCACGCTGCATCAGACAACCCATAGCGATAAGAGGCATCGTCGCAAAACCGAACTCTTCAGCACCAAGCAAGCAGGCCACGGCAACATCTTTGCCGTCCATCAACTTGCCATCGGCCTCAAGAACGACACGGGAACGCAAGCCATTCTGCAGCAAGGTCTGCTGAGCTTCGGCAATGCCAAGCTCAAGAGGCAAACCTGCATGCCAGATGGAGTCGCGCGGTGCAGCGCGCGAACCGCCGTTATGACCGGAGATCAGGATCTTGTCAGCAGCGCCCTTGGCAACACCGGTGGCGATGGTGCCAACGCCAGCCTCGGAAACGAGCTTGACGGAAACGCGCGCATTGGGGTTTGCGTTCTTCAAGTCGAAGATCAGCTCTGCCAAGTCTTCGATGGAGTAGATGTCGTGATGGGGCGGAGGCGAAATCAAGCCAATACCCGGCGTAGACTGGCGAACCTCAGCAATCCAGGGATATACCTTCTTGCCGGGCAGGTGGCCGCCTTCGCCAGGCTTTGCGCCCTGAGCCATCTTGATCTGGATCTCGATGGCCGAGGAAAGATAACGGCTCGTAACGCCGAAACGGCCAGAAGCGATCTGCTTGATGGCAGAGTTCATGGAATCGCCGTTGGGCAACGGGGTCTCACGCTTCGGATCTTCGCCGCCTTCACCAGAGTTCGAACGGCCGCCCAAACGGTTCATGGCGATAGCCATGCACTTGTGAGCTTCCTCGGAAATGGAACCGTAGCTCATAGCACCCGTGTTGAAGCGCTTAGCGATGCTTGTGGCAGGCTCGACCTCTTCCAACGGAACAGGGGTGCGATCAGTTACGAAGTCGAGCAGATCGCGCAAGCGAATCGCACGGCCTTCCTGATGCAAATGATCGCTATATTCCTTGAACATCTCATAATTGCCCTCGCGGCAAGCATGCTGGAGCAGATAGATAGTCTGCGGGTCGATAAGATGCTCTTCGCCACCTTGCGGGCGCCACTTGGTAAGGCCCAAAGAAGGCAACTGCTCAGGTGCCGGCGTGCTGAGAATAGCCACCGCATCGTCGTAGCGCTGGTTCTCTTCACGCTGAACATCGGCAACACCCAAGCCGCCCACGCGGGAAACGGTACCTGCAAAGTACTGATCGACGAACTCTTGCTTGAAGCCAACAGCCTCGAAGATCTGAGCGGAATGGTAGCTCTGCACCGTGGAAATGCCCATCTTCGACATGATGGAGGTGATTCCTGCGGTTACCGCCTTGTTGTAGTTCGCAATGCCCTCTTCAGCGGATGCGGACAAGGCGCCCTTTGCGGCCAAATCAGCGATGCACTCGTGAGCCATATAGGGATAGATACCCGATGCGGAATAACCAACCAAAGCAGCAAAATCATGCGCAGAAATGGCATCGCCCGTCTCAACCACGAAATCGGCAAAGGTGCGAACGCCCACGCGAATCAGATGGTTGTGAACAGAGGAAACTGCCAGGAGTGAAGGAATGGGCACTTCGTCTTCTGCAGCACGGTCGGAGAGCACGATGATGCTTACCCCGTTGCGTACAGCCTTTTCAACACTGCACGCCAAGTTTTCCAACGCCTCTTCCAGGGCGTTCTCTCCGTCTTCGCGACGATACGTGGCGCTGAAGCGCTGAGCCTTGAAACCAACGCGGTCTACCGCACAGATGCGATCGAACTGGTCCTTTGTCAGCATAGGGCCATCAAGGCGAATCAACTGACACGCCGTGCGAGAATCTTCCAGGAGATTGCCATGGTTGCCGATGTAGAGCACACTCGAAGTAACCAAGCTCTCGCGCAAAGCGTCGATAGGCGGGTTGGTTACCTGGGCAAATAGCTGATAGAAATAATCGAAGAAGGAACGATTCTTCTTCGAGAGGCACGCGAGGGACGCATCGATGCCCATGGAAGCCAAGGGCACACCGCCCTTTTCAGCCATAGCGCGAACCACTTCGTCCACGTCATCCCAGTGGTAGCCCAGTTTTGCCATACGTACGGTCATGGAGACATCGGCATCGCGCACAGCATCAGCCTTAGCAGGAGCCTCAAGGTCGGAAACCTCGATCTTCTCTTCCTTTACCCAATCGCTGTAGGGCTTTTCCTTTGCATAGCGAGCACGCAGCTCGTCGTTCCAGATAACGCGATCGGCCGTAGTGTCGATCTCCACCATTTCGCCAGGGCCAAGGCAACCAGCAGTAAGGATGTTGGAAGGCTCGATTTCGATGGTTCCAACCTCGGAGGAAAGCAGGAAGCGATCGTCGCGCGTGACATAGTAACGAGCAGGACGCAGGCCGTTGCGATCGAGCGCAGCACCGAACGTGGAGCCATCGGTGTAAGCAATGGCAGCAGGACCATCCCACGGCTCCATGAGCATGGACTGGTACTCGTCGTAAGCACGGCGGCGAGCGGGAAGCGTTTCATTATGATCCCACGGCTCGGGCAACAGCATGGAAACGGCGCGGGTCATATCGCGACCGTTCATCACCAAGAACTCAAGCACGTTATCGAGGATGGCAGAGTCGGAGCCCTCTTTGTTGATGATAGGCAGAACGGATTCCAGATCTTTGCCCAGAACCGGCGAGTACAGATTTGGTTCGCGGGCGCGGATCCAGTTCACATTGCCCTTCAGCGTATTGATTTCGCCGTTATGAATGATGTAACGATTCGGATGTGCGCGCTCCCACGAAGGGGTGGTGTTCGTGGAGTAGCGCGAATGGACCAGAGCAATTGCGGTCTTCACCGCTGCATCGGAAAGGTCCAGGTAGAAACGGCGCATCTGGGTAGCAACAAGCATGCCCTTGTATACGATGGTGCGCGCACTGAAAGAGCACACATAGAAGATATGGCCCTTCAGCGCATGCTCGGCATCGGCGGCCTTTTCCACCATACGGCGGCATACGTACAGGCGGCGCTCAAAAGCCTCTCCGCGCTCGACGTCTTCAGGACGACCTACGAATGCCTGCAGGATGGTAGGCATGCAGGCGCGTGCGGTGGAACCCAAATCGTGGGGATCGATGGGAACCTCGCGCCAAAACAGCAGGGGCAAACCAGCCTTCGCACAACCTTCTTCGAAAATGCGCTTGGAAACTTCTACGCCACGCTCGTCTTGGGGGAAAAAGAGCATAGCCACGCCATAGTCGCCTTCATCGGGAAGAAGGTGACCATACTTCTGCGCTTCCTTGCGGAAGAAGTGATGCGGAACCTGGAACAAGATGCCGGCGCCATCGCCCGTATTATGCTCCAAACCCTTACCACCGCGATGCTCCAGATTGACAAGGACCGAAAGGGCATCGTCGATCATCTGATGCGAGCGCACACCCTTCAGATGTGCCAGCGCGCCAATACCGCACGCATCATGCTCGAACTCAGGACGATACAGCCCGCTTTGCGCAGGCACGTTCCGTGTTTGCATTCTGAACCTCTCACTCTCACAACCGAAAAGCCGCTGAGTGCTTGTCCTCTCCGCTCAACGACTTTCGCGAACCGTTTGCCTTTCCCGTTTTAAGAAAGGTGGGGATAATTCGCTAGCAAACAAGGTACCGCCTTCGGCAGGCAGCTTTTGGCTTCGTTTCGATACGTAACAAAGCAGATTTCAAGAGTTAACACGCATGAAATAAGTGGTTCAAAGCATCATGCAAAGCTCGCAGGCACATAGGCACGACGGTAAAAACCGCGGGCGCCATCAGATACCACCTGGCATATGGCGCCAATGGCAACCATTGAAATAACCGTACCAACGCCCACGCCGAACAGGTGGCCAGTCATCGCAAGCGCCATTACGCATGCAATAGAGAAACGCAACACGTCGTTGATGATCTTCGCCTTACCGAAGGGAAGATGGGTGATTTTCATAAAGGCCTGCGTGCAACCATCGGCGGGGTTCAAAACGAAATTCATAGCCACCATGGCGCTTACCCCTATGCCGATAAGTGTAATGCCGATCGTGAACATAATGCAGCTGGTTAGCAGGCTTGGGTCATGGCAAAACCAGAAGAAATCAAGCCCCAATACGAAGTCAAATAGGTCGATCAGGCAACCGAACGCAAAGGCAAAAGGAATCTGAAGAGCGATTTTGACATTGAGCGTTCGAAACACCAGAACCTGAATAAGGATATCGATGCAGTATAGGCATATGCACGATTGCCCCAAGGTAAGCAGATGGGTGCTTTCGCTGAACACCAACGGTATCGACTGGAATGCCGGCGCGCCGAAATCACTTCGCGCACTCAAGACAACACCAACGCCCAAAATCAAAATGCCACCAAAATATATGGCTACGCGCAAAGGCATGGAGCGGGTTATGGCAGCCTTGCCTTCCCCTGTTGCGGTGCTTCCCATGGTAATCTTCTTTCCCCCTCGATCCGCCGCTCCAAACCTTCCCTCCGATGGAACGACGACTTTTCATGCCAGTGTAGCAGTATGGTGCCGCTCGGTGCATTTAACGCGGTTCATCGGGTATGCTGAAAGAGCGTATCGACGCGAGGGGAAGGGACCGAAATGGCAAAGAAAATCACGAAGAAGCAGGCGAAGAAAGCAACCGAGGCAGCAGTTGAAAACGCCTTGGAAAAATATCTTTCAAGCACGCTCAACGCCGACGAAGAAAAACAGACCAGCGACACTTCGCCCCTCGGAACGCCCTACCGCCGTGGCTCGGTAACCCTGCGCGGAAAGATGGTCCCTCGCCACAGCACCACAGGAAAGCTGATCAGCGAAGAGCCGGGCACTGATTGGCGCGATGCCGACCCTTGGCGCACGCTGCGCATCCAATCTGAGTTCGTAGACGGCTTCGACGCTCTTGCCAAGTTGGGGCCGGCGGTATCCATATTCGGGTCAGCCAGAACCGAACCAACCGACCCTTACTATGAACACGCCATGCAAATTGCAGGCAAGCTCGCCAATAAGGACATCGCCGTCATTACCGGCGGCGGCCCGGCATCATGGAGGCGGCCAACCGCGGAGCAGCACTTGCGGGAGGCACTTCGGTGGGTCTTTCCATTGAGCTCCCCTTCGAAGAAACTACCAACGATTGGATAAATCTCGGAATCGAGTTCCGCTATTTCTTCGTCCGCAAGACCATGTTCGTGAAATACTCTTCGGGCGCAATCTTCTTCCCTGGAGGCTACGGCACGCTTGACGAGATGTTCGAGGTGCTGGTGCTGGCGCAAACGCATAAGATCGGGAACATGCCTATCGTGCTGTTCGGCACCGAATACTGGCAAGACCTGATCAAGTGGATCAAAGGTCCCTTGCTTGATCAGAACATGATCAGCGAGTCCGACATCAGCCTGTTCACCGTTACCGACAGCCATGAAGAAGCCATCCGCATAGCAACGAGCGGCATCAAATCGAAATAACCTGCCCCGAAAGGAACGTTATGCCCATCGAACTGGTCGATTGCCACACTCATACCGTGTTTTCCGACGGGAAAAGCACTTTTCAGGAAAACATGCATGCAGCTATAGCAAAGGGGATAACCACCATAGCCTGTACCGACCATTGGGGCAGGCCGGACTTCATTGATTGCTCCATAGAAGAAAGCAAGCTTGAACAGTATGCTTCTTCAATCGGGCTTGCACGCAACGAGTTCCCCGAACTCGAAATCGTGCATGGCATGGAGGCAGACTGGTACCCGGGCTGCAGCGCCGATTTGGCGGAAACACGCGGCGATGCAACGTTCCTTCTTGGATCCATCCACTATCTTCAGGAAAAGGCACTCGACTGGGATGAAGACATGCGCATCTGGGAAGAACTGGGAGCAAACAAGCTTTGGCAGCTCTATGCCGAAGAATGGTGCAAGGCGGCAACGAGCGGCTTGTTCGATTCCATGGCGCATCCCGATCTGCCACGCCTGTTCAGCCTTTCTGGATACAAGCCTTCGATCGACCTCGCTCCACTGTTCGATTCCATGGCGCAAGCAGCGCGCGAAGGCAAGGTGCACGTTGAGATCAACACTGCAGGCTTGACCAAGGATTTCGCCGACTTTTACCCGCAAGAATCCTTACTGGAACGTTTTTTCCAAGCAGATGTGCCGTTAACCGTAGGCTCAGATGCCCATCACGCAAACCGCATCGGC
>URJE01000019.1 GCA_900547965.1 uncultured Eggerthella sp. | reverse complement strand
GCATCCTGAAGGGGTGCGCCCTTTTGTTTTGCTGAAACGATGGTAGGCTGTGGATTCTTCGGGTAGAACGTCAAACGCAAGCGCGCAGGTGGCAAAGAGCGTTTTTAATAGTAGGGAATGCAAAGCCCTTCGGTTTTGCTGGCTATTTACTCGGAAGGATCTTATGAAAACGAAAGCACGTTTTCTGGTAATCGCGGCATTTTGCCTCGCCTGTTTGACGGCGTTTGTTGGCTGCGCAAGCAACAATGAGCAGACGGATGCCCAAACGCAGAACCGTCAGTACATGTCTTCGGTCAACACCATCATGGAAACCTTGAACACGAATATGGGTACCTTCTCCGAAGCGGTGAAGGATGGCGAAGTGGTTTCCCTCTCCGCTCAGCTTTCTGCGGTTGACCAGTGCGTGTCTGATCTCGAAGCCCTTTCCGTTCCCGATGCTATGGGCGACATCCATTCATCGTACGTGAATGGCGCCAAGGAACTGCAAACCGCGCTTTCGAGCTATGTTCAGCTGTATGAAGACGTTAAGGCTCCCGCAAACGGCGTAGCTCCCAGCGGCGCCGATTACGATAGCCGTATGGCTGAAATCCAGTCGCATTATGATGCAGGCATCAAGGCTCTGCAGGATGCGGACAGCAAGGCCGAATCCGCTTAGCGGAGTGCGGCATAGCAATGTAGTGAAACGGCCATCATGCTCGATGATGGCCGTTTTCTTGCCTTATCAAGAGGTTTGAGGACAAAGATATGACTAACGAAACTATGAACAAGGAAGCTAATGTGCAGCCCGAAGCTGACATGATGGCTACTCCTTGCTCGAAGAATGTGGAGCTTTTGGCTCCCGCTGGCAACATGGAATGCCTGCATGCAGCCGTAAAAGCTGGTGCCGATGCGGTATATCTGGGCGCTGGCCACTTCAACGCTCGCCGAGGCGCCGATAATTTCTCGCTTGAAAACCTGGCAGAAGCCTGTGATTATGCGCACCTGCGCGGTGTGAAAATCTATCTTACGCTGAACACTGTAGTGCTGCCTTCGGAACTTCCCGATGCTTTGGAGCTTGCCCGCCAGGCTTATCGCTGCGGCGTTGATGCCTTTATCGTGCAGGATATCGGCATTTCTATCGAGCTTTCACGCATCATGCCCGATGTGGAAGTTCATGTATCCACTCAGATGAACATTCACGATGAAGACGGCTTGCGTGCGGCGGCTGCGCTGGGCGCCACGCGGGTGACGCTTGCCCGCGAGCTTTCGCTAACTGAAATTGCCCGTTTGCACGAGCTCGCAGAAGAGCTTGGTGTTGAGCTTGAATCGTTTGCCCATGGCGCCCTGTGCATTTGCTATTCGGGCCAGTGTTTCATGTCTTCGTTGGTAGGCGGCCGTTCCGCCAATCGCGGTCGTTGTGCTCAGGCATGTCGTTTGCCGTATGAGCTGCACAATCGTGCCCTGCGCAAGACCCTCGATGCCCCAGGCGAGCATCTGCTTTCCCCGAAAGATCTGTGTACAGTAAATCTTATTCCCGAACTATTACAGGCAGGTGTGGCTTCTCTGAAAATCGAAGGCCGCATGAAATCGCCTGAATATGTACAGGCTGTTGTAGGAGTGTACCGTGCGGTTATCGATCGCGTTGAAGCGGCTGTTGCCCGTGACGGCATCGATTCTGTTGTTGCATCCGATGCTCCAGAGCTTCGCGCAAGCGAAGAAGAGATGGCTGCTCTTTCTGAGGCTTTCTCTCGCGGATTTACCACGGCTTACCTGAAGGGCAAGCGCGGCAACGAGATTATGAGCTACGGGCGCCCGAACAATCGCGGCGTGTTTGTTGGCCGCGTTGCAAAGGTGCGTGAAGGCCTGGTGTTCATCGATCCTGAAACCGAGCTGCATGCTGGCGACCTGATCGAATTCTGGACCAATCGTGGCCACTTCGTACACACCATTGGCGAGTTCAAAACCGATCGAGCGGGTCGTGTCTTTTTCCCGGTAGAGCGTGCTGTGGGCAAGGGAGACCGCGTGTTCCGCGTGCGCAACGCAGAAGCGGCCTTTGTGGACGACGATAAGCTTCCTTCCGTTGTCGTACATGCCCGTGCAGAGCTTCGTATTGGACAGCCCGCCCTGCTCACCTTTACGGCGGATGCCGGCAATGCGAGCGTTACTGTCGAAGGCCCCGAAGTGGAGGCTGCGCGCACCAAAGCCATCACCGAGGAAGAGGTTCGCGAGCATATCGATCGCATGGGAACCACGCCGTTCTGCCTTTCTTCGCTTGACATCGACCTGGATGAAGGCGTAGGCATGGGCTTTTCAATGCTGCATAAGCTGCGTGCCCGCGCTGCTGAAGAACTGCAAGGGGCGATTCTTGCGCAGTATCACGCTCGTAAACTTGAGCGTACGCCTGGTCGCTCCTTCGCTCCCGTTGTTCGTAAGGGTTGGTGCAAGGTCGCGGTTTTGGCAACGAATCCCGCATGTGCTCGCGCTGCAAAGCGCGCTGGTGCCGACTTGATTTACGTGCCCGCCGCAAACTACCGTCGCGGAGAGGCCGTTATCGCGGGTCAGCTTTCCGATACCGCCGAACAGGCTGGGTATCCCAAGCAGTGCATTCCGGTTCTGCCTACCGTTTCGCAGATGTTCGACGAAGAGAAGCGCAACGGCTTCGATATCTGGAAACGCGTAAAGGCCGATAAGCCGGTTATGGTTGAAAACCTTGGTCAGCTTCTGCACGCAACGGAAATGGGCGCTGCTCCTGAAGTTGGCCCACATATTCCCGTTACCAACAAGCTTGACTTGCAGGCTATGGCCGACCTGGGCGCACAGCGCGTATGGCTCTCCCCTGAGCTTTCGTTGGTGCAGATCGAAGAACTGGGCGACATGGCCCCTATGCCTTTAGGCCTTACCATCATGGGGCAGACCGAGCTCATGGTTACCGAGCACTGCTTGCTTATGAGCCAGGGTCCCTGCAATCAAAAGTGCGCTGAGTGCGCTCGCCGCAAGAGCCCTCACTATCTGAAAGACCGCAAGGGCTACGAGATGCCGGTGATTACCGACTGCACCGGGCGAAGCCATTTGTACAACGCGGTGCAGATGGACGTTGCCCACTTGATGCCCGAGATCATCGGGGCGGGTGTTTCGACGGTGTTGGTCGACACCACGCTCATGAACGTGAAGGAAACCACCGAAAAGGTTGCACGCGCCGTTCGTGCTCGCGATATTGCCCAGAAGGATGGCAACAAGGTTGCCAAGGCCGAAGGCGCAACGTCGGGTCATTTGTTCCGCGGTGTTTCGTAGGTGCTTGGGCAAGACGAAAAACGCAAGGGTGCGTTAGTGCGCAGAATGCGCGCAGAAAGCATACGTGCGGCCCTTGCTCCTACGCAGGTGTAAGGCGGCTGCGGAAAAACGCAGCCGCCTTCCCTGTGCTAGAATCTTCGCCATACGCTAGAAAGAGGAATCATGATTTCACCTGAAGAGCAGTTTCATATCATTCAGTCCGGTGCCGCCCAGATCGTGCCTGAGAAGGCCCTTATGGACAAGCTTAAGCGCGGTAAGCCGCTGAACATTAAGTTGGGTGTAGACCCTACGGCTCCCGATATCCATCTTGGCCATGCCGTCCCGCTGCGCAAGCTGCGTCAGTTCCAGGATCTGGGTCATCAGGTTACCCTTATCATCGGTGACGGAACCGCCCTTATCGGCGACCCTTCCGGCCGCAACTCCACGCGTCCTCAGCTTACGCGTGAACAGATTAAGGAAAACGCTCAGACTTACGTTGACCAGGCCTTCAAGGTTCTTGACCCCGAAAAGACCACCCTCCGTTACAATTCCGAATGGATTCTTTCTTTGGGCATGGAAGACCTTTTGAAGATCGCCTCCAACTTTACCGTTGCCCGCATCCTTGAGCGCGACGACTTCCATAACCGCTACACGTCCGAGCTGCCAATCAGCCTGCACGAGTTCCTGTATCCCATCATGCAGGCATATGACTCTGTTGTTATCAAGGCGGATGTCGAGCTGGGTGGCACCGACCAGCTGTTCAACTTGCTCGCTGGCCGTGAGCTTATGGAAAAGATGGGTATGGAGCCCCAGGTGTGCTTGACGCTTCCTTTGCTGGAGGGCACCGATGGCGTTAAGAAGATGTCCAAGAGCTATGGCAACTACATCGGTCTGACCGACGCTCCCAACGACATGTTCGGCAAGGTAATGTCCATCCCCGACGAACTGATGGTGAAGTACTACCGTCTTGCTTCTACCGTGCCAGTAGATCAGATCGATGCCATCGAAAAGGGATTGGCTGCTGACGAGATTCATCCGAATCGCTGCAAGCGCGACTTGGCTCAGAACATTGTTGCTGCTTACTACGATGAGGAAGCAGCAAAGGAAGCAGAAGCGGCATTCGATCGCCAGTTCAAGCAGCATGAGGTTCCGGAAGATATCCCTGAGTTTGCTGCCGATCTTACCCCTAACGAAGAGGGCACGGTATACCTGGCTAAGCTCATTGCCGATTCTGGTCTTACCAAATCGACGGGCGATGCTCGTCGCATGATCGACCAGGGTGGTGTAAAGATCAACGGTGAAGCCGTTGCTGCCAAGGCCTACAACGTAGCTCCTTCCACGCTGGAAGGCGCCGTTATCCAGGTTGGCAAGCGCAAGTTCGTTCGTCTGGTGTAATTCTTCCAAGTAGAAAACCACAAGTTCGTTCGCTTGGTTAAATTCCTTCAGGTAGGAAACCGCAAGCTCGTTCTGTCGGTGTGGTTCCTTCAAATGGGAAAGCGCACCGACGACCTGCACCTTCGGTACGCCCACTTGCGTAATCCCCCCCCCAGATGGGAAGGCGCAAGCTCGTTCGCTTGGTGCAAAGGTTATAGGCATCGGGCAGACGCTGAGTAGAACCAAAGAACTTATTACTAGGATCCCCGTTTGGGGATCCTTTTTTATGTCTGCATTGAAGGCCGAGAAGCCCTGGCAACATTTTCGCGCTATGCATGATTTCGGGTCTCTCGACGTGGAAAGGGGACCTTTTTGGCAAGATCTTTACGCCATGTATCCAAAACCACCCAATTGCACCTGGAAATGGACGCATAGGGCGAGGATCTTGCCATTTCGATCTTGAAAAGCATGCATTTCGGGCAAACATTGCCAGGAAAAGGGCTTATTGCATGCATTCGTCGAAAAGAGAACGCATATGGCGCGATTCTTGCCAGGCAGCGCCGTGAAGCAGCCGCAGCGCGGATGGTTGCTGCGGGGAATGGCCGCTGTGGAGATGGCCGCTGTGGAGATGGCCGCTGCGGGAAGGACGAAAAAAGAGGCCTCATGTGCGACCTCTTTTCATTAAAGCGATAGGTTCCGAACGCTCAAGCGGCGAGCTTGAGCGAGGACTGTGGCTTAGTAGTTCTCGGCGTGTACCTCGAAGTAGCTCTTGGGGTGAGCGCATACGGGGCATACTTCAGGAGCCTTGGTGCCAACAACGATGTGACCACAGTTACGGCATTCCCAAACCTTAACTTCGCTCTTCTCGAACACCTGAGCGGTTTCGACGTTCTTCAGAAGGGCACGATAGCGCTCTTCGTGATGCTTCTCAATTTCGCCAACCATGCGGAACTTGGCGGCCAGAGCCTTGAAGCCTTCTTCTTCTGCAGTCTTGGCGAAGTCGTCATACATGTCGGTCCACTCGTAGTTCTCGCCGTCAGCTGCAGCTGCGAGGTTTGCTGCGGTGTCACCGATGCCGCCGAGCTCCTTGAACCACATCTTTGCGTGTTCCTTCTCGTTATCGGCGGTCTTCAGGAACAGGGCGGAAATCTGCTCCATGCCTTCCTTCTTTGCTACGGAAGCAAAATAGGTGTACTTGTTGCGAGCCTGAGACTCACCGGCAAATGCTGCCTGAAGGTTTTTTTCGGTCTGGGTACCTGCATACTTGTTCTCGCTCATTTTGGGCTCCTTTCGCGAGATGATTGCTAGTTATGAAGGGCGTTTTTGCCAACGCGTGCTTCTGTGCATTCAGGGCAGAGATAGGTGATGTTCAAATCATATGAAATGATCTGGGCGCCAGAATCTCGCTGAATTGCCTCGGTGAAATCCTCTAGTGAGACATCAACGAGCCTGCCACAATTCTGGCACACTAAGTGGTCGTGCCGGGTGACGTTGTCGTAACGATCAGGAAAGCCGGGAACAGCCACTTTGCGAATGAGGCCTTTGGCGTAGAGGCTGGCAAGGTTGTTGTACACCGTTGCCATGGAAACCTTCGTGCCTTGTTCCTTGAGGCTCAAATACACCTGTTCTGCTGTTGGATGATCGGTGGAGGCATTGATGGCATCAAGAATGATTTGCGCGTTCTTGTTCATTTCCGCTCCTCCTTAACCCTCGAATTAGAACAATTCCAATTTACGAGAATATATGAGAGTAGTCAAGTAGCATTTAGAGAAATTCTAATTTTGCTTCAGATACAAGCAAACGCGAAGGGACATTCCGCCGTTGGGTGAGCTCATGAAAGGACGTTTCTGATGATGGATGGGCCCAAGAAGGGCCGTTTCCGACGATGGAGGCGCCCACAAAGGGACATCTCTGACGATGGGCGGCCCCATGAAAGGACGTTTCTGACGACGGATGAGCCCACGAAGGGACGTTTCCGACGATAGAGGCACCCACGAAGGGACGATTCCGACAATGGATGAGCCCGCGGAGGGACGTTCCCGACGATGAATGAGCCCATGAAGGGCATTTCAGATAACGAATTTATCCCAGCAAAAATAAGCTGTACCTCCCAAACCCGGTAACCTTTCGCGGTCCGGGCGCGGGAAGTGCGGCTCAAAATGCAGGGCGCATAAATAAGAGCGTTGATTGGCTACCGCAGTTCAAGTGCGCAGATGTTTTCCACGTGGTTGGTGTGGGGGAACATGTCGACGGGTTGAACCTCGGTAAGTCGGTAGCCGTGTTCAATCAAATACTCGACATCGCGTGCTTGCGTGTTGGGGTTGCAGGAGATGTATACGATGCGTTTTGGCGCCAAGCTGCAGGCAGAGCGAAGGAACTGCTCGTTTGATCCTGCGCGTGGCGGATCCATCAGCAGCACATCGAGCGATTCGCCTTCCTTTGCCAGCTTGTTCATGAAATGCCCGGCATCTTCAGCGGTGAACTCGGCGTTTTCGATACCGTTGTGGCGAGCATTTTCGCGTGCGTCCTTGATGGCGGACGCCACGTTGTCTACGCCGATCACGCGTGCGGCGTGGGCTGCTTCGGCATTGGGCAGCCCCTTCGCTGCAACTAGGCCGATGGTCCCAGTTCCGCAGTAGGCATCCATGGCCGTTTCGGCGCCGGTGAAACGGGCCATTTCGATGGCCTTTCGGTAAAGCACTTCAGTTTGCGTAGCGTTCACCTGGTAAAACGAATGGGAAGAAATACGGAAGGTGAGCCCGCAAAGCTCGTCGATGATGAACCCTGGGCCATAAAGCGTCTTTTCTCCTTCGTTGCCCAAGATCACATTGGTTTGACGGGTATTCACGTTCTGCACCACGGTTGTGATGGCGGGGCAGCGTTTCTTCAGCTCGCGGCAGAAATTGCGTGAGGCGGGAAATTCCTTGCCGTTGGTAACGATGGTAACCAACAACTCGCCGGTGGTATGCCCTACGCGGATAACGGCATGACGGATAAAGCCCGTGTTGGCGTCTTCGTTGTAGGGTTCCATATGGTAGCGCTGCATGAGCGATCGAATGGCCAGAACCGCCTGCTTGGCCTCCTTGTTTTCAAGCAGGCACGCATCGGTATTGATGACGCGATGCGTGCCTGCTGCGTACATGCCGCAAAGGATTTCGTGTTGTGATGTGCCCTTCGAACTGGTTTTGCCCTTTTTGCCTTGGGGTTTCTTTCCGCCTTTGATCTTGCGCCCGGGAACGTAGGGAGAAGTGACCTTGTTGCGGTAGTAATAGGGTTGGTCCATCCCTGCGATGGGGTTGAATACGGTGCCCTCGCCCGCGAAAGGTTCGAAGAGTCCGATCATCTCGTTTTGTTTGCGATCTAGCTGTTTCTCGTAAGGGAGAGAGAGAAGCTGGCAGGCTCCGCATTGCTTTTGCGCGGGACAGTGGGGCATATTCATGGAAGGGGCTCCTTTTGGTGTGTGCACGTAAGAAGTGTAGCGGATGCAGCGCGCTTGCAGGAAAACGACATCACAATACGGGAGCCTTCGCTTTAAGGTTTGCTTGGTTGGGGCCGTGTGCGTTTGGCTTGAGTGCTCTCGACTGCCCTCACGTCACCCCGAAGCCTGCGTTATTTTGCGATGCCGGTTGGAAGTTCTTATGGGCTCGTCGTCATCTGTAACTAATCGTTAATGCCCTAAACCTTTTTTCCTTAATGCTGAATGGCCTGGCTGAATAGGCTGATTCATTATTAGTCGATTTGGGAATTCTGCTGAATTGCGAAAGTTTGAGCAAATGCTCCGATTCAGTTCGCAAAGGAGGGGTTCCCTTACAGAAGAGGTGTGGCTATGCGTTTCCTCAATGCTGTCATGTCGTTGGTGTTTGCCCTCGGATTGCTAGGCTGCGCAAACTCAAGCCAATCGGCGGATGACGCTTCAGGGAATACCCCATCGGGGCGGAACGTTTTTCTTGTTGACCAAGATCATAAAACGTTGCTTAGCTTGGGTGAACCTTCTGTGCTGCTTGGCGGGGCCGAGGAAAATTGGCGTTGTCTTGCTTCATACGATCTTGATGTCTCTTTTATTCTTGGGGAATCTCGCGGCTCCCTTGTTGCTCTTTCGGTTTCGGGGGAGGGCGAATGCGGTGTTTTCTCCGCGGCTGATCAGGATGAAATTCTTGAGTCGGGTTCGATGCCCAATCGTTGTGATGCGGGTTCTTCCTCTTTGAGAATTGGTTGTCTTGTCGATTTGGGCGAATCTGCCTGTTCCCAATTGGTGAATGACAACGGACCCCAGTGGCGTCAACTTGCAGAAAAAGTCGCCTCTAAAATGGATGGGTTGATGATTGTGGCAACGATGGATTCGGGTGCTGAATATCAATGGGAGTTGGTCCAGGGCGAGTAGCAACAAATTGTATTGTGCGTAAATAGGTTTTACACAAACAGGAGAGAGAGCGACTGCTTGACGATGATTACACCGTCGAAAACGAATCGCCCATTAAGCTGGGATAGAATCTATGTCCTGGTCCGGAAGTCAGAACTACATTACGGGTTGGGGGTCGCCATTGACGGCTGGCGACCCTTTCTTTCTTTGGAGGGGCAATGAATATCAGCCAACTTGAGTATCTTGTTTCTGCGATTCATCTAGGGAGTTATTCCCGTGCCGCAAAAGAGCAGTTCGTAACTCCCCAGGCTGTTTCAAAGGCTATAAGGAGTTTGGAGTCGGAACTGGATTTGAAGCTGATTTTGTCATCAGGGAAAACTATATTGCCGACAGATGTGGGGTTGCTAATTGCCGAAGAGGCAGAAGCGGTTATCCATCATGCAGACAGAATAGGCTCAATCGCTTCCTCGCATAGGTTACGTATTTCCGATGAGGGGAAAATGAAGTGCGCTATTGCGTCTTGGGGCGAAGGGGACTCCTTAATTCCGCCACTTGTGAAGAATCTGCTAGGAAAGAGTGGTTGGGTGGAAAGCCTAATCGAATTGCCCAACGAGAGATGCTTGTCTGGTTTGAGGTTGGGCTATATTGACTTTGCTGTTCTGCTTGATGCTCCGATGCTCGAGGGTTTTAAGCGAAAGTTTCTCTATTCTGTATCGCCTAATCTTCTAGTGAAGTCGAATAACCCGTTGGCATTTCGGGATGCACTTTCGGTGCATGATCTGAGGACGGTCAAACCTGCTTTGCCGTTTCATGCGGAAGAAGTCTGCCCTTATTTGAAAGATTTAGCTTCTGATTATGGGGTGAATCTTCATTTTGAGATACTCGACAACAGTCGAGAGAGCATCGGAAATTTCTTTTTGGACAATGAAGATGCCGCTCTTCTTGCCATCAGCGGATCTGCTTGGGAGGTTTTGATACCTGACGTCGTCAGCCTCCCATTTGTTTCGCAAGAAGGGGTTCGCTTTCCGGTTTCGGCAATTTATTCGGATTCGAGAAGCGAAAATGCCGACAAGCTTTGTGACTTCATAACTTCAAATCTGAAAAACAAGTCAGATTAAGCTAAATAAATTCGGAATCCTATGCGCCGGGCTAACACCAGATAATATTTTTACCGCAGGGCGTATTTGCGCTTGATGCGTTCCAGTTTTCTTTTCCAGGGCAGGTAGAGGGCCGAAAGGAATATCACGGTGGCTATGCTGTGAGTCAAGTCTAGCGGCAGGCCGGCCAGGTAGGCGGCCAAGGCGCCTTGCCAGGTGATGGGTACCAGGAATGCCACAATGTACCAGCTGTTCAGGATGAAGCCGTATCCCAGTCCCGAAAGGAAGCCGTAGCACAGCAGCACCACGGTGCCCAGGCCGAAGCGGGGCTTGCCTTGACCTTCGTCCAGCTCGAACACGCCGCTTTTCGCCAACGCACCGGCAATGTAGCCTACTAGGCCCCAGGCGTACATTTGCCAGGGCGTCCAGGGGCCTTGCCCGAAGAAGAAGTTCGAGCACAGCGCTGCCAGCGCCCCTACCATGAAGCCGCTGTGCTTACCGAATACTACGCCGGCGATGATGCAGATGGCGCTTACCGGTTTGAAATCGGGGATGGGGGCGAACAGGATGCGGCCAGCTGCCGCCAATGCCGCCAATGTTGCGGTGGGCATAACCTGGCGCAACGCCGGGCGACCTGCTTCGAAGCCGCAGAAGAATACGGCCAGCGCTGCGCAGCCAACCAGCAACGTAAGCAGCGCTGATTGCTCGATCTGCAGGTAAGCGCAGGCCAGGAGCGCTAAAACCGGTGCAGCAAGGGCTACGGCTTCAACGACAGCGCGCGCGATGTGGCCCAGGGCACTCATTGCTGCTGCCCCCAGGCTTCGGTGAAGGCATTGGCGGTGGCGCGGTAGAACAGGTTCTCGCGGAAGAACTGCGCGGGCGCTTCGGTGCAGGCGCATTCGCCATCGAACAGCATGCTTATTTCATCAGCCACGCAGGCCGCGAAGGGCAAATCATGCGTGGCAAGTACGATGGTGGTGCCTTCATCAACTAGCTGGCGGCATAGCTTCGCCACCGTGAGCTTGGTTTTCGGGTCCAACCCCTTGGTGGCTTCGTCCAGCAGAAGCAGGCAGGGGTGCGTAAGCAGTACCTTCGCGAAGGCCAGCAGTTGCTGCTGCCCTCCCGAAAGGTCGTAGGGGTGGGTGTTTTCCAGGCCGTTTAGTCCCAGGCGCTTCAACATTGTGGTTATGTCTTCGTCGGAATAGCCGCAGGGGCGTTGCCAATCCTGTAGCTCTTCGGCAACGGAATCGCATACGAATAACGCTTTCGGGTCTTGCGGAATGAAGCCTTGGCTGTCTCGGCAAGGGCTTTTTACGTGCCCGCGCTCGGGGCGCAGGGTTCCCGCGGCCAGCGCTAGCAGGGTGGATTTGCCGCACCCGTTGCCGCCCACCACGGCGTGCAGCGTGCCCTTCTTAACCGTAAGGTCGCAGCTCTTCAGCACGAAGGGGCTTTTGCGTTGGTAGCGGAAGGCAGCGTCGTCGATATGCAGGGCAATTGTGCTGGTGCCCGCGTTGGCGGTTCGTGGGTTTTCGGCGGGAACGAATGGCTTCGGCTTGGGCAGGGGACATTCGGTTAGCGTACCGTTTGCCAGCCTGAAATGCTGGGTTGCGTAGGGGGCCAGAAGTTCGGGCGCATGCGTGGTGGCTACGATGGTTATGCTCAGTTCGCGGTTCATGCGGAACAGCGCATGCGCCAGCGAATGGGCGGCTACTGGGTCGAGCTGGCTGGTAGGCTCATCTAGCAGCAGGATGCGTGGGGCGCAGGCTATTACGCTGGCCAACGCCAGCAGCTGGGTTTGGCCGCCGGAAAGGCTGTTCACGTTCTGATGCAGCCAGCTGTTCATGCCGAAGAAATGCGCCAATTCGGCTATGCGGCGGCGCATGGTTTGTTGCGGGGTACCCAGGTTTTCCAACCCGAAGGCCAGTTCGTGCCAGGGTTCCGAGCACACCACCTGGTTTTCGGGATTTTGCGTTACGAAGCCCACGGCGCGGGCTGACTCTTCGGCACTTAGCGTTGCGGCATCGGTCCCGAACAACGTGATACGGCCTTGGCGGTTGCCGTGAGGCGCAAGCTCGGGCTTGCAACTACGCAGCAGCGTGGTTTTGCCGCAACCGGTGGCGCCGGTTATCAGCGCGAACGAGCCTTCTTCGATTTCGGCATTCAAAGGTCCCAATAGGGCGGGTGTGCTGCCGTTGCCATTTCCAGCTTCGGAGTACGAGAAGCAGAACTCTTCGAATTTCAGGGCGGCGTTCATCGGCGAACCTTTCCAGCAAGCTCAAGCAAAAAGGGGGAAGGCCAGCACGGGAGCGTACAGAGCCGCCACGGGGCTGGCCAGTGTTCCGTGCGGGGCAGGGAAGAAGCCAAAGCCATTTGCCAGGGAATAGGCGGCGAAGGCGGCGGCTACGGTTAGGGCGGCAAGCGCGGAAAGCGCTGTGGCATCGCGCAGGCGGAAGCGGTTTCGGCGGAAGGTGGTGCGCTTGCGCACGGCGCCCCAACCGCGGCAGCGCATGGAGTCGGCCGATTCCAGGGAATCTTCCATGCTCCAGCCCATCAGGGTGGTAGAAACACGCAGCTGGTCGGCGAAGCGGACGCGGCTTAGGCGTTTTGTGGGGCGGATGCCCTCGGCACATGGGACGCTGATTGTTTCGCTGGGGTTCGATGCGCGTGCTGCGGTGTTGTTGTCCGCTTGTGCAGCAGTGCTTGTTGCGGCGGCGCTGTGGCTAGCGCGCGCAGCGGTGCAGGCGGTTAGGGCGTCATTGATGGTGCGCCCGCGCTTCACGAACCGGGGGATAAGCCGCATGATCATGGAAACCATCAGCGAAATGGTGGGCAGTATGCCGCCTAGGGCTCCCATTACCTTGTCGGAGCCCAGCACGGCATTCGCGTTGGAAAACCATTGCATCACGCATAACAGCAATGCCGCCATGGTAAGCGCGTTGGCGTAGCCTTCGGCGTACACGGCTTGCGTGCCTATGCGGAACAGTTCGGTGCTTCCGGTGGAGCTGAACAGGGGGTTCACCGCAACGATTATCAACATCAACGGCAACTGCCACCCCAATGATTTCGCTACCGCGCCCGCGCCCCGCAGCCATGCCCCGCACGTCAGCGCGGCGGCAAGCGAGAGTGCCAGAAGCAGGGGGTGCGGGGCGGCCATGGCAA
The DNA here is from genome assembly GCA_900547965.1 of uncultured Eggerthella sp. GTDB lineage: Bacteria > Actinomycetota > Coriobacteriia > Coriobacteriales > Eggerthellaceae > Anaerotardibacter. The sequence continues at coordinate 9,868 of URJE01000019.1, read as the reverse complement.
GCGCCAAGGCTACGGCGAAGTAGCCCAGTGCGATTGTGGGGTGCAGGCTGTCGAAGGCGGTGGGTTTCATTTACTTAACGTAGTACCAGGAAACGGAGTCGCCGTCTTTGAGCACGTACTTTCCGCAGGAAACGTTTGGCGCGCTTCCATTGACGGAGTACATCCAGCCGCTTTTCCCACCGTATTCAAATTCCGCCAAGCCGCCGATGGCGCTCACGTAGATGCCGTATTGGCTGCTTTTCGTGCTTACCGAAAGGCCGGTGGCGCACAGGGCATCGTAGGCGGTGGCTCCCTTCTTGAAGGTGGGGTGAGCGCTACCTGAAACGCGCCCATCGGCAGCGCTGCTGGAAACGGATACCGAAACAGTAACGGTGTTAGAAGCGGTGGAGTTTGCAGTAGTGCCCTGGGAATTGCCATTGCTGTTCTGCTTGCTGCTTGAGCTGCTGCTGGAAGAGCTTGCCTTGTTGCCGGAGCTGCTTGCGGTGCTGCCTTCCTTTTCAGCGCTTTTGCCCTGGTTGCCCGACGCGACGCCGCTTTCGTTCTGGGTATTGCCGTCTTGGTCGGCCGCTTCGCTCGATTGGCCCTCTTGCGTAACGTCGTTGCCGTAGTCGGTTGAAGCGGAGTCTGCCTGCTGCGGGGCTTCTGCCTGGTTGTCCTGGTTCAGCGCGTCGGGCGCAGCGAGCGCGAATGCTGAAACGCCGATAAGGCAGCAGCAGGCAGCCGAGATTATGCCAAGCGCTATTTTGTGGGCGCGGGTGAGCTTTTTCGGATCTTCAGCCATGGTCTTAGCCTACAGGGAACGGCGACGGAACAGGAACGTGCCCACGGCAATCAGACCAGCGCAGCCCGCGACAATGCCGGCGATGGGTAGCCAGGGAGCGCCCTTTGAATCGTTGGTGTTGTCGGAAGAGGTGCCACGAGCGGAAGATGCGCTGGTGACGGCGCCGCCGTTCTCATCTTCGCTGGAAGCTTCGTTTTCAGCCAGTGCTTCAGCATCGCTCAGGGGTGCTTGGGCTGCAGCAGATGCATTGCCAGCGCTAATGGGGGTTGCGGCAGGGGCATGCCCACCCGTATTGCTGCTGGATGCTTCGTTGTTCTGCTGGTTGTTGGTTTCAGGTTTTTCAGGTGTTTGGGCGTTGTCAGAGTTGCCGCCGTTGCCACCGTTGCTGGGAGAGGCAGCGCTTGCCAGGGCAAAGAGCGTGCCGGAATCGTTGGTCCAGTACAGCGTGCCATCGGCGCCCATGGTGATGGATTTTATGCAGTAGTTGGCTGCATCGCCCGTGGCATCAAAGAGCCTGGTTACCGTGTTGGTTTCCAGGCAGTACACCCAAGCGCCACCGCCGTTGGTGGGGTTGTTGTCTCCGTCCGTTTCGACGCCATTGCAGGTGAAGTAGGCATATGTGTTGCCGTCGGCCGCTTTGGCAACCAAGGGTGCGCTTTTTACCTCGAAAGGAAGGGAAACCGAGTGCTTAACCTGCATGGTTGCAGCATCGATGATGCTGAGTATTCCCGTGTAGTCGGCTGCGTAGCCGCCAACGAACAGATTGCCCTGGAAAAGAGTTGCTGTGCTGGTGCTTTTGTTGGCAAAGGAAGTGGCATTAGATTCGGAAAGCGAGCCATCGGAGGCTACCGCGATCTTGTGCAGCGTGCCATCGTTTGTTGTGACGTACGCTTCGGTTTCAGCGCTGTTCGAGATTACCGTGGAGCGAATTGCAGAGGACAGCTTAAGCGTGGAAACGGTTTTGCCCGTTGCTGGGTCAACGGCGGTAAGCACGCCGGCGTCGTTGCCGTACAACAAAACGTTGCCAACCTTGCAAGCGCCGCACCAGTAGAAGCCCGTGTCGGTTTCTTCGTTTGCCCAAACTCGTTCGCCGGTGATGGCGTTGATGCCGAAGAACGTGCCCGTTGCGGCGTTGTAATTCGAGTCAAGCGAATTGGCAGTGCCGGTGAACACCATGCCGCCAGAGGCGGTTACGGTGGAAATGTTCTGAGTACCCGATGCGATGGTGCCCGACACCCAAAGCGTTTTCATTTCGCTCGCAGATACGCCCTGCAAACGACCATTGGAAAGGGGAATGACGATAACGCCGTCGGTGTATACCGGACGGCAGGTGGAATCAATGGCGCTGAACAGCTGAAGCGATGCGGTTTCCTCGCCCTTGGAGTCCAGGCGGTGCAATACGGCGGGCTGTGCGGTCCAGTCGGCGTTCAGGAGCGATGAGGCGAAGTAAATGGAGTCGCCCAGTGTAAGGATTTCTGAGTAATTGCCGTTGCCGTAGGTTTTCTTCCAGGAAAGCGCCGCGTTGTTGGAAGAGGTGGGGGCGGAGGTTACCGTGCTGGTATTGCCGGTGTTCTTTACGTACGAAGTGGCGTCGCTGCCCGTTGCCTTGTCGGGATGGGGGTGTTGGGGTTGGTTGGGTAGTTACCCGTGCCGTTATCGTATTTGGTATTGGGATCGTTTGAGACGTAGCTCAGCTCGTAGGAAAAGCCGCTGGACTCAATCCTGTTGCCATTGATGCCGTCGCTTTCCCAGATGCCGTTGATGGTGCTCGACCAGTATTCCGAATAATCAGCGGGCTGGGTGTATGCGATGCCGTTTACGGTGATGCTGTTCACGTAGTACGCCGTGTAGCCAGGGTAGGGGGTGCCATGAGAATAGCTGCTGATGTAGCCCTGCTCGACTGCCAAGTTCAGCATATCTTCAACGGTTTTGCCCTTTTCGATATCAAAGGTGTGCGAAACCAGAGTGGTACCGTAAACCGAGATCTTCAGTGTTGCCGAAACGGTATCTGCCTTGGTGCTGGTTGTCTGATTTGCAGGCTCGGCACTGTTGGCTGATTGACTCGGTGCTTTGCTTGCGCTGTTGGGATCTGCCGTTTCGCCAGCGTTTGCCTTTGGGCTGCTGGCCGTTGCGTGCCCTGCGGCGCTGCTGGAGCCTGATGCCTGGTTTTCGCTCGCATCTGGCGTGGTGTCTGCCTTGTTTGTGGTAGCGTCAGCCGTGGAAGGGCTGCTTGCACTGCCAGCCGTGGAGCTTTGCTCTGCCGTGGCTGCTACAGCATTGTTGGCTTCTTCTGCTAGGGCAAAGCTGGGGGTTAGGGTGGTGGCCAAGGCGATGGACATAAGCAGCGCAAGGGTGCGCTGCGCTAAGCTGCGGGAACGGCGGGTGGTGTTGCTCACGTGAGCTCCTTCTATCCAGGGTGCGGGCTGGCAGGCATTCCGACTTGATCGAGCGCTGCTCGAAGTTACGGTTACTGGTATAGCGAAGGATTTTCACCTTCATTCCCCTGCGGCATGTGAGCACCTGCGCAAAAAGCGCAGCCAGCCGTAACCAAAATTATGCGGTCACATTATAAAGGGGGTTTTCTTTGTGCGGCAAGTTGGCGTTGCGTGCATAGGCAATGCGGCGATTCGTTCGCCCATGCCGACTACGCGCGTTTGGGCCCTTGAGGCATGGCTCCAAAAGCAAAACGCCCCGCATCAGGCCGAAGTTTGATGCGGGGCGGGAGAAAAGGAGGGTTCGGGTTGTTAGGCGTTTGCGGGCTTCGACCTTTTGGCAAGAGCTTCGATGGCGGCGAGGTTTGCCATAGTGGATCGAATAACGTCTGAGCGGGAAAGTGAGCCGATAAGCGTTCCGTCGGAGCTTACTACCGGCGCTTTCTTGATGCGCTTTTCGGCAAGCAGGCGGCATGCTTCATCAAGCTCCGATCCGCTTTCAACGGAAATGGCACCCTTGGTGGCGATGCGCATAACGTTCAAGTCGAGCAGTTCGGAAACGCGCTGCATGAAGTTTTCGTTGTCGGTGGCGCGGTACAGCATAAGAGTTGCGTCCAGAACGGCGCCTTCACTGCGTCCGATGTACTTCATGATGTCGCCGTCGGAAATAAAGCCGACCACCTTCATATACTCGTCGACCACAGGAACACCAGAGGTTTTGTTGGTGGCCAGAATCTGCGCAACCTCGCGGATGGAATCGGTGCTGTGAACGAAGTAGGGCTGCTTGTTCATGGCAAGGTCCACGGCGATGTGGTCGTCTGCCTTGGTGGGCAGGCGCAGGGCATTGGCGCGCTCTGCGGCGGAGGGCTTCTTCTTGGTGTCGCGTACGGCGGCAACGATAACCACAAAGATCGCGATCATGATAAGTGCCGTGAAGGCGAATGCGATGCGGTCGCCCGCCATAGCCTGTTCGAGTGCGGGCATCTCGGGGAACAGGAAGGTGGATGTTGCGGAAAGGGAAACCAAGATGGCGGTACCTAACGAAGCGCCGACCTGGTTCAGTGTGTTCTGCAGTGCATTTGCGTGCTGGATAACGCGGTTGTCCAGCGTGTTGATTCCCCAGGTGTTAAGCGGGGTGACCAACGCTTGCATGCCAACGCCCAGGCAGGTGTAAATAACGATGATGAAAGGTACGGGCGTGTCGAGTCCGAAGCCAACTAAGCCGCAACCGCCGATGGCTGCAATCAAGGCGCCTGGGATCACGATACGGCGAACACCCAGTTTGTCGAACAGGCGGCCGGCGAGGAAGCCCATGATGGCGCCCAACACAGCGCCCGGGAGCATGATAAGGCCGGTTTCCAGGGCGGATACGCCGAGCAGGTTTTGCAAATAGATGGGGAGCAAAACGCCCGTGCCAACCAAAGCTGCTTGGAGCAGGGCAACCAGGACGACGATGATGGCATATGCGCGGCTCTTTAACACGTCGACTTTCAGCAGTGGCACTTCAAGTTTCAGCTGTCTACGTACGAAGAATGTCAAGAGAACGGCACCGAAGATGATAAGGGTGATTGGAGTGACTACGTTAGTTGCCGAAGTGATGGTGGCCAAGCCATACAGTAGTCCCAAAAGGCCCAGTGAGCACAGGGCAACAGATGGCTTGTCGAACGAGGTGGGTTCGAACTCGCCGTAGCTCTTGAGGAAGACGACGGCGAAGATAACGATAAGCACAGCTAGTGCGGTTACCAGCATAAAGAGCGAGCGCCACCCGACGGATTCGACCAACAAGCCGGAAAGGGAAGGGCCGACAGCAGGAGCAAAGCCGATAACCAAGGACACAATGCCCATGGCGCTGCCGCGCTTTTCACGGGGGAACACCAGAAGGATTACGGTGAACACCATCGGCATAACCACACCGGTGGATGCCGCCTGGAAAATGCGGCCCAGCAGCAGGATGCCGAAGAAGGGCGAAAATGCTGCCATAAGGGAGCCTAGGGCGAATACCGAAATGCCCGCGATGAACAGCTTTCGAGTGGGGAAGCGTCCTATAAGGAAAGCGGAAAGCGGGATGACGATGGCTTCGACCAGGGAATAGGCCGAGGTGAGCCACTGAACGGTGGTGGCGTCTACCTGGAGGTCGGCCATGATGGAGGGGTATGCGGGCGAAAGGAGCGTCTGGTTCAAAACAACCAGCGTGGCGCCTGCCAGCAAAATGGCAACGATAACTACTTGATTGCGGGTGAGACCCATTTAGTTTTCCTTTCTTGTGCGGGGATCGATAGGGGTGGTTTTGAGTTGACTGTTGAGGCTTGCGAGCTTACGGAAGGCTTTAAACCCTTCGATGACCTGCTGCTGCAGTTCTACTGCATCGGGGTTTTCCCCAAAGAGAGCAGAAAACTCAGTATCGATGGCAGCTGATTCGGCGCAGCCTTTATCCGTGAGGTAGATGCGGAAGCTGCGCTTGTCGTTTTCGTCTTGACGGCGCTCGATAAGCCCACGATCTTCCATAGGCTGTGCGATAGGTTTGAAATTCGAGGGTTTTACGCACAGGCGGTAAGCGAGTTCCTTGATAGTTTGGCCATCCCGCGAGGCAATCTCGCCAAGCAGATGGGTTTGATAGGGGTTTAACCCGTGCTTTGCGGCAATACCCGAAATCGTCGACTTGATAAGTGAGTTGATGAAGCGGGTCTCCTCGAACAAGGCTCGGCAAAAGTTGATGTTTTCCATAGCTGATGATCCTCCTTTCTGCTTTCGAGAATAAGAAAGCGCCCCATGCAGGGGCGCTTATAGGCTTGTTTGATACGATAAACAGTACTAAAACATAATTATATTTTAGAAACAATTATCGTTTCTTCATAACTGAGGGAGATAGGGACAGGCACTAGGCTCCACTAAAAAAGCTGCCGGAAATTCCAGCAGCCCTTAAGTGCTCGTTGTTGGCAGTGGTTCAAAGCCGAAGGTGGGGAATCTGGTACCTGCCCCTATTTCCCCACTTTGATTGCGCCTTTGTCGCAGCGATTGCCCCAGGCATCGATGAGGGCATCGTCCTTGTATACGCACACGATCTCGCAATGGTTAGCGCATTTCTGGCAGATGACTTCGCGGGTGGTGAACTCGAAATCGGAAATGTCGAAATTGAAGGGCTTGCGCTTCGAAGCAGGGGCATCGGCCGCCAGCAATGCGGCACCGTAAGCTCCCATCAGATGGCCATCGGGGTCAACCAGAACGGGTTGGTTCAGCGCTTCTTCGAAGAAGTGAACCACGCCAACGTTCTTGCTCACTCCTCCTTGGAATACGATAGGCGACTGAATGCGTTTGCCTTTGCCCACGTTGTTCAGGTAGTTGGTGGCAACTGCTTTGCACAAGCCAGCGATAACGTCTTCGCGAGGGTAGCCAACCTGCAGCTTGTGCACCAAATCGCTCTCGGCGAACACCGTGCAGCGAGCGGCAATGTTGGCAGGCTTTTTCGAGGTTAGGGCGATGGGACCGAACTCTTCCACTTCGACGCCAAGACGGTGTGCTTGGCTTGAGAGGAACGAACCAGTGCCCGCGGCGCACAGCGTGTTCATGGCATAGTCGGTGGCTATACCGTTTTCAACGCAGATGATCTTCGAGTCCTGTCCGCCGATTTCGAGGATGGTGCGCACGTCGGGATGTAGGTGGGTGGTGCCAACGGCATGGGCGGTGATCTCGTTTTTCACTACGGTGGCATCCAAGATAGAGCCAACCAATCGCCGTGCGCTGCCTGTAGCGCCAACGGCGACCACGTTGATTTCTTCAGCGTTTATCTGGCTTTTCAGATCTTCCACCACACGACGTGCCGCATCGGTGGGGTTGCCTTCCGTCCAAAGGTAGGAGCGGGCGACAATCGTGCCATCGGGCAAAATGATGACGCCTTTAGTGGAAATGGAACCGGTATCGATACCAAGGAATGCGTTGCTCATCAACGTGCCTTTCTCATTGCGATCATGTCGTAGAATGCCTCGAGTCGAGTGTCGAGGCCGGTATCGCTCGTTTGCGAATCGTAGCTCAGGTACAAAATGGGGATGCGATAATCGCTGCTGATGCGCTGCAGAACGGGCATCACGTCAATCTCGGGCGTGCAGCCAGAAGACTTAAGGTGAATGATGCCATCAAATCCCTTTTCGGCGTAGCTTTTTGCTGCAGCGATGGTCATGGTGGAAGTAGGCCCCATGTCGTAGCTTACGTATTCGCTTACGCCACGGCGCAGGTTTTCCTCGTTGTAGTGCAAATTGCGATGCGTGATGTTCAAGTAGCGTGCAAGCGAAACACCCATGTCAATGAGCTTTTCTTCGATGTTGAGATTCGAATGGGAATCAACGGCGGTGAAGTATTCACCTACGATTCCGATGCGAATCGGGTCGGCGGGTTCTTGCGTAGGCAATTCTCGAAGAATGCCCATGCCCTGTTTGTAGGCGGAAGTTATCTGGCTCAGATTGGTGACGGTGCGCATGTCGGCAAAGAAAGTATCGCGGGCGCGCTTGAAAGACCCAGGCTCAACCTCGAAGCCGGCCTTTGCGAGGTAAGCATCGTTGTAGGAGTCTAGGCACTCGATCATTTTGAAAAGTGCCAGGAACTGCTTAACCCCTTGCGAGATAGAGAGGTTCGGATTTACCTTCTCTTTGCAGATGGTTAGGTACTTCTGCATCGGCTTGCCCGTTACCGTGGCGAAGTTGAGCATCTCGAACTCGTAGCCCATGTCACGCAGAATGGATTCTTGCAGCTCGCCGTAATATCCCAAGCGACAGGGACCGGCAAATTGGACAAGCACGTCGGCTCCGCGTTCTAGCGCTTCGATGTAGTCACCCAGGATGTGCTTGAACGGAGCACATACGAAATCGTTACTGTGTTGGGCGCCCCGCTCCAGCGTGCGACGCGTCGGTTCGGGCAACGATACGTAGTCGGCATCAAGCACCTGCTCAACGAAGTATTTGAAGGCAATGTCGTAATAGGAATAGCGAAGGAAGGCAACTTTGGTGCGTGCGTGACGATCGATTTTTCTTTGTTGCTTTTTCTTGGTGCGGCGGGCGCGAAGGGCCTCGGGTGCGCCAGGGACAAAGGAAATGGATGCATTGGGGGTTTCGTCGGAATAGCGGCGTTTAAGGGTGTCGGCGGCCTTCTGCACGGCGTTCAGCGCGTTCGGTTTGCGGCTCTGTTCTTCACCTTGCCTTTGATTAGATTTGTTATTCATGCAGATAACCACCCCTTTGCTGGTAGCGAAGAATATCGACAAAGCTTTCCAAGCGTGTTTCCAGACCAGCGGTTCCACTCTGCGCATCGACAGTGAGTGAAAGGATGGGCTTGCCTTTGATACAACGCATAAGGGCATCGTTGGTCATGGAGTCGGGCCCGCAAGGGAAGGCGCTCACCAAAACAATGCCATCTATCTGGTCGTACAGGTTCAAAATGGTGCCGATAATCTCGCGGTTAACAATCCAAGGCAGGGTGTCGGAAAATTCAAAGCTTTTTTCCAGCGCTTTTTCGTGATTGTGGCGATCGGCGAAAAGAACGCAGGTTTCCATTTCTCTCAGCATGTCAACAAGCGGCGAACCCACAAAGTCGTCATGAATCACGTAGGGGTGCGCCGCCAAAAGAATTCGTAAGGGGCGTTCGCCTTCGGGCATTTTAGAAACGCGTTTTAGCAGATCTTCCTGTTTGCGGGCGCGTTTCTCGTCGCTATTCGCCTGAGCGCGAACAGCGGCAGCATAGGCTTTCTTGGATTCTTTTCTTGTTGCCCCGAGTTTTTGGCCGAGATCGATATAGGCTTCCTGCTCCTTGATGTGGCTGTCTGCTCGATCAATTTCGCAGGAAATGATGCGGGGACGTTGCGTGATGAAAGTATTAGCGACTAAATCTGGCAGTGCCTGGAATTTGGTACAGAAGCCTTTGCAGTTTCCCAAGTTGTCGATGCTGGGAGCAAAAATGGCATCGCATTTTCCCAGAAGGCCGGCAACGTGACCCATATACAGTTTTGATGCCAGGCAGCATTCATCGATGGAAAGGTGCGCTCCTGCTTCAAGGGTGCTGCGGTCGGATTTGTCGCTTACCACAACGGTCCGGCCGAGTTCTTCGAAAAAGGTGCGCCACATGGTTTTGTAGCGAAAATACAGTAGGGCGCGAGGTATGCCAACGGTTTGAACATCGGCAAATTCGGCCTGCGCCTTGAGGTCTAAAGGGCTCATATTCCTCCGTATTGATGAGGGCGTTGGGCTGCTTGGAGCTGCCCTGTGCCTTTATTCTCTTCTTCTTGGGGCTTTGCTGGTTATGGTTTCATGTGGATTCCATCTTGCGTTATGCTTAAACACCCATTCCAATAGCATCGAACATCGCTTCATGAAAGGAGCCGCATGACCAGGTACCGTGCCACAATCGTTTCGCCAAAAGGGGCGGCCCCTAAATCGAGCGTTATCGAGTTCGAAAGCGAACATCGTGCTGGCTCTAAGCTGAACGTGCAAGATGCGCGCTATAAAATGCTCGAGCTTCATGGCTCCGAAGCGCTGGCATGGACTGTGAAAGATGTTGAAAAGGTGGCGGATTCCACTCCAGGCGATGCGCCCATGGAGCAGATGATGCTTGATTTCCGTGAGCCGGTTGAGCCGCCTAAGCGCAAGCGTCGCACCGTAAAGCGCGGCATTGC
>URJE01000018.1 GCA_900547965.1 uncultured Eggerthella sp. | reverse complement strand
GTCAGGGCCGCCCTTCGGGACGTGCGCCTCACGACGAAACGACATGCAGCCCGCGCCGCCATCGCCTGCTTTAAGAAATATGCGAACCTTGTCTGTAAACATTATCCTTCAATTCTAAACGAAAAGACCCCCTGCGATGCAGAGGGCCTTTTTAAAGTCCAAATTTAGGCGGTATTTATGCCTGAGGACGGACATGCACCTTGCGGCGTGCGCCCTTGGTGTATTCTACCGTACCTTCGCACAGAGCGAACAGGGTGTCGTCCTTGCCACGACCCACGTTCTCACCGGGATGGAAGTGAGTGCCACGCTGACGAACCAGGATGTTGCCCGCACCGACGAATTCGCCAGCAAAGCGCTTGCAACCAAGGCGCTTAGCCTTCGAATCGCGACCGTTGCGGATGGAACCTTGACCTTTCTTATGTGCCATTAGTATTCCTCCTCTACTTAAGCGATGCTGGTGATCTGAATACGAGTGAGCTGCTGACGATGGCCGCGCAGCTTCTTGTAATTCTTGCGCTTCTTGAACTTGAAGACGAGCTGCTTGTCGCCCTTAAACTGCTCAACGATGGTAGCCTCAACCTTGGTCTTGGCAGCCTCTGCAGGATCAGCGATAACCTTAGCGCCATCTACAACCGTGATAGCGGTAAGAGCAACCTTGTCGCCTGCTTCACCTTCGAGCTTTTCGACGTTCAGGCAGTCGCCGGTGGATACCTTGTACTGCTTGCCGCCAGTCTTAACAATAGCGTACATAATTCTCCTTATTTGAAATAAACGCAAGGCGATAGCTTATCAGCGTGACCGTAGCAAGTCAACGAAAGAACCTTTCGCTGCAACGTATGCACCGTCTCCGCGTATCATCGCACTTATTCCCAAGCTGCACCTTTCGTGCAACCTGTTGAATGATACCAGAAACCATCAGATATGGAAGAACAAACCTAAGTTTCATGAAGGCGCTCCATAATTGGCCGACAACAGCAAGGTGCCTTCCCTCGCATTCCCCTCCTAGATTCGCTCAACCCTTGCTGCATCGAGCGCCTTAGCCACTTACGGATAATTGTTAGTATTTTTATGCCATTTGCTCTCACCTGCGCCTCTATCGGTGATATGATACTTTTGTGTAGAAGATCAGCCTCTTATCAGGCTGCGGAAAAGGAGGTGGTGTGCGAATGGAATTCCTCACCGACCCGGTACTGCTTGCACGCATTCAGTTTGCGCTCACAGCCATGTACCACTATGTGTTTGTGCCACTCTCTATAGGCCTGGGCCTTGTAGTGGCGATTTTCGAGACCAAGTACTATCGATCCCAAGACGCCAAAGATGCCGCTGCATCCCGATTCTGGATCAAGGTATTCACGGCAACCTTCGCCTTGGGTGTTGCAACCGGCATCACCATGGAATTCTCGTTTGGCACCAACTGGGCCGATTACGCGCGATTCGTGGGCGATATATTCGGTGCGCCGTTGGCAGCAGAAGCCCTGCTCGCATTTTTCTTGGAATCGGTATTCCTTGGAGTGCTCCTGTTCGGACGCAAAAAGGTTAGCGGCAAGTTCTATCTTGTCTCCGCTTGGCTTGTTTGGCTTGGCTCGTGTCTCTCTGCACTGTGGATCATCATCGCCAACTCGTGGATGCAGACCCCCGCAGGCGCAGAGCTTTCTGCAGATGGCACCCAAGCAATCCTCACCAACTTCCTTGATGCCGCGTTCAACGCGACAACGGCTCCCCGCTACTTCCACACGGTAGATGCCCTGCTTATCATGGGCGCATTCACGGCGCTTGCCATTGCCGCATGGTATCTGAAGAAGGGCATTCACACCGAATTCGCCATGAAGACGGTGCGCGTTGCCTCGGTAATCGCCCTTTCGACGACCTGTCTTATGGTGGTATTCGCCCACCAATCCGCTGTAGCGGTAGCCGAAGAACAGCCCACGAAATTCGCCATGATGGAAGGCGCCTACAACGGCGAGGCAATGCCCCTGTACGCAGTCGGTTGGGTCGACGAGGCATCCCAGAAGGTAATCACTCCTATCGCCATACCAGGTGGCACTTCTTTCTTGGCTTCCGGGTCGTTTGATACGGAATATCCTGGCCTCAACGACCTGGCAAAGAGCGGCATTTACGGGTCCGACTTCACCGAAGAGACCATCTCGGAGCTTCCCGTGAATACCGTGTTCCAAAGCTATCACCTGATGGTGGCAATGTTCGGGCTCATCGCGCTTACTACGCTGCTGGCCTTTATCTTCACGTTCCGCAAGGGACGTATTGCCTCGATGCGCTGGCTGCAGAACCTTGCCATCGTTTCGCCCCTCTTCCCCTTCTTGGCTATTGAGGCAGGTTGGTTCACCGCAGAAATCGGCCGTCAGCCATGGGCGGTGTACCCCGCTACCAGCAGCCCCGAGGGAGTAAGCCTGCTTACGCAAGCCTCCTCTTCCGCATCCGTAACCTCTCCCGAGCTCGCCATCACGCTGGCGTTGTTCCTGCTCATTTACCTGTTCCTGATCATCGGATGGGCACGCATCGTTATCCACCTTATCAAGGTCGGTCCGCACATCGACGAGGGCGACGGAGCCGGCAAAGAAACTGCCCGCAAAGCGAGCAATAACAGCAATGGCAACGTTGGAGCTTCTACCGGAAAGGCAGGTGAGTAGCCATGACTGCATTGGGAATTCTTTGGTTTGCCCTGATAGCCGTGCTTATCGCAGGCTATTTCATCCTCGATGGATTCGATTTGGGCGCTGGCATCCTTTCTCCCTTTATCGCAAAAGATGAAAATGAAAAGGCCGTAGTTCGTCGAGCCATCGGCCCAACCTGGGACGGCAACGAGGTATGGCTCCTCACTGCCGGCGGCGCGCTGTTTGCCGCATTCGCCCCAGCGTACGCCACTACGTTTTCTGGCTTCTACCTGGCTGTCATGCTGGTTCTATTCGGCTTGATCGTACGAGCCGTTTCCCTTGAGTATCGTGCCCACGACCCCAAGTGGGGCAAGGTGTGGGACGCTCTGTTCTTCATAGGCTCGCTCCTGCCCGCCCTGCTGTTCGGTGTGGCCATCGGCAACGTATACGCCGGCATTCCCCTTGACGCCAATGGCGATTACGCAGGCATTCCGCTTCTGGGGCTCATCACCCCCTTCACGCTACTGTGCGGACTTCTGGGCCTTTCGGTGTTCGTCACCCAAGGAGCAACCTGGATTGCGCTCAAAGCCGAAAAGCCCTCCGACCTGCAGGCACGCGCCGCCAAGCTGCGCTGTCCCTTAGCCTGCGTAACCATGGCGCTGTTCGTTGCCGTAAGCGCATATGCCTTGATGGGCATCGCGCCCACTCTCGACCCTTCCCTCGGAGCATTGCGATCGGTTGCCTGCGTGGGTGTGGCCGCCTCGCTGATGGCGCTCTTCTTGGCTTCCAGGGAAACGGACAACGATCTTCTCCCGTTCCTGGCAAGCAGCGCATCGGCGCTCCTTTTAGTGGTGCTGTTCGCGGCCTCGATGTTCCCCACCCTGGTAGTTGCCACAACGGGTACGAGCATCACCATCGCGAATGCCGCTTCTTCCGATTTGGCTCTTGCGTGGATGACGGGCATCACCTGCATTGGCCTCCCCTTGGTGCTGGTGTACCACGTGCTGATATACCGCACCTTCCGTGGCCGCATCAGCGCTGAAGAGGCCAACGAGTACTGATTTTGAGCGGCGGCGAATACCAAAAATCCAGGCATTCGCCGCCGTTTTTACCAAAAATACCAGATCAGCCGTGAATTCAGCACCCTTAGCCGCGCGATATCTCGCTGAAATGGAAGGAGGAGGCATGTTCGACAAGAGGCTCTTTGCACTCCCTGGCGCAAAACACGCCATTGGCTGGTGCATTGCCAGCTCCCTTCTCCTAGCAGCGCTCATGGTGGCTGAAGCTGCTAGCCTGGCATGGGCGCTAACCCTTCTTTGGGAAGGGCGTGTCCTTTCCGATGTCGCAGTTCTTCTCGGCATTTTTGCGCTCTGCTTCATAGGAAAACAGGTAGCCAGCAACATTCAGGCCAAACAGCTCGAGTTCTTCGCGGCAACTCGTACCGAAGCGTTTCGCAAGCAGCTGACCGAGCGTCTCTACGAAGGCGGCGCGCCCCTAACCCAAAAGATGGGAACAGGTGCCGCTGCGACGCTCTGCCTTGATGGCATCGACAACATTGAACAATATTTGGGCACTGCACTGCCCCGCACTGTAGCACTCGTCACCATACCTTTTGTTCTCCTGGCTGTAATTGCCTTCCAGGACTGGGTTTCAGCCCTTATTGCGCTTCTGGTTTTTCCCGCCATCATTCTTCAAATGGTGCTCATCGGAAGCACCGCGCAAGAGGAAGCAGGCAAGCAGCATCGCGAATACCAACGCCTTGCAAACCACTTCATCGATTCACTGCGCGGCATCGACACCCTAAAGTACTTCGGCAGAAGCAATAAGCAGGCAGATCGCGTATATGAGACAAGCGAACGATTCCGCGTAGCAACAATGAAAACACTGCGCACCGCAACGCTTTCGGGTGCTGTGCTTGACGCTTTTTCTACCATTTCCCTCGCGGCAGTTGCCGTTATGCTTGGCTTTCGTTTGGTGGATGGGTCCATTACCCTGCTGCCCGCGCTATTCGTACTGGTAATCATGCCCGACTATTTTCGCCCGATCCGTGAATTCGCCTCCGATTACCACGCTACGCTAAACGGAAAGAACACCCTTACCCAGGTATTGGAAGTGCTGGGAAGCTCCGCTGAAACCGTAGCAGAAGCAGGAGGTGGCTCAACCGAATTGCAGATCGGCGCCCCAAAATTAGAGCCTTGGCAAGCGTCCACTTCGCTCACCCTTGACCGCGTAGGGCTCTCCTACGAAGGGGAATCGGCCTTGAAAGATATCTCCTGCTCGTTTGTCGGTTTCCGCAAATACGGCATAGTGGGGCCATCGGGCTGCGGGAAAACCACCCTTGCCCAACTGCTTACCGGCGTCTTGCAGCCCACCGAAGGGTCCATCGCCATCAACGGCCAATCAGTCGAAACGCTTTCGACGCCCAGCTGGAAAAAACAGGTGGCGTACCTGCCTCAATCTCCTCATATTTTCAGCACCACCCTCCGAAACAATCTGACGTTCTACCAGCCCGACGCAACCGAAGAAGAAATCATCGAAGCACTTGATATGGTTGGGCTTACCAGCCTGGTTGCCGAATTGCCTGAAGGGCTGGATACCTTCGTCGGAGAAGGCGGACGGTCGTTGAGCGGCGGACAATCACAGCGAGTTGCCCTTGCCCGCGCGGTGTTACACCGCACTTGTCGAGTCTTGGTGTTCGACGAGCCAACGGCCCATCTTGACATTGAAACCGAATGGGAGCTCAAACAGCGCATGCTCCCCCTTATGGAAGGTAAGTTGGTATTCTTTGCAACCCATCGCCTCCACTGGTTGAGCGAAATGGATGAGATCCTCCTGCTTGAAAATGGACAGGTTGAAGGCTTCGGCTCCTTCGATTCGCTAAGCGAAGCGAACTCCTTCTCCTATCTAGCAAATCCTCGGAAGGAGGGCGGCGATGAATAGCAGCTTGAAAGAGACACTCGCCCTTCTGAAACGCGATGCGTGGGTTAAACCCTACCTGGGTCACTACCGCAAAATCCTCGCGCTTGCCCTCGTGCTTGGCTGTTGCACGGTTCTTTTCGCCGCTGGGCTTATGTTCACTTCGGGATGGCTCATTGCCGGCTCCGCCGAAATGCCCTATTCGGTTTTGATGCTGGGCACGCCTTTGCTTTGCGTGCGGGTATTCGGCGTGGGAAAACCCGTTCTGCGCTACTGCGAACGCCTGGCAAGCCACGATTGGGTGCTGCGATTCACCTCGAACCTTCGCAAGCAGTTATACCGGTCTTTTGATGCAGAAGGTGTTTTCTTTCGCGCTAGCCACCGCCTTGGAGACGCCCTGGGGCTTTTGGCTGAAGACGTTGAGCATATCCAAAACCTCTATCTTCGTTGCGTTTTCCCAACCGCAATAGCCCTGGTAGCTGGCGTGGGACTGTGCATTCTGTTCGGTTGCTTTTCGCCATTCGCCTGTTTGGTGTGCTTTGTTTTCGTATCCATCGAGCTTTTTGTTGTGCCTGCGGTTTCGGTAAGCGTCAACGGCAAGCGCCAGTCGATGGCAAAAGAGCTTGCCGCAAAACGCTACACCGCCTATGCCGACAACATTCTAGGAATCACCGACTGGACGCTTTCGGGCAGAAAGGCCGATTTCTTGGCGCAATGCGAAAACGGGCAGGAAGACCTCAACCGGTTAAAAAGCCAAGCACACGCCTTTGATCGCAAACGAGACCTGGCTCAACAAGCAGTATTCGCATGCGCCGTTATTACTCTCATATGCTGGGCGGCACTCACCTTTGGCGGCGCTCAGGAAGGCCAGTCGAATTGGATCCTGGCTTTTGCGCTGGGGTTATTCCCCCTCATTGACACCTTTGCGGTGACGCCCGTCGCCGCAACGCAGGCCCAGGGGCACTTCGATTCCATAGCGAGGCTCAACGAGCTTTCTCTACCCGTCGAAGAAGAAACGAAAGCCAACACGGAAAGCAGGCTTGAGCAAAACACCGATTCCGACCCGAGACATCCCGTTGTTGAACTAAAAGACGTTCAATTCGCCTACCCTGGCCAACCCCCAACCATTTGCGGAATCAACCTCACCCTTTTGCCAGGACAGCACCTTGCGCTTCTTGGCAAAAGCGGATCAGGGAAAACCACCCTTGCGCACTTACTGCGCGGAGACCTCGCCCCAACCTCGGGCAGCATCACTGCGGGAGGGTTTGCCTGCTCAGAACTTGGAAACGATGCGCCCCGGATGTTCGGTGTCTGCCAACAGACCACCTACCTGTTCAACGACACCCTGCGCAATAATCTACTTATCGCTCAACCCCAGGCAAGCGACGAAGAGCTCGAACGCGCTCTTGAGCGTGTTGGGCTGAAAAGACTGCTCGAACGATTGCCGGAAGGCCTTGACACCCTAATCGATGAAGCTGGATTGCGCTTCTCGGGCGGCGAGCGTCATCGCGTTGCCCTGGCACGCATCCTTTTGCAGGATGCGCCTATTGTCATCCTCGATGAACCCACGGTAAGCCTCGATCCTCGCACCGAGCACGAAGTGCTGAGCACCATGTTCGAAGTGCTTGCAGACAAAACGGTGGTCCTTATCACCCACCATCTTCAGGGAGTTTCGAACATGGATCGCGTTCTGTTCCTGGAAAACGGCATCATAGCTCTTGACGGAACACCGAAAGAGCTCGAGCGCACCAGCCAACACTACCGAGCCCTTCTCGAACTTGAGCAGGAATTCTAATCAAATCGACAGGCGTGCGGCTGCAATGCGGCCATATAGCAATACCCCTAATGGGCCTCAGCCCAGTTGGCGCCGGCAGACACATCGACCAACAACGGAACCGACAACTCAACAACCGATTCCATCACGCTTGTCAGGAGGTCTGATACCTCCTCCACTTCCGATTCGGGCACTGAGAGATCAAGTTCGTCATGCACCTGGAGCATGAGTCTTGCACCAAGATCTCGCGCAACAAGCTCATCTTGCACTTGACGCATGGCGAGCTTGATGATGTCGGCAGCGGTACCCTGCATAGGATGGTTCATTGCCGTACGCTCGCCAAAGCCACGCTGAGCGGCATTCTTGGCTTTCAGCTCGGGAATATAGCGACGACGACCGAACAAGGTAGTGGCATAGCCATCTTTATGGGCCTGGGCTACCACGTCATCAAGATAGGCACGCACGCCTGGATGAACCTCAAAATAGCGATCGATCATTTCTTTCGCTTCATAGAACGGGATACGGAGCGACTGCGAAAGACCGTATGCCTGCTGACCGTACACGATGCCGAAGTTCACTGCTTTGGCGCGACTGCGCATCTGCGGCGTAACATCATCCATCGGAACACCGAACACACGAGAAGCCGTGCTGGCATGGAAATCCTCACCAGAATTGAATGAGGCAATAAGATGTTCATCCCCTGAAAGGTGAGCCAATAGGCGCAGTTCGATCTGGGAATAATCGGCAGACACAAACACCTCTCCCGCATTAAGCGGCACGAAACAGGTTCTTATCTGGCGCCCAAAGTCGGTGCGAACCGGAATATTCTGCAAATTCGGATCGGAAGAGGAGAGGCGACCAGTGGTGGTAACCATTTCGTTGAACGACGTGTGAACGCGCCCATCTTCGGCTCGCATGCGCGGTAGGGCATCGATGTAGGTCGATTTGATCTTGGCATATTCGCGATACTCCAACATAAGACCGGGCAGCTCATGCTCATCGGTTAGCTCCTTCAGAACAGAAGCATTGGGGGAGTAGCCGCTACGCGTCTTTTTCTTCGGAGTGAGGCCCAGTTCGTCAAACAGCACCTCTGAAAGCTGCTTTGGGGAATCAACGTTGAACTCATGCCCCGCCGAAGCATAAATCGCCGCGCGCAGACGATCAACTTCAGCGCCGGTGCTTTCGTTCAAGGCCTTCAGATGATCAACATCCAAAGCCGCGCCGGTGCGCTCCATGCAAGCGAGCACGCCCACCAACGGCAAGTCGATAGCATCGTAGACCTTGCGGGCACCCTCCTTTTCGAGCTCTTTGGCCAAAGGATCCACCAAAGATCCAATTGCAGCAGCTTGCAGCGCCACCTGCTTTTGCGGGTCCTTTTCGTCGGGAAGCACAGCTCCCGCATAGCGCTCCATCAGGGCACCCAAAGTGGCAGCACCGTTGTTGGAGTCGGCAACGTAGGCAGCAAGGGTCACATCGAACATATGCGCATCGAGAATTTCCCCACGGGAAACAAGAGGGTCCTGCGCGGTATCGGCGGGAAACACCACCTGAAGCAGCGACTTGGCGTCGGCTGCGGCGATAGCTCGTTCGCGAACAAGGAAAGCAAGAGCTTCTTTGGCCTCCTCGTCGCGGAAAAGCGCAGTCGAATCCCCCAGATTCACTGCCATGGTCAGTCCATCGCCAAAAAGCGATGCCTGCGGGTCGAGCGCCCACGCAACCGACACATAGCCCTCTGCAGGCAGCTCGATGGCCGCCTTGGCTTCATCGCCTTCAACGAAATTGTCCCACGACCCCAAATCGATGGAAGTCGCTTCGCTTCCCTGGAGCTTCAGGATCTTTGCCAAATGGGCCATCATGCGCACATCGGTGAATGCCTTGGTAACCTGATCGGGATCGAAGTTCGGGAAGCTGATCGATTCGAGATCAAGCTCAAAATCAGCATCGCGCACAATGGTGGCCACCTGGCGGGAAAGGAACGCATCGTCTTTGTAGTTGGTTAGGTTCTCCAGCTGCTTTCCCTTGAACTTGTCAAGGTTGGCATAGATGCCCTCCAGATTGCCATATGCCTGGAGCATCGAGGCGGCCTTTTTGTCGCCGATGCCGGGAACGCCAGGGATGTTATCGGCCTTGTCGCCTTTGAGCCCCAGAAAATCTGTGAACTGATCGGGCGTTACACCATAGCGCTCCTCCACCTCTTCGGGGCCGTAAATAACGACATCGGTAATTCCGCGCTTGGTGGTTACGATTTTCGTTAGGTCGCTGGCAAGCTGATAAGCGTCTTTATCTCCCGTAACCAGAAGCGTCCTGTATCCCAGTTCCTCATCGCGCGCAGCAACGGTACCCAGGATGTCGTCGCCCTCCCAACCAGGAAGCGCCACAACTGGCACGTTCATGGCAGCTAACAGGTTTTCGATAACGGGAAACTGCGCCTTCAGCTCCTCATCCATAGGAGGGCGTTGCGCTTTGTACTGCTCGAGCGCCTCCATACGGAACTTGGGACGGCCCTTATCAAACGCACAGACCAAGGCATCAGGCTGCTCCATCTCGATAAACTTCAAGAGCATGGAAAGGAATCCGAACGCCGCATTGGTTGGAGTGCCGTCAGGCGCCGTCATGGTTGGCGGAACGGCATGATATGCACGATGCATCAACGAGTTTCCGTCAATCACGGCAACGGTTTTAGGCATAGGAATTCCTTTCATGTTTGAACGTAACGATTATAGCGCGCGTTGGCAGAACCTCGGATACCTCGCAGATCGGAAGCAACGGAGGTGATCCGAAAGAACCCCATCCCAATAAGGGATGAATCCGCGAAACAAAAGAGGCAAGCCTCCGAAGAAGCTTGCCCCACGATGGCAGGCGTCAAATGCAGCGCTGCCGCTTTTGCATAAACATCATGCCGTCTACATAACGGCGCAATCGATTAATCCCACAGGTACCCAACGCCACGGACGGTTTCAAGGTGTTGGGAAAGCTCAGGTCCGAGCTTGGCGCGTACACGTCGAACATGAACGTCGACCGTACGAGAGCCGCCAAAATAGTCGAATCCCCAAACGCGACGAAGCAAAGCATCACGCGAATACGTACGTCCAGGATGCGTTACCAGGAATGCCAGCAATGCGTACTCCAGATAGGTGAAGTCGATCGGCTCACCGTTTACGGCAACTTGGTACGTGGCCAAATTGATGGTCATGCCGTCAACCGAGATGAAATCGTTCGTAGAGCTTTCGTTTCCTGGCCATAATAGCTGTCGAATGCGAAGGGAGCATTCCTCTGAACTTGCCCCATGCACAACAAAATCGCAATTGATCTGGACAGGCAAACGGAAGCCCGAAAGCATGTCCTCCTTCACGATGATGAGCATCGGCACGCCGCCATCGTCAATAAGCGCTTGCTCAACAGCAATCAGTGTTTGTGCCGATTCTGCAGTTGCCTCGTAGATAACCAAATCATACGAGGGATTGTCTGCCAAAAGCTTCTTGAACCGCATAGACGACCCTGCCGCCACATCGACGTCGAGGCTGGAAAGAACCGCCTGGAACTTATGGGCGTTGTCGAGACTGTCTGCAATGAATATGACGTTCTTTCTTTGTTGCATGATACGCCTCCGCTACAGTACGCCCAGATAACGGTCAAGCTCCCAGCTGGAAACCTGGCGCTGGTACTCGTTCCACTCTTCGCGCTTTACCTTCACAAGGAACGAATGGATGTGCTCGCCGAGCACTTCTTTCATGAGCTCAGATTCGGCAAACAGCTCAACCGCTTCGCCAAGCGTGTCGGGCAAAGACTCGAACCCTCGCGCATGCAGCTCCTGGCGAGAAAGCCCGCAAGCGGAATCCTCTTCCATGGGCGGGCACAACTCGAGTTCTTCCTCTATGCCCCTCAAACCAGCAGCGAGCACTGCCGAAAATGCCAGGTACGGATTGGCAGCGGAATCGGGGCTTCGCAACTCTACTCGGCATGCCTCTTCCTTGTCGGGTTTATAGCCAGGAATGCGTACCAACGCAGAACGGTTATTGCGCGCCCACGAGATATGAACCGGCGCTTCGCCACCAGGAACCAGGCGCTTATAAGAATTAACGCTCGGATTAGTAAGGAGGCTGAATTCGGGAACGTACTTAAGCAAACCGGCAATATAGTGCTTTGCCACTTTGGAAAGGTTGTATCCATCGGGGTCGTTGGCGTCGAAGAACGCATTGTTGCCCTCTTCGTCGAACAGGCTCTGGTGAATATGCATACCTGAGCCGGGAGCGCCAGAGATAGGCTTGGGCATGAAAGAGGCGTATACCCCGTGCTTCATGGCGATTTCCTTGACGACCATCTTGTAGGTCATTACGTTGTCGGCCATGCTCAGCGCATCCGCGAAACGCAAGTCGATTTCCTGCTGAGATGGACCGTTTTCGTGATGCGAGTACTCGACGGGTATGCCCATCTTTTCCAAGGTAAGAATAGTGTCACGTCGAAGGTCGCTGGCCATGTCGAGGGAGGTTAGATCGAAGTAGCCGCCGTGGTCAAGCACTTCCGTTCCATTGGGATCCTTGAAGTAGTAATACTCGAGCTCAGGGCCAACATTCATCACATAGCCCAAGCGCTCGGCCTTTGCGGCCTGACGCTTCAGCACGTTTCGAGAATCACCGTCGAAATAATCGCCTTCGGGCGTTTTAATGGAGCAGAACATACGTCCAACAGCATTGCGCTCCGGACGCCAGGGCAAAATCTGAAACGTGGAAGCTTCGGGATATGCGAGCATATCCGATTCGCTCGTAGAGGCAAAACCGCGAATGCAGCTGCCGTCAAAGCCCATTCCTTCTTCGAAAGCATTTTCCAATTCGCTAGGAATAACCGCGAATGACTTCATGTGGCCCAGCACATCACAGAACCAAAAACGTACAAAGTGCACGTCGCGGCTTTTTATGGTTTTAAGGACGAAATCCTGGTCTGGGCTGGTGCTCATAGCTTGTCCTTCCGTGGCTTGCTCATATTTGTTTCATTGTAACAAGCAAGGTGTTACAAGCGCGTTTCGCCGAATTCTTTTGCCGTTGAACCGATAGTTGTTGCACATGTTTTCAGGCAGAAACCCTGCTTCACCTACCAAAAGGCAGCGCCTCGGGAATATAGGGACAGGTCGCATTTTTTCCACCTAAATGGGACCTGTCCCTGCATCTCCAGTGTTGGCAGACAAAAAAATGGCCCGCCTGAGCGAGCCATTTCAAACTATTTTTTACGATCGATTTTACGAGCAGCAAGATCGCAGCCGCTTTGAACGATTTGGACCAGAACGATAAGAATGACGATGGTGGCAATCATCACATCGACCATGTAGCGCTGATAACCGTAGCGAATAGCGATGTCGCCCAAGCCGCCTGCGCCAACGGTGCCTGCCATTGCGGAATAGCCAAGCAACGTGATAAGAACGATGGAAAAGCCCCTAATCAGAGATGGCAAGCTTTCCCACAGGAACACCTTCACGACGATTTGCCAAGTGGAAGCACCGAAAGACTGGGCCGCCTCAACCAAGCCGGCGTCAACTTCGGCCAAGCTCTGCTCGACCATACGGCCAACAAAAGGAGCAGCCGCTACAACCAGCGGCACCACCGCACCGGGAACGCCTAGCGAAGTGCCCACAACCAGGCGAGTAAACGGGATAATGGCAACAAGCAAGATGATGAATGGGATCGAACGGCCGATATTCACGATCCAACCAAGAACGGCATTGACCGCCTTATGAGGCAGCAAACCCTTCTTTGGATCGGTTAGCACCAAGAATACGCCGAGGGGAATACCGATTACGTAGGCAAGCGCTGTGGAAACCAAGCTCATAACGATGGTGTCCCAAGTTCCCTGCGCCAGAAGCGCCCCATACTGGGCGAAGAACGTCTGCAAGTATTCCACGATTACAACCTCTTCTCCAGCAACTTACGGGCAACGTCACTTTGCGGGTTCGCAAAGATATCTTCCGTTTTGCCCTCTTCCACGATCTTGCCCTCATCGATTACCACCACGTTGTCGCAAATAAGCTCCGCAACGGCCAGCGAATGGGTGATAAGCACGATGGTTACGCCCATCTCTTCGTTGATGTCTTTCAGCAACTTCAGGATGGAATGCGTGGTCATAGAGTCGAGCGCGCTGGTGGCCTCATCGCACAACATGATGGACGGATTGTTCACCAATGCACGCGCAATGGCAACACGCTGCTGCTGGCCGCCGGAAAGCTGACTGGGATACTTGTTGCACTTGTCGGCCAAGCCCACCAGTTCCAGCAGCTCGCGTGCGCGCTTTTCCGCCTCTTTCTTGTCGGCATGGCGAAGCTCGAGAGGAAACATGACATTGCGAAGAACGGTGCGCTGCTGAAGCAGGCTGAAGTTCTGGAAGATCATGCTTACCGAGCTGCGGAACTCGCGCAATTCCTTTTCGGAAAGGCTCGTGATATCACGCCCATTGATGATGATCGAGCCAGAAGTAGGACGCTCAAGCAGGTTAAGGCAACGCACAAGGGTTGACTTGCCGGCGCCCGATTGGCCGATAATGCCAAACACAGACCCGTCTTCGATGGTCAAATTAATATCAGTCAGGGCGGTATGCGTTTCTCCCTGACGCGACACATACGTCTTATTGAGATGTTCTATTTGAATCATTCGTTGTTCCTCTTATACCGCGCAGCACGATCGGCGCGCATAAAACAGCCTACCTACCATACCGCAGCCCAACGCATAGGCAGGAAAATGCCACAGCTCAAACTGCATGCGGCTTATACATAAATCTAATAACTGGCAATAAGCCCGAAGAATAGCTATTGGACAGGACCAAGCAGGAAGTATGGCGCATGCGGGTCGAGACACGAACTCATATACGGGTCGCCGTCTACGAACAGATGTGGCCAGCGATAATGCAAGAAGGCCTTTTCCCGCTCTGCGCGCAGCTGCTGCTTCTTGGTAAGCGCTGAACGACCGTCGGAGCCACTCCCCTTGCGATATGCTTCCACTCCACCGTTATAGGCAATCAGGTAGCCCTCTTTTGCCACCTTCAAACAGAAGTCGACATCGCAATTGCAAAGCTGAAAACGCTCGTCAAAGCCCTTAGCTTTATCGTAAGCAGCACGCTTCACCATCATGGCAGAGAGGGAAACCGCCGAAACATTGCTAGCGCACTGCAAGCGCCCCAAATAACCACGAGCGCTGCGAGGCATATTCACGCCAATCTCCGAAGCCGATCCGTACGGACCGACCATCATGCCGGCATGGCGTATGGTGTCGTCGGCAAACAAGGTTTTCGCTCCCACAACGCCCATACCCTCACGAATGCAATGGGTCAGCATGCAGTTCAGCGCTTCGGGGTCTGCAAACTCAACGTCTCCATCGACCACCAGCACATACTCGGAAGTGCTTTGCGAAAAGCCCAAATTCGCCATAGCAGCCCTGTTGCTGGGGCCTTGGTAGGCAATAACCCTAGCGCGGTTCTTCCGCACCAGATGCTCTCCGTACACCGCAACATCGCGGGAGGTTTCCTGATTCACCACCACATATATAGGCGTGTCGCGCGGCATCACACTCTGCTCGATCGAGGAAAGGCAAGCGTCGAGCAACGACGCATCGTCACCGGCAAGCACAACCACCGAAAGAGTCGGCGTCTCATCGGGCATTCGATAGCGGACGGTATAGAGGCGATCGGAGACATCGGCAAGAACCAGCGCATCGATACCATTACGACGCAAGTGGTTGGCAAGCACCTTCCTCCCCGTGCGGAACGCCTCTTCTTCGCGACGCGAGCTGATCCTGTCGGCATCGGGGGAAATAGAGGCAGCATTCTGAACGTGATACAGGACTTTGTCGATTCTCTCTACACGTTCTGCCTGAGCAGTTGCCTTCAGCACCAAATCGTAGTCGAATGATTCGGAGGAAAAGCCCATCGACGACTGGATTGCTTCCAAGACACGACGAGAGAGGAAAACCAAAGGGCCAAGATAGTTGTAGGAATACAGCAAATCAGGCGAAAAAACCGGCTTGAATTGGGGGCTGTGCAAGCCGCCGTCATGATCGAAGCTGTCATGGTTCGCATACACGACATCGCACGGACCCACGCCGCTATCGTTTTTGATTCCTTCTTTCTCCATCACTTCGTTGATGCGGCGAACGTATTCGTAGAGAGCCTCGGGAGCTAAGACAACACTCGGCTCCAATACTGCGCAAACTTCACCCTTGGACTGAAGCAGGCCAGTCAGGCGCGCCGCACCCTCATCGAGCTCGGCCTCAGGCACCAGATGGACAACACGCTCATCGCCCTCCCATTCGCGGAGAGCTGAGGTGAGGCTCAATTCGTTGGCGCCCATGTCGACCAGAATAAGCTCGAAACGGGTGTAAGTCTGAAGGCTCAAAGAAGCCAAGGCGGCAGACAGATAGCATTCGTCGCCCGGATACAGGGGCATTACCAAGCTGATCTGGGGCTGAACGGCAAACGAATGAGATCGCTGCCCCTCAAGGCCAGCGAGCGTTTCGCAATGCCGCACGAACCAGCGACCGTAGCGCGAATCGATGGAAGCATCTATGGCGCAATAGGAGAACGACTCGTGCAACGGACCGAACGTTTCGTCGCAAAAATAAGCAAATCCTCCAGGAATCTGCTCATTGGCATCGTAGACCGTTACGCAGAAATCCTTAGCAGCGGCGGCAACGCGCACGGAAAAGCCGATGCGCAGACGCTCGCCTTCGCCGTAACCCGCAGGGGGAATCACCTCATCCACCAACGGGTACACGGGCAGGTCGACCTCCGTGCCATAGCCGTCGGTGAAATCGACCATCACATCGGAGCCTTCGACATGAGGCATATCTGCGAGCATCTTCACCACGATTTCATCGCCGTCCTCGATGGCATCGGTGAAATAAACGTTCATACGACCCGAGCAATACTCACGCTCGATGTCAAACATCTGCTCCAAGAGCTCATTATGGACAAAGGCATTGAAGCGCGTGCGCCAACGCATCATGTTCAGCTCCACGGTAAGGCGGCTCTGGGTAAGAGGCGAGCCCTCCCCCACGTACTCCAGGAACGTCAAGTCGACTTCGCGCACATCGAAATGAGGAAGCACCACCACATAATTGGCTTGAGATGTTTCTTCCAGCGGATTAAAAGGGAACAAGTGAGCGGGGATCTTGGCGCCATCCTTCAAACGGGCATCAAGAAGCACCTCGGCATCAGGGTGCATACGGTCAAGCACCATTTGCAGGTAGACCTTGCCATCGCCGTGACTCATGCTTTCGATTCGTGCGTTCATGCAGTTATCCTCGGGGTTTTCCGCGCTTCATGGCGAAATAAGAGCTGTCGGGGTTCAGGTTGGGGTTGTAGAAGGCATCGCCTTCAACGAAGATGCTCGGCCACGCCGACTGCAGCAAGGCGGCTTCCCTGCGGCGTCGGATGCTGATTTCCTTGGAGCGGATACGCATACGCGAAACGCTATGAAGGTGGCTCAAAAGCACATAGGGCGTAAATACCGTGTAGTAGCCAGCATTGCGCACCTTGAGGCAGAAATCGACATCAGCGTAGAACAAGGTAAATTCCTCGCTGAAGCCCCCCACCTCTTCGTAAGCACTGCGGCGAAGCATCATGCAATCGCCGGTAACCGCCGAAACGTTCTGG
Organism: uncultured Eggerthella sp.; assembly: GCA_900547965.1. Taxonomy (GTDB): domain Bacteria; phylum Actinomycetota; class Coriobacteriia; order Coriobacteriales; family Eggerthellaceae; genus Anaerotardibacter. The sequence continues at coordinate 6,179 of URJE01000018.1, read as the reverse complement.
GCAACAACGGCGCGATCCAAATACCCTTGGCTTTCCGCATCCATATGGCGGAAGAGGGGCGTTACCACGCGCGAACCACCCACCACGATGCCAGCATGCTCAACCGTACCGTCGATGAACAGCTGCTTGGGGCCCACCACGCCCACATCGGGGCGCTGGAAGTAGCCCAGGAGCTGCTCGAGGGCACAATCGGTAAGGATGCGAGCGTCGTCGTTGAGGAACAGCAAGAATTCGCCTTGCGCGTTCTTCACCGCAAAGTTGGCAATCTGGGCCTTCTTGAATGGGCCGTCCCATTCAAGAACCGAAAGGTTATCGTGATCTTCGGCCAATTCGGCCAGACAGGCTTTCGTTTCCTGGGCAAACGCAGCAGTGCTTACCACCACGATCTCAAAATTGGCATAGTCGATCTTCTCATACAGGTCACGCACACACGTACGAAGCAGCGGCGCATTGCCCTCAAAGATAAGCACCACCGAAACGCGCGGCGATTCGGCAAGCACATGGCGTACGCGATAATGGCCCGGTTCGCGGTCGTTTAGCACCTCGGCATTGATGCCTACGCGCTGACAGTGGGCAACCAGCGCCTTGCGGCCTGCTTCTTGTTCGATTTGAGTGGCTTTGAAACCCTCAGAGGTATCGATCGTGGCAAAACGACGATGGCACAGAACACGCGGAACGTGGCATACGCGGCGAGCCTTCTCCGTAACGCGCAATGCCAAATCGTAACCCGCAGCGCCCATAATGGCATAAGGAAGATTGGGCAAACCAGAAAGCAAGGGAGAGCGCACTACCATCAAATCACGCAAATAGTTATATGAACGCAGCAGCTCGGGCGAAAAGTCCGGACGGAACACGGGCTGGAAATGCACACCATCGGCATCGAAGGCATCCACGTCGGTATAGAGAACATCGCAATCAGGATATTCATTGATAGCGCGGGCGCATTCGAACAGCGTATCGGGAGCCATAATGTCGCACGGCTTCATAAACACGACGAAATCGCCTTCCACGGTAGCCATGCCTGCCGCAAAGCGCTCGTTGATTCCAAGCGATTGGTCAGTTTCCACCACGTACACGCGATCGCTGTCGAGCGAATCCTTCAGATCAGCGGCTTCGCTGCCCGACGACCCAGCATCGACCAAAATAAGCTCCCAGCGGCCATAGCTCTGGAGCGCAATGGAGTTCATAAGATCGTGGACGTGGTGCGATGGGGTGTCGTCAAGCAGGCAAACGATGCTGAAAAGAGGCTCGTAATCGAAACGGGTTGCCACCTGCTCGAGCAAATCTGGGACATCGGCACGATGGTGTTCCACGAACCACTCATGGTATTCGGGGTCAAGCGCCGCACTCGTAGTCTGCTCGTCGAATTCGTCAACGAGGGATTCAAGGGTGCGATTACCCAACATGGCAAACCCGGGCGCCACGGTAGATGCAGTGTCGGTTGCGCAGAGACATACCTGGGGGTTATTGGCATCGACCAAGAACGAAAGCTCGATATAACGACGTCGCAAAGCGCCATACCCAGGGCTTTGCGAGACGGAATCCTCTACGATGACAGGCTTGAGATCGAGTCGGCGCCCCGTCTTATCAAGGAAATCGCATTCGACCACGCTCGCTTCGTGGTACGGCATTTCCAGCAATGCTGAAACACGAATCTTGTCGCCGGTTTCAAATGCGCGCAAAAAGCTCACGTGGATGCGATCATGGATAAAGCGGCCATCGAGATCTTCGATAAGGGAAGGCACCGCTCCGCTGCGCTGAGGCGCCATCACCTTCAGGCTGGTTGCCCGAACATCGAGTACCTTACGGCAAGAGGTAATAACGTTGCCTGATGAATCTATGGCATTGAATTCGAGTTCCCACCTACGACAGCTCAGCCAAGGAAGCGCGATGACGAAAAAACGCACACCGGCAGAATTCTTGGTATGAAGAGGAGGGAGGGGCATTTCCCTGTTGGCCAACGCACCGTCAGAAAGAACCTGACGCAAAGCCAGAGGGTCGGCCACATCGCAATAGGGAAAGGTATCCGACGGGATGCGGGCGCCCGATTCCGTCGAAGCAGCAAGCACCACAGGGAGACGCTCGTCGTAACCGGAAATCTCAGACAAGATGTAAACCTTATCGCCCGAACGGCGGATGGTTTTGAACGATACATTCATGAGCCTCCCCTTTCCTGAAATGTCTGCCTTACACCATTTCAGCAAAGAATATTATCGCCCGAATTAATCGTGAGCTTCGAGGAAAATCTTCCTAGTTACGAAGTTCCATACCGCCACAACAACCGTAACAACGATCTTTGACAGACGGTAGTCGATGTAGAGGCTGTCAACCATGAGCCACATAAGAAGATCGTTGATGCCCAAGCCGCAAACAGAAAGCACAATGAAGATGATGAATTCGCGCCTGCGACTCATATCGTCTTTGCGCTTGAACACAAAGCGCATAGAAGCGAAATAGTTGAAGATCACCGAAACGACAAAAGAAACCGTGGTACTGATGAGGTAGGGAACGCCAAATACCTCGGTGAGGAAGATCATCACGCCGTAATCGATAACAAATGCGATGACGCCAACGATACCGAATTTCATGAACTGGGCGATGAGCTTCTTCAAGCCAACTCCTTTTGTCTGCCTACATAAGAAAAAAGGCCCTGCAAAGCAGAGCCTGTTCATTCATGGTGCCCCCAACGGGACTCGAACCCGTGTTTCAGCCTTGAAAGGGCCGCGTCCTAACCGCTAGACGATGGGGACTTATTGCTTACTGCGAAGCAACAGCTCGGTTATTATTGCAAAGCTCAGAAAATATGGCAAGTACTTTTTCGAAAATTTTTTTCAGATCCCTATCGCACCCCAGATAGCACCCTTGGACGAAAGGTGTATTTCAAAACCGTAGAAAAGACTATCGTTGACTCAGGTACCAGAAATGATGTTAGGAAGTCATGAGAATTGCCGTTGCAAGTGAGGGTTTGGATGTCAGCAGCCATTTCGGCTGTTGTACCAACTTTAACTTCTACCAGGTTCAAAACGGCGAGCTCGTAGACTCTCGGAACCTCCCTAGCCAAGGGCACCTTTGCGGATCGCAGGCAAATTTCTTGCGACAGATAGAGGTCAAGGTTCTCTTGTGTGGCACCATTTCGGAAAAAGACGCAGAAAGTATGAGGGCTGCTGGCATCACCGTGGTGCAAGGTGCAAAAGGTCGGGCAATTACCGCCGCCGATAACTATTTGAAGCAAGCAAGTACCGAAGAATTGGCGGCACTGGGATAACCCCCCAGCAGCGTGCCCGCCAAGCTGACATGCTCGGCAAGGGAATCGGCCTTGCTAGATAGCCGGAGAATATGTACGCCTTCCCCGGTAGTCCCTCTCTGGCGGTGCAGCGCCATCAGATGCTACAGCAGCCGAAGCGCTGCCGGAAATTTTTTTCAGTCGCCACAACAACACCAGCTTCTTTGAGCATTTTTGTCGCAACGCCATCGCCCGGCACCAGTACGTCGGAAAAAGTGCCGTCATACACTTCCCCAACGCCGCATGAAGGGCTTTTCGCCTTCAAGATGGCATGGGTGCAGCCTGAATCGCAAACCAAAGCGCAAGCAGCCCGAGCGCCCGCCTCGAATGCTTCCGTGTGATCGTTCCCCTCGGCATCGACCACGCAAACCTGCCCGTCAAGCACGCGTTGCTCGTGAGGAGGATGGGGGATGGGGAGCCCGCCCATAATCTCCGGGCAGATTTTCACCACCTGACATTCATGGCATTCCAGAAAACGCTGCACTTCCATGGAAGGCTTTGAGCGGCCATCGAAACGGCATCGGACTCCTAGTAAACATGCACTAACTGCAACTTTCACGATCATCTCCCGTCTGGGCGCTGCAAGAATAGCCCTCAAAAGATTGCGGTACAATGCAAAAAGGGCCCGCTTTAAGCGAACCCTTTTGAATAAATGGTGGAGCATAGGGGGATCGAACCCCTGACCTCATGGCTGCCAGCCATGCGCTCTCCCAGCTGAGCTAAGGCCCCGAAAAAGTGCGAGAACTATATTAACACAACGGACGCGACGCGCAAGAACTTTTTTCAGGAATTTTGGAAATTCCCGCTAGCGGCGCTCGCGTCCCTCGCAGCTCCGGCTTTACTCGGCCTCAGATGCGGCGACGATCTGGTCGATGATGCCGTCCAGGGCGCCTTCCACCTCGTAGGCCTCTACCTTGCCCTCGTCCACCAGACGGGCGAAGGTCGGATCCATCGGCAGCGTGGCCACCGCAGGGATGTCGTACTTCTCGGCCACGGCCGCGCCCTGGGGCTCGCCGAAGATGTGGTGCTCCTTGCCGCACTCGTCGCACTTGAAGTAGGCCATGTTCTCCACGAGGCCCACCACCGGCACCTCCAGCGACTTCGCCAAGTTCACGGCCTTACCAACGATCATGGCCACAAGCTCCTGGGGAGCCGACACGGTGACGATGCCGTCCACGGGCAGCGACTGGAAGACCGTCAGGAACACGTCGGAAGTTCCCGGAGGCATGTCGACGAACATGTAGTCCACATCGCCCCAGTTCACCTCCTGCCAGAACTGCTTGATGGCGCCGGTGACGACCGGGCCGCGCCAGGCCACGGGCATGTCGCCCTCGGGCAGCATGAGGTTCACGGACATGACCTCGATGCCGCTGGCGGATTTCGCCGGGGCGGGGGCCAGCGTGCCGCTGCTGGGGTTCGGGCATTTATTGGCCCAGGGCGTGCAAAATGCCGTGGACGAGTGCGGCCTGCCCGGTGCGTTTACCGGCGGCCTGACGGCGGCGTCCGGCGGCATAGCGGCCAGCCTGATTTTTGGCGTGCTGGCTGCGCTGGTGGGAAAAAGTAAGGATCAGAACTGAGTGAGGAGTCAGGGGTGGACGCCGACCCACTGAGAGGGGCAGACTTCCGGCGGCAACCCGATGCCGGGCCATAATGGCACGGTTCCCCCTCATCAGTCAGCGGGCGGGGCCGCTGACAGCTTCCCCCGAGAGGGAAGCCATTCAAACAAAAAACAGGGATGCAGATTTCGGTCTGCATCCCTGTTTCTATATTGTTTTTACTGTGCGCTGGACCCAAGCGTAACAGCCAGCGTCAGCACCTTGCCGTCGCGCTCGACCTGGAGGTTGACGGTGTCGCCGATGCCCTTGTCCTTCAGGTAATTCTTCAACGCGGAGGAATCACTGACGGCGGTGTCATCGACGGCCAGCACGCGGTCACCCGCCTGTACACCGGCGGCGTCGGCACCGCTGCCCTTTGTGACTTCGACAACGTAGACGCCCATCGTGGAGACACCCAGCTGCTGGGCGGTCTGGGCGTCGGTCACATCCATGATCTTGACGCCCAGCGCGGGACGAGCCACGCTGCCGTTCTCGATCAGCTGCCGGCCGATCTCCATGGCTGTGTTGATGGGGATCGCAAAGCCGATGCCCTCGGCCTCACTGTAGCTGGACTTGGCATTGACAATGCCGATCAGCTCGCCGTTCGCATTGAACAGGCCGCCGCCGGAGTTGCCCGGGCTGATGGACGCATCGGTCTGGATCAGCGTCATATCGTTGTCTTGCACGGTGACCTGACGGTTCAGCGCGCTGACGATGCCATCGGTGACAGTGTTGGACAGCGTGCCCAGCGGGTTGCCGACGGCGACGGCGACCTCGCCCACGGCCAGGGCGTCACTGTCGCCGATGACCGCCGGGGTCAGGCCCGTAGCATCAATTTTCAGCACCGCGATGTCGGAGGTGGAATCCTGACCGACGACGGTGGCGTCGTAGCTCTCGTCGCTGCCGTTCAGCTGCACCTTTACGCTGGTCGCGCCGCTGACGACGTGGGCGCAGGTCAGGATGTAGCCGTCCTGGCTGATGATGACGCCGGAACCGGCACCGCTCTGGACGTAGTAGCCGCCGAACCAGGTCTGGCTGCTGCTCATCTGCTCGGTGGTGATGGCGACAACGCTGGGCGAGACGACAGACGCGATCTGCTGCACGCTCATGCTTGTGCCATCGGTGCTGCCTGCGGCGGTGGCGTCCGTGCTGCGCTCTACCTGCTGGACAACCACCTGGTTGCCTGTCAGGCCCGCACGGCTGGCGACCACAGCACCGCCCAGACCGCCGCCGAAGCCAAGCGCAGCCACGCCGACGCAGGCCAGCACGCGGAGCAGGACCTTGCTGCCCTTTTTCTTCTG